>NZ_JBFAIC010000027.1:0-130004 GCF_040654515.1 Dactylosporangium sp. NPDC050688
GCCTTCGCCGACGTGCTCTACCGCCTGATCGAACAACCGTTCATCAAACTCGGCCGGCACATCGTCACCACCCGCCAGACCCGACGCAAGACCCGCCAGACAGCGCAGACAGCGCAGACAGCGGCACCGGCGGACGCCAGCGCAGCGGAGCCGGCCCGGCACCCCACCGCCGAACCGGTCACGGTGCCACCCGCGCAGGCCACCGGCAGCTGAACCACCAGACCCAGCGCCGAGCCGCGCCCGCGGCAAGCCCACGGTGATCCAAGTCGCGCCCCGGCCGTCTGGACGACCACGACGCGACTTCGATCAACCAGGCAAGAACACGAGTGGGCCGCCCGCCACCTGAACAGCGGTCTGACCAACACCGCGAACGGTGGTGGTCAGCGCGCTAGCGGGGAGTGTTGTCGTCGCGGTCGCGCGTGTAGTAGTCGGCGGTGTCCGCGTCCTCCGGCTCGGGGAGGTGTACGCCGGCGAGCTCGTGCTGGAGGGCGGTGAGGTCGGTCGGCGGGGTGAAGTACTTCAGCTCCCGGGCGATCCGCGTCTGCTTGGCCTTGGCCCGTCCACGTCCCATGTCGGCTCCCCGTCTCCCGTGCGCCGAGGGGCGGTGGCAGTGCCGCGCCCGGCGTCGTGACAACTTGAATTCATCCTCGTGCCCGACACGGTACATCCCCTCCGCAGCTGTCGTCTTCCGGCGATGGGACAAGAGTCCGACGCCACTGTCCCGCCGGTCGTTCCGGGTGGAAGCTTCCGGCCGTCAGGCAGCGCCGCCGTTGACGTAGATCGTCTGGCCGTTGATCCAGCGGGCCGGGCCGGCCAGCGACGAGACCACCTCGGCGATGTCCTCCGGGGTGCCCAGGCGCTCCATCGGGTTCATCTTCGCCATGCGCTCGACCGTGGCGTCGTCCTTGCCGTCGAGGAACAGGTCGGTGGCGGTGGGCCCGGGCGCGACGGCGTTGACCGTGACGTCCCGGCCGCGCAGCTCCTTGGCGAGGATCGGGCTGATCGCCTCCACGGCCGCCTTGCTCGCGGCGTATCCGGCGTACGCCGGCAGCGACAAGCGCGTGACCGAGGTGGAGAAGTTGACGATCGCGCCGCCACGGCGGACCCTGCGGGCGGCCTCCCGGCCCACCACGAACGTGCCGCGCACGTTGGTGCGGTGCATCCGGTCCAGCGCGTCGAGGTCGAGCTCGGCGACCGGCGCGAGCACCATGACGCCGGCCGCGTTGACGACCACGTCGACCCCGCCGAAGCGCTGCTCCGCGGTGTCGAAGAGCGCCGCGACGGCGGCCTCGTCGGCGACGTCCGCGCGCACCGCGACCGCCTGCCCGCCCTTGCCGGTGATCTCGGCCACCACCGCGTCTGCGGCGTCGGATGCGCGGCCGTACGCGACGACCACGGCCTGCCCGTCCAACGCCAGCCGCAGCGCGACGGCCCGCCCGATCCCGCGCGACCCACCGGTGACGACGGCAACCCGGTTCATGACAACCTCCTGCTGTTAGCGATGATAACAACTTTACGTTAGCACTAAGTCGCTAACGTGCAAGTGTTAACGTTGTTACCGTGACCACTACCCGCGAGAGGATCGTCGAAGCCGCCGCGGCCCTGCTGGACGAGGGTGGCCGCGAGGCGATCTCCACCCGGGCCGTCAGCGCTGCCGCCGGCGTGCAGGCCCCGACCATCTACCGGCTGTTCGGCGACAAACAGGGCCTCCTGGACGCCGTCGCGAGCCACGGATTTGTGTCGTACCTCGATGGCAAGATGTCGCTCGGGCACAGCGAGGATCCCGTCGAGGACCTGCGGCGGGGTTGGGACCTGCACGTCGGGTTCGGATTGGCGCACCCTGCCGTCTACACGCTGATCTATGGCGAGCCCCGCCCGGGGGTCGAGTCGCCCGCGGCCCGTGCCGCCGCCGAGGTGCTGGCGGGGCAGGTGCGGCGCATCGCAGCGGCGGGCCGGCTGCGGGTCAGCGAGGAGCGCGCGGCGCACCTGATCCACGCGGCGGGCTGCGGGCTGACGCTGACGCTGATCGCGCTGCCGCCGCAGCAGCGCGACCCCGCCCTGTCGGTCCTGGCCCGCGAGTCGATCCTGGCTGCGGTGACCAGCGACCCGCCACCGGCCGCGGGCGGCGCCGCGCCTGCGGGCGGAGTGGTCGGCGCGGACGCGGTGGCGGGCGCGGCCGGGGCCCTGCGGACCGCCCTGCCGGAGGTCACGGTGCTGAGCGGCGCCGAGCGGGCCCTGCTCGACGAGTGGTTGATGAGGATCGCCAAGGGCTGAGCTTTCGGGCCGCCTTTGCCCGGCGTGCGCGCCGGATCGCCGCGCTGGGGCGGGTCGGGTTGCCGTGCCGCGCCGGGTTCGTCGCGCCGTGCCGAGTGGGTCGCCGGGCCAGGTCGGGTCGCCGTGCGGTCGCCGGGCCGTGCGGGTTGCCGTGCCGGCGTGCCGTGCCGCGCCGCCACCTCGCCGCGCCGGTGACCTCGCCGGGCCGGGCTGCTTCACCGGGTCCGGTCGTCCCACCGCATCTTCCGTCCGCACCACAGCTTCCGTTCACCGTGTCTTCCTGCGGCGGGCGTCCGCCTGCGCGGCGCTGGGCGTCGCAACGATGGCCGCAGTTTTGTGCAACAAACCGACAAGCCGACGACAATTCCCTCCCGTTCGTTGCGTAAATATTTCGCAAGACCTTGTGGAGCGGGGGACGGGGGTCCTAATGTCACCTCACCCTCACCCTCATGGCGCCGCCCCGCCGTAGAGCGTCTCGGGCGTCCGCCCCCTCCCGAGAGAATCGAGTCATCGATGTCACGGAGCACAGGACCCTTACCGCGGTGGTCCAGCGGACCACCGCGGTGGGCCGCGGCGGCGACGGCCGCCGCCGTCGGTCTCGGTGTGGTGGTCACCGGTGCCGCACCGGCCGCCGCGGCCGGGGCCTCACCAGCGGTGACCCGCGCCGCCATCGACCCGGCGCTGACCGCGGGCCGCGGCGCCAGTGTCGCCTTCGTCGAGCAGGAGGCCGAGAAGGCCAAGACGAACGGCACCGTCATCGGCCCGGACCGCACGGCGTACACGCTGCCCGCCGAGGCCTCCGGGCGCAGCGCGGTGAAGCTGACGCCGGGGCAGTACGTGGAGTTCACGCTGCCGAAGTCGGCCAACGCCATCAACGTCCGCTACAGCATTCCCGACGCGCCCAACGGCGGCGGCATCACCTCGCCGCTGGACGTGACGGTCAACGGCGGCAAGAAGACCACGGTGACGCTCACGTCGCAGTACTCGTGGCTGTACAACCAGTACCCGTTCTCCAACGACCCGAACGCGGGGCTGCTGCACCCCGACTGGTGGATCACCGAGTGCGCGTGCGTGCCGGCCGCCACGACGCCCGCGCCGACGATCACCACCCCGTTCCGGCCGAACCACTTCTACGACGAGCAGCGGCTGCTGCTGGGCAAGACGTACCGGGCCGGTGACAAGGTCCGGCTGACCGCGCCGAAGAACAGCGCCGCGTGGACGGTCATCGACCTGCTCGACTCGGAGCTGGTCGGCCCGCCGAAGATCAGCATCATCGCGGCGAACGTGCTGCTGTTCGGCGCGGACCCGACGGGTCGCCGCGACTCGGCCGACGCGATCGACAGGGCCATCGCCTTCGCCAAGAAGACGCACCTGAAGGTGTACATCCCGCCGGGCACGTACCAGGTGAACCGCCACATCATCGTCGACAACGTCACGATCGAGGGCGCGGGCTCCTGGTACACCATCATCAAGGGCAAGGAGGTCGCGCTCAGCGAGCCGGCCCCGGACAACTCGATCCACACCGGCGTCGGGTTCTACGGCAAGTACGCCCAGGACGGCGGCAGCAGCAACGTGCACCTGTCCGGCTTCTCGATCATCGGCGACGTGCGCGAGCGTATCGACACCGACCAGGTCAACGGCATCGGCGGCGCGATGAGCAACTCGACCATCGACGGGCTGTACATCCAGCACACCAAGGTCGGCCTGTGGTTCGACGGACCGATGACCAACACGAAGGTCACCAACAACGTGATCGTCGACCAGATCGCCGACGGGCTCAACTTCCACACCGGCGTGACCAACTCGACCGCGTCGAACAACTTCGTGCGCAACTCGGGCGACGACGGCCTGGCGATGTGGGCCGAGAAGACCACCAACGCCGGCAACACGTTCGACCACAACACGGTGCAGACGCCGGTCCTCGCCAACGGCATCGCGATCTACGGCGGTAAGGACACCACGGTGTCCGGCAACCTGATCGCGGACCCGATCCGTGAGGGCAGCGCGATCCACATCGGCTCCCGCTTCGGCGCCGAGCCGTTCACCGGCTTCGTGAAGGTCAAGGACAACACCACGGTCCGCGCCGGCACGTACGAGCTGAACTGGAACATCGGCCTCGGCGCGATCTGGTTCCTCGCGCTGGAGAAGAACATCGACGCGGACATCCAGGTGACCGGGGACCACTTCCTCGACAACACCTACAACGCGATCATGCTCGTCGCCGACTGGCCGGTGAAGGACCTGTACTCCATCACCAACGTCAAGTTCAAGGACATCCGGGTCGACGGCACGGGCACCTCGGTGCTCAGCGCCCGGGCCGCGGGCTCCGCCTCGTTCCAGAACGTGGACGCCCGCAACGTCGGCGCCGTCGGCATCAACAACTGCGGCACGTTCCACTTCACCCCGGCCGGCTCCGAGTTCTCGGTCGTCGACCTGGGCGGCAACGACGGCGGCGGCACCACGGGCCCGTGGCTCGCCCCCTGGGAGCTGCCGAACACGATCACCTGCGACGACCGCCCGCCGGTCGTCGTGCCCCCGGCCCCCGCGCCGTGGTGACGAAACTGCTGTAGAGCGAGGGGCGGGCGTCCGAGGGGGCGCCCGCCCTTGCGCTGTCAGTGCTCCTGCGGCACCGCCGGCTGCTGCGGTACCGGCACCGCCGCTGCCTCCGGTGGGGGCGCCTGGGGCGGCAGGACTGGCGGGGGCAGGAACAGCAGGCGGTCGCCCGGGTCAGGCGGTCGCGGCGGTACCGGTCTCAGCGGCCGACGCCCGGGTCAGGCGGTCGCGGACGGCGAGCCAGTCGTCGCCTCCGGGCGGGGTCTGCGCGAGGATTGTCGTCACGCCGGCGTCGTCGAGGCGGTGCAGGGCGGCGTACAGGTCGGCGGCGTACTCGAGCGGGTCCGCGGACAGCAGCTCCACGTGCGCCCCCGGCGGTGCCGTCGGGTGGTGGGTGAGGATGCCCAGCGTGCCCGGGTCCGCGTCCTCGGCCCGCTCGGCCAGCAGGGCCGGGTCGTCGACGAGGAGCAGCCGGGCCCGCGGCGCGTAGTGGCGGTGGGCGAGCCCCGGCGAGCGGACCCCGGCGGCCGGGCTCTCGCCGGGGCCGTCGTCGCCGGGCAGCCGCAGCGCGCCGACCACGTCGCGGATCGCCCGCAGGCTCAGCGCGCCGGGGCGCAGCAGCCGGGGCGGCGACACGGTCACGTCGACCACCGTGGACTCGATGCCGAGGCGGCACGGGCCGCCGTCGAGGACCAATGGCACGTCGGGCAGGCTGCGGATCACGTGCTCGGCGGTGGTGGGGGAGATGCTCTCGGACCGGTTGGCGCTCGGCGCGGCGAGCGGCAGCCCGCACTCCTCCAGCAGCGCGAGCGCGACCGGGTGCGCGGGGACCCGGACCGCGACTGTCGCTGGGCCGCCGTTGGCCGGCAGGTGGTGGGCCCGCTCCACGACGAGGCTGAGCGGGCCGGGCCAGAACCGCTCCGCCAACAGCCGCGCCGCCTCGGGCCACGTATGGGCGAGCGCCTCAGCGTCCGCCGCCGACGCCACGTGCACGATCAGCGGGTTCCACGAGGGGCGGCGCTTCAGCCGGTACACCTCCGCGACGGCCTTGGCGGAGAAGGCGTGCGCGCCCAGCCCGTACACCGTCTCAGTGGGGAACGCGCAGACGGACTCCTGCCGCAGCAGCTCGGCGGCCCGGCGCAGCCCGGCGGCGTCGGCGGCGACCACCCCGTCAGTCATGTGCGCAAGGTTAGAGGGTCGCCGGGGCCACCGGCGGGCGCAGGTCGACCCCGTTGAGCATGGCGGCCGGCCCTCCCCCGAACGAGGTCAGCCTCCGCTGCAGGAACCCGGGCAGCCGGGGCAGCAGGCGCATCGCCTGGGCCATCGTCCAGACCTGCAGCTCGCTGCGCGGGATCAGGGTCGCCAGGACCGACGGCCCGACCGTCCTGCTGGCGGCGACCGCGTCGGCCATCGCGCGCTCGTACGCCGGAAACGCCACCGCATGGTCGTCACCGGCGGCGGCCAGCTCCGAGGCGAGCACGTACGCCCCGACGACCGCCAGGCTGCTGCCGCCACCGACCGCCGGCCCAGGACCGTAACCGGCGTCGCCGGCGAGCGTGACCCGCCCGCGCGACCACGACGGCAGCCGGATCTGGCTGATCCCGTCGAGGTAGAAGTCGTCGGCCGCGTCGAGGTGCTCGAGCAGCCGCGGGACCTCCCAGCCGAGCCCGGCGCAGACCTCGCGCAGCAGCCGCCGCTGCGCGGCCGGGTCGCGGTGGTCGGCCTGCTGTTCGCGGTTGTCGGGCCGCGGGTCGCGGCGGTCGGCCTGCGGGGCGCGGTTGTCGGCCTGCGGGGCGCGGTTGTCGGGCTGCGGGGCGCGGAACAGGATGACGACGCGGGTGCGGCCGGGCGTGCGGGTCGGGTAGAGGGCGACGGCCCGGTCGACGGTGTTGTAGCCGAGGACCTGCCCGTCGAGACCGATGAAGTCCGGCACGCTGAACACCGCAAGGTAGCCGCCGAGGAAGTGGCTGTAGTCCTCCTCCGGCCCGAACACCAGCCGCCGCACCCCGGAGTGCAGCCCGTCGGCGCCGACGACCAGGTCGAAGGTGCCCTTGGTCCCGTCGGAGAAGGTTGCGTCGACCCCGCCGTCGTGCTCGCGAAGCTCCTGGATGGTGGTGCCGAAGGTGTACGCGACGTGCTTGCGGGTCGCCTCGTACAAGATCTCCGCCAGGTCGCCGCGCATGATCTCCACGTGCCGGTCGGACACCCCGGCGAGGAGCTGGGCGGCGTCGATCGTGACGTCGGCCCGGCCCGGCCGGATCAGCGTCATCGTGTCGGTGGTCGTCCGCGCCGCCCGGACCTGCGGCAGCAGCCCCATCCGGTCGATGACCTCGACGGCCGGCCCGAGGATGTCGACCGCCTGCCCGCCGTCGCCGACCCGCAGCTCGGAGGTGCGTTCCACGACGCTGACCCGGTGCCCGTTGCGACGCAGCCAGTACGCGAGGACGGGCCCGGCGACGCTCGCACCGGAGATGAGCACGTGCATGACTCCCCCTACGTCCGTTTACTTACCGATAGGTAAAGGGAACCACTTACCTCCCGGTAAGTAAAGTAAGATGTGACCCGTGCCAAGGGTGAGGACCACAGAGACCGCCGACCGCATCCGCGCCGTCGCGATGGAGCTGATCGCCGAGAAGGGCGTCGCGCAGGTCAGCCTGCGCGAGATCGCCGAGCGCGTCGGCATCAGCAAACCCGCGCTGTACTACCACTTCGCCTCACGCGAGGACCTGGTCCGCAGCCTGTTCCAGCCCCTGGTCGACGACGTGGCCGCGCTGCTCGACGACTTCGAGTCGGGTCGCTGGCCGGGCGAACTCACCGACCGTCGCGCGGTGCTCGGCGCGTACTTCGACGTCACGTACGCCCACCGCGACATCACCAAGATGGTCATGCAGGACCCGAGCGTCCTGGCCGAGCTGAACCTGGCCGCCGCCGTCACCGACTGGGGCCGCCGCCTGACCACCCTGCTGTTCGGCCCGGCGCCGACCCTCGCCCAGCAGGCCCGGGCCACGGTGGCCGTCGGCGGCCTGGGCGACTGCACGGTGATGTTCACCGACGTACCGAAGGACGAACTGAAGACGGCCGTCCTGGACGCCGTCTGCGCCACCCTCGGCCAGACGCCATGACCTGACCGGCGCGCAGTGGGCGGTGGACGCGCAGTGGCTCGTGGCCGCGCAGGTGTGACGGTGCCGGCTCGCTGCTGATCTTGCTTGCTTGATCGAAGTCGTGTCGTGGTCACCCTGATGGCCAGCACGCGACTTGGATCACCGCGATGGTCCGGCCGGCGCGACGGCGAGGCCCGGATTGCCGCGCGCAGCGCAGGCAGCGCGCGGCGGCGAGGATGGGCGGCTCCGAGTTGGGGCCTGGCTGGCCCGCGGCGTCGGCCACGCCGAAGCTCGTGCTGTCGTCTGGTGACGTTGGCTGGGTTTTCGGTCGTGCGCTGACCGCGAGTCGCGCGAAGCGCGGCCTACCGTGCCGCGCGGCGAGGAGGTAACGGCGGGCCGCCATCGCAGCAGCGGACGGTGCGACGGTGCGCGGCAGGGACAGTCAGGGGCGTCAGGAACGGCAGGGACGTCAGGGGCGGCAAAGACGCCCGGAACGGCAGCGGAGGGCCAGTGGGCGCGACCGTGCAGGCCAGCCCGGGCGCGATGAGGCCGACTGCCGGAGCGGATCGAAGGTGCGGTTCGGGCCGCCGATGCCCAGCCTGCCGACGGGCAGGGCGGTGATGGGTAGGGCGGTGATGGGCGCGGCGCCGATCGCCGCCCTGATGACCGCGGCCCAGTGGGCCGGTGCGCCTTGACCACCCTGGTGCGCCGGACCTGGCATGTGACCAGCCCGGCCCGGCCGCGCCGACGAACGGCCACCCAGAAAGCGGCCGCCCAGCAAGCGACCGTGCCAGCGAACCGGCGAGCCGGCGAACGGTCGCGGAGCCCGGCGAGACTCCGCGACCGTGGCTCGGCCGCCGACGTCGCCGGGCGGGACGCGCCCGCTGGCGCGATCCGCCCGGCGACCGCCTGTCTGCGTCCTCCCCCTATCCCCCGTGTGAACGCGGACGTGCCGTTGGCTTCGGCCGGAGCTGGTCGATGCACGGCCATGCATCGTCCCCTCCGAACACCCCCCGTTGAAACCGTCTGGCTGGCTGGTCCAGATCAGCGTATCTAGACGTCTAGGTTCGCGCAATTGTTGATTTGAGGAACGGTGGTCTAGATTTGCCGGGTGCGTGGCCGGCTCTTTCCAGTCGTCGACGGCTGGTATGAATGGCGCCAGGAGCCGCCCCTGGCGCAGAGCGTGCAGGTGCGGGTCGGCGTCTCGGACGGTGGTCGGCTGGTGCTGACGGGGTTGCGCATCGACGGCAGCCCGAGCGCGGATCTGCTGCGCGCCATCCCGGTCGGGCGCATCGAGGCCGCGGCCAACGCGCAGCTCGCGGTCGTGCACGAGTCGATCGGCACGCCGCCGGTGTTCAACCCGCGGGCCCGGCCCGTCGCGCCGCCGGTGGTCGTCGACGGTGGGTGGGAGACGGTCGAGCCGGCTCTGGCGGTGCCCCGCGACGCGGCGGCCGGCGGCGGCAGGTCGCGCGGGCGGCCCGATGTGTTCTACCGCGAGGTCGCCGACGTCTATCTCGACTTCGCGCAGGACTCGCCGCGGCCCGCCTGCGACCTCGCCGACCAGCACGGCGTACCGGTCAGCACCGCACACCGGTGGGTGAAGGAGGCCCGCCGGCGCGGGTTCCTGCCGCCGGGCAGGCCAGGCAAGAGCGGCTGACGCAGAAACCCAAGAGCTGGCCACGAGAGGTCCGGACGCCGGCCACGAGCGGCGCGGGGGCGGGCAGCGGACCAGCGGCCGGTGGTGAGGGTGCGGCCGTTCGATAGGGTGGCGGCGTGTCGATCGACGCCGCTGTGCGCACCCGGGTGCACCGCCTGCTCACCGACTACCTCGGCGGGCAGCCGGTGCCTGCCGACCTGAGCGCCACCCCGGCCGCGATCCGCAGCGGCACCGCCGTGGTCTACCTGCGCCTGGTGGCCAACGAGCCACCGTTCGTGCGGGTCTTCTCGCCGCTGTTGCGCCGTCTGGAGTGCTCCCCGCAGCTGCTGAGCGAGCTCAACGAGCTCAACGGCCGGCTCAACTTCGTCCGGCTGTTCTGGCGCGACGACTCCGTCATCGCCTCCTACGAGCTGATGGCCGCGACCCTCGACGCGGTCGAGCTGAGCAACGCCTGCGACTGGGTCGCCGACGCCGCGGACTACTACGACGTGCGGCTGCGTGAGCAGTTCGGCGGCGAGCTGGCGTTCACGCCACCGCCGACGTCGCAGCACCCGGCCGACACGCCCCACGGCAAGATGGAGTGATGAGCAGCCTCCTCGTCTCCACCGTCGGCGGCAGATCCGTCGACGCGCCCGGCGAAGCCCGCTTCGTCTCCACCGACCCGGCCCGCCTCGACCAGGTCGTCGCCGAGGTCGCGCTGGCCGACGCCGACACGTTCGTGGCCGCGTGCCGCTCCGCCCGCCGCGCGCAGCGTGACTGGGCGGACGTGCCGGCCCCCGTCCGGGGGCGCGTGATCGCCAACCTGGGCCGTCTCGTCGAGGCCAACTTCGAGGCCCTGGCGGCGCTGGTCACCCGGGAGGTCGGCAAGACCGTCGCCGAGGCCCGGGGCGAGGTGCAGGAGATCGTGGACACCTGCGACTTCTTCCTCGGTGAGGGCCGCCGCATGTACGGGCAGACCGTGCCCAGCGAGATGCCGGACAAGCAGCTGTTCACGTTCCGGGTACCGGTCGGTGTGGCGGCGATCATCACGGCCGGCAACTTCCCGGTCGCGGTGCCGAGCTGGTACCTGGTGCCCGCGCTGCTGTGCGGCAACGCGGTGGTGTGGAAGCCGGCTGAGTACTCCGCTGCCTGCGCCGACGCGTTCGCCCAGCTGATCCGGCACGCCGGAGTGCCCGACGGGGTGTTCGACGTGGTGTACGCCGACGGCCCGACCACGTTCGCCGGTCTCGAGCGGGCCCTGGACGCCGGGCTGGTCGACAAGGTCGGGTTCACCGGCTCGTCGGAGGTCGGCGCGCGCATCGGCGAGCTCGCCGGCCGGCACCTGCAGAGCGCCTGCCTGGAGCTCGGCGGGAAGAACCCGATGATCGTCACCGAGGACGCCGACCTGGACCTCGCCGTGCACGGGGCGTTGTTCGCGGGGTTCGGCACGGCCGGCCAGCGGTGCACGTCGCTCGGCACGCTGATCGTGCACGACAGCGTCCTGCCCGAGTTCACCGCCCGTCTCGAGGATGCGGTCCGCCGCGCGCCCATCGGCGACCCCACCGACCCGTCGGTGCTCTACGGTCCGCTGATGACGGAGCGGTTCGCCGCCCGGTTCGAGGAGTACCTCGGCTGGATCGAGGACCACCACCGGGTGCCGGGCCCGACCGGCCGCATCGGCGCCGCCAGCCCGCGGGAGGGGTTCGTCGGCGACCCGGGATCCGGCCTCTTCTACCACCCTGTCCTGGTTCATGGTGTACGGCCAGAGGACAAGATCTTCCAGCAGGAAACCTTCGGCCCGCTGGTCGGGGTGACCGGCTACGCCACGCTGGACGAGGCGATCGAGCTGGCCGACGCCCCGGGGTACGGGCTGTCCGCGGCGATCTACACGACCGACCCGCGCAAGGCGTTCACGTTCCGGCGCCGCACCCGGGCCGGGATGGTCAGCGTCAACAACTCCACCTCCGGCGCGGAGGCGCACCTGCCGTTCGGCGGCAACGGCAAGTCCGGCAACGGCAGCCGCCAGTCCGGCGTGTGGGTGCTCGACCAGTTCACCCGCTGGCAGTCGATGAACTGGGACTACTCCGGCCGCCTGCAGCGCGCCCAGATGGACACCCTGGAAATCTTGCCAGACCTGGATTATCGGCTCAGCTGACCACGGACAGGGGCCGCATCACGACCGCGGTGCCGAGCCAGGACATCGTGGTCATCGGCACCGGGTTCATGCCGTACTCGACCGCGACGATCGTCATCTACTCGCAGCCGATCGTGCTGGGCACGGCGGTCACCGACGGCCTGGGCAACTTCAGCAAGCCGGTGAAGGTGCCGGCGGACCTGGTGGCCGGCGCCCACTCGCTGGTCGCGGCGGGGGTCGACCCGGCCGGCCTGCCGCACAGCCTGAAGATGGCGATCCAGGTGGCGGCGAGCACGGCGAGCTCGGGCTCGCTGGCGGTGACCGGCGCGCCGGTCACGATGATGCTGCTGGTCGGCCTCGCGCTGACGACCTCGGGCGGCGGGCTGCTGCTGGCCGGCCGGCCGCGGCGCAGGACCGCCTGACGCGCGCCGCACGACAAGGACGCGCGCCGCACGACAAGGACGCGCGCCGCACGACAAGGACGCCGGCCGATCGGAACTCGATCGGCCGGCGTCTTCATGCCGGTCAGGCGGCCGCGACGGCCACCGGGGCGGGGACCGTGAGGCCGCGCCGGGTGCGCAGGAGCAGCAGCGACAGCGCCGCCGCCGAGATCGACAGCCCGCCGGCGATGTACCAGGCGAGGTCGTAGTTGCCGAGCCGGTCGCGCAGCAGGCCGGTGGTCGTGGCCGCGATCGCCGCGCCGAACTGGTGCGACGCGAACACCCAGCCGAAGACGACCGGGCCGCTGGCCCCGAAGTACTCCCGGCACAGCGCGACCGTCGGCGGCACCGTCGCCACCCAGTCGAGGCCGTAGAACAGGATGAACACCACCATGCTCGGCCGGACGGTCGCCGCGAACAGGACCGGCAGCACCAGCAGCGAGGCGCCGCGCAACGCGTAGTACCAGCCGAGCAGGATGCGGCTGTCCATCCGGTCGGTGAGCCAGCCCGACGCGATCGTGCCCACGATGTCGAACAGGCCGATGAGCGCGAGCAGCGACGCCGCCACCGGCTCGGTCATCCCGTGGTCGTGCGCGGCGGGGATGAAGTGGGTGCCGATGAGGCCGTTGGTGGTCGCGCCGCAGATCGCGAACCCGCCGGCGAGCAGCCAGAACGCCGGCACGCGGGACGCGTCGCGCAGCGCGCCCAGCGCCCGCCGGGCCGCGCCGCCGGGCGCGACGGGCGCGGGCGGGGTGTCGGACTCGGCGCCGTAGGCGGTCACACCCAGCTCGGACGGGTGGTCGCGCAGCCGCCACAGGACCAGCGGCACCACCACGAGGGCCGCGCCGGCGACCGTCAGCGCGGCGGCGCGCCAGCCGCGGGCGTCGACCAGCAGCGCCAGCAGCGGCAGGAACACCAGCTGCCCGGCGGCGCCGCCGGCGGTCAGGACGCCGGTGACCAGGCCCCGCCGCGTGACGAACCAGCGCCCGGTGATCGTGGCGACGAACGCGAGCGCCATGGAGCCGGTACCCAGGCCGACCAGCACACCCCACAGCGCGATGAGCTCCCAGCTGTGCCGCATGAACACCGTCAGGCCGCTGCCCGCGGAGACGAGCAGCAGCGCGTACGCCACCACCCGCCGGATCCCGAAACGCTCCATGAGCGCGGCGGCGAAGGGTGCGGTGAGCCCGAACAGCAGCAGGTTGATCGACACCGCGAGGGAGATGGTCCCCAGCGACCAGCCGAACTCCTCGTGCAGCGGGTGCAGCATCACGCCGGGCGTGGCGCGGAAGCCGGCCGCGCCGACCAGCGCGACGAACGCGACGGCGGCGACCAGCCAGGCCGGATGGATTCGTTTCACGAAAAACATAATCTTCGACCCGGTACCGCCGGGCGAGTGGCCCGACAGCCATAGTGCGCAAGAATTGGGCCATGGAGCAGCACCTCGTGGCCGTGATCGCGCTGGACGGCGTCGTGGCGTTCGACCTCGGCACCCCGTCGCAGATCTTCGGCTCGGCCCGCGGCGAGGACGGCCGCCGCAGGTACCGCATCGAGGTGTGCACCCCCGGCGGGCTGCCGGTCCGCAGCGCGGCCGGCTTCCAGGTGCTGCCCGAGCACGGCCTGGAGCTCACCGAGGTGGCCGGCACGGTGATCGTGGCCGGCATCGCCCGCGGCGGGCCGGTGGAGGACGCCAGCGTCGAGCCGGCGGTCGCCGCCGCGCTGAAGGCCGCCCTGGCCCGCGGCGCCCGGGTCATGTCGATCTGCACCGGCGCGTTCGTCCTCGCCGCCGCCGGCCTGCTCGACGACCGCCCGGCGACCACGCACTGGGGCTGGGCCGAGCAGTTCCGGACGCTGTACCCGCAGGTCAAGCTCGACCCGGACGTGCTGTTCATCGACGACGGCGACGTGCTCACCTCCGCCGGCGTCGGTGCCGGGGTCGACCTGTGCCTGCACGTGGTGCGCACCGACTTCGGCAGCGAGGTCGCCAACCGGGCGGCCCGCCGCAGCGTGGTGCCGCCGTGGCGGGAGGGCGGCCAGGCGCAGTACGTCGAGCGGCCGCTGCCCCGGGTCGCCGACACGAGCACCGCGCCGACCCGCGCGTGGGCGCTGCAGCGGCTGGGTGAGCCGTTGACCCTGCAGGACATGGCCGCGTACGCGACGATGAGTGTGCGCACGTTCACCCGCCGTTTCCGCGAGGAGACCGGGGTGAGTCCGGCCCGGTGGTTGCTGCAGCAGCGGGTCGACCACGCCCGTGGCCTGCTGGAGAGCACCGACCTGGCGGTGGAGCAGATCGCCCGCAGCTCGGGGCTCGGCACCGCCGCGTCACTGCGCCAGCACCTGCAGACCACGATCGGGGTCGCGCCGAGCGCGTACCGCCGCACGTTCCGGGTTGTGCCGGGCGCGCCGGGGCGGTAGGCAGGAGGAACGATCACCGTCGATCCTCCGGGAGGCATCGTGCGCAGGCTCGTCCCGCTCTTCCTGATCCTCGTCCTGCTCGTGCCCGCCGCGCCCGCGCAGGCCGGCGCGCCACCGACCGCCGGGCCCACCGCGAGCGGCTACGGCGGGGCGGTGAGCTCGGTCGATCCGACGGCCACCGCGGTCGGCCTGGACGTGCTGCGCCGCGGCGGCAACGCGGTCGACGCCGCCGTCGCGGTCGCGGCGACCCTGGGCGTGACCGAGCCGTTCTCGGCCGGCATCGGCGGCGGCGGCTTCTTCGTGTACTACGACGCCCGCAGCGGTAGGGTGTCCACTCTCGACGGCCGCGAGACCGCGCCCCGGTCGATGACGCAGACCGCGTTCGTGAACCCCGCGACCGGCCAGCCCTACGCGTTCCAGGAGGCCCGCGTCAGCGGCCTGTCCGCCGGCGTACCGGGGACCCTGGCGACGTGGGACACCGCGGTGCGCCGCTGGGGCAAGCGCTCCCTCGCCACGAACCTGCGCCCCGCCGCCGACGTGGCCCGGCGCGGGTTCACCGTCGACCAGACGTTCGCGACCCAGGTCAACGACAACGCGGCCGCGTTCGCGCAGTTCACGCCGACCGCGGCGCTGTTCCTGCCGGGCGGCCGGGCGCCAGCGGTCGGCAGCACGCTGCGCAACCCCGACCTCGCCGCGACCTACGACCTGGTGGCGCGCCGCGGCATCGACGCCTTCTACCGCGGCGAGGTGGCCCGCGACATCGTCCAGGCCGTGCAGCAGCCGCCGGTCGCCACCAGCCCCTCCCTGCCGTGGCAGTACGAGATCCGCCCCGGCGGCATGACCCTGGCCGACCTGCGCGCCTACGAGGTCCGCAGCCCCGCGCCGACGCACATGGTCTACCGCGGCTACGACGTCTACGGCATGGCCACCCCGTCCTCGGGCGGCTCCACCGTCGGCGAGGCCCTCAACATCCTCGAGCGCTCCGACCTCGGTGCGTTGGACCGCACGCAGGCGCTGCACCGGTACCTGGAGGCGAGCGCCCTCGCCTTCGCCGACCGCAACCGGTACGTCGGCGACCACACCCCCCGGCGCCTGCTCGACGCGCTGCTGACCGACGGGTTCGCGGCCGAGCGCGCCTGCCGGATCGACCCGCTGCACGCGGCGGCCAAGCCCGTGCTGCCCGGCGACCCGGACGGCCGCTACGACGCGTGCGCCACCACCGCCGGCGGCGCGAGCACCGACTTCGGCAAGTCGACGACCAACCTCACCGTCGCCGACAAGTGGGGCAACGTGGTCGAGTACACCCTCACCATCGAGCAGATCGGCGGCAACGGCATCGTGGTCCCGGGCCGCGGCTTCCTGCTCAACAACGAGCTGACCGACTTCAACTTCACCAACACCCAGGGCACCGCCGACGACCCGAACCTGCCCGGCCCCGGCAAGCGCCCGCGCAGCTCGATGGCCCCCACGATCGTCCTGCGCGACGGCCGGCCGTTCCTCGCCCTCGGTTCCCCGGGCGGCTCCACCATCATCACCACCGTCCTGCAGATCCTGATCAACCGGATCGACCTGGGCATGACGCTGCCCGAGGCCCTCGCCGCGCCCCGTGCCACCCAGCGCAACACCGCGGCGGTGGTGGCCGAGCCGGCCTTCATCGCCGGCCCCGGACCGGCCCTGGGCGCGCTCGGGCACACGTTCACGCCGATGGCCGAGATCGGCGCGGCGACGGCGATCGAGTTCATGCCCCGCGGCAAGCTCCTCGCCTGCGCCGAGCCGGTCCGCCGCGGTGCCGGCTCGGCGGGCACCGTGCGCTGAGCCCGCCGGTCACGCCGCCGCGGTTCATCGCCGCCGTGCGCCCGCCGCCGGTCAGCGGGCGCACGGCACCGGCGGCGGACGTGGCCGCCGGCACCCACGGTGGACATGGGTGCCGGCGCCGCCGGTGGCCGTGGGATGTTGGACGCCGTGGGGGTCGAGGAGGAGGAGCTGCGCCGGCTGGCGCCGCAGGTGCTCGGGGTGCTGGTCCGGCGGCACGGGCAGTTCGACGCCTGCGAGGACGCCGTGCAGGAGGCGCTGCTCGCGGCGGCCGTGCAGTGGCCGCGGGAAGGGGTACCGGACAACCCGCGCGGGTGGCTGATCACCGTGGCTGGGCGGCGGCTGACGGACCAGTTCCGCAGCGAGGACGCGCGGCGGCGGCGGGAGCTCGCCGTTGCCCACGAGGTTTCACATGAAACATCGGAATCGCCGGACATCCAGCACAAAGACGACACGTTGCTGCTGCTGTTCCTGTGCTGCCACCCGGCGCTGCCGAGCGCGTCGCAGCTGGCGCTGACGTTGCGGGCGGTGGGCGGGCTGACCACCGCGCAGATCGCGCACGCGTTCATGGCGCCGGAGGCGACCGTGGCGCAGCGCATCAGCCGCGCCAAGCAGAAGATCAAGGCGGCGGGCGCGCGGTTCACGCTGCCACCGGCGGGCGAGCGGACGGGCCGGCTGCAGGTCGTCCTGCAGGTGCTGTACCTGATCTTCAACGAGGGGTACACGGCCTCGTCGGGGGAGGACCTGCACCGGCCCGAGCTGACCACCGAGGCGATCCGCCTGGTCCGCGAGGTGCACCGGCTGCTGCCCGACGAGGGCGAGGTCGCCGGGCTGCTCGCGCTGATGCTGCTGACCGACGCCCGCCGGGCCGCCCGTACCCGGCCGGACGGCGCGCTGGTCCCGCTCGCCGCGCAGGACCGCACGCTGTGGCACCCGGCGATGATCGCCGAGGGGGTCGACCTGATCACGCGGACGCTGCCGAAGGGGGCGCCCGGGCCGTACCAGCTGCAGGCCGCGATCGCCGCGATCCACGCCGAGGCGCCGTCGGCCGCCGCGACCGACTGGCCGCAGATCCTCGCGCTGTACCGGCTGCTGCAGCGGGTCGCCCCGAACCCGATGGTGACGCTCAACCAGGCGGTGGCGGTGGCGATGGTGCAGGGCCCGGGGGCGGGCCTGCGGCTGCTGTCGGCGCTGGACGGCGACGACCGGCTGGCCCGGCACCACCGGCTCGCCGCGGTCCGCGCCCACCTGCTGGAGATGTCCGGCGACGCCGAGGCGGCGCGGTCGGCGTACGAGCTCGCCGCCCACCGCACGACCAGCCTCCCCGAGCAGCGCTACCTGCTGTCCAAGGCGGCGTCCCTGCGGGGGTGAGCCCGCTCAGTGCACCGGCAGCGGCCTCGCCTTGTCGGTCGCCAGCCGGACCGCGATCATGCCGAGCAGCGTGCCCGTCACGTACCGCTGGATCCGCAGCCACGTGGGCCGCTTCGCGAGGAAGACGGCGATCGCGCCGGCCGCCAGCACGATGCCCGCGTTGACCAGCATGCTGACCGCGATCTGCACCCCGCCGAGAAGGAAGCTCTGGGCCATCAGGTGACCGGCGGCGGGGTCGACGAACTGCGGGATCAGCGACGCGTACATGATCGCCGCCTTCGGGTTGAGCAGGTTGGTCATCAGGCCCATCGTGAGCAGCCGGCGGGTCGAGTCGGGCGGCAGCTCCTGGTGCGTGAACACCGACGTGCCGCCGGGCCGGACCGCCTGCCAGGCGAGGTAGGCGAGGTACGCGGCGCCGGCGAGCTTCACGGTGACGTACAGCGCCGGGACGGTCGCGAAGATCACCGACAGGCCGGCGGCGGCCAGGGCCAGGTAGACGAGGAACCCGGCGGCGACCCCGGCGAGGGAGATCAGCCCGGCCCGGCGGCCCTGGGAGATGCTCCGCGAGACCAGATACATCATGTTCGGCCCGGGGGTGAGCACCATGCCGAGCGCCACCAGCGCCACCCCTGCCGCCGCCCCGAGCGTGATCATGATGCTGACGCTGCCAGCCGGCGGGCCGCGGGTCGAGTGCCAATCGGCGGTCAGAGGCTCTTCACCCAGCGCCGCCAGTCGTCCTGCGGGGTGTACCCGGCGGCGGCCCACGCGTGGTGGGCGAGGCTGTTGTCGTCGAGGACCATGGCGTCGGCGCGGCGGCCGCCGAAGCCGCGGAACCGCTCCTCGGCGTCGGCGAGCAGCATCGCCCCGATGCCCTGCCGGCGGCGCGCGGGGTGCACGGCGAAGCGGTACAGGTGGCAACGCCACCCGTCGAACCCGGCGATGAGCGAGCCGACGATGTCGCCGCCCCCGTCGCCGGCGCTGTTGTCGGCGCCGCTGTCGACCGCGAGCCGCAGGGCCGCCGGGTCCCGCTCGATCAGCGCCCGCACGGCCGCGGTGTCGTCGCCGCCACGGTTGGTGTCCTCGGCGGCGAGCTTCCAGAAGGCGAGCACGGCCGGCACGTCGTCCGGCGTGGCGAAGCGGAGGATCATGCCGCCGACCGTACGGCACGAGGGCCTGACCGGCGGCGGGATGAACCGGCGGACCCGGCTCGCCGGATTCGGCCTCGCGGCGCGTGACCTGCGCATAGTGTCGGGTCGACGTGCCGTCGGCGGTCCGGCCTCGCGACCAAAGGGAGTTTGTGATGACCTCTCGGCTCAACCCGTACCTGAGCTTCCAGGGCAACGCCCGGCAGGCCATGGAGTTCTACCAGGGCGTCTTCGGCGGCACCCTGCGGCTGAACACATTCGGCGAGTTCGACCCCGACGCCGGCCCGATCGCCGGGCAGATCATGCACGGCATGCTGGAGACGCCGAGCGGCTACACGATCATGGCTGCGGACGCGCCGCCGGAGATGGCGCACAACCTCGGCGACACGATCACGGTCAGCATCAGCGGCGACGACGGTCTCGAGCTTCGCCGGTACTGGGACAAGCTGTCCGCGAGCGGCAAGGTGAGCGTCCCGCTGGAGAAGCAGATGTGGGGCGACGAGTTCGGTGCCTGCACCGACCAATTCGGCATCCCGTGGATGGTCAACATCGTCCAGCGGGGCTAGGACCCGCGGCGGGCGTCAGCGGCCGGCGACGACGAGGAGGACGCCCACCAGCACGACGCTGACGCACAGCAGCGAGACCGTGGCGATCGTGACCAGGACCCAGATGAGGGCGCCGGCCCTGCGGCCCGGGGTGATCGCGATCGGTGGCGGCGGTCCGGCCGGATCGCCGCCGGCCTGCAGTTGCGCGGCGACGTCGGCGGGGTCGCCGAGCAGGTCCAGGACCGAGCGCACCTCGGCCTCCGACGCGCCCTGGGCAGGCGGCTGACCGGCCCGGGTCTCGGCCAGTTTGGCGGCGATGTGGTCGCTGAGGTCGGCAAGCAGCTCGTCGCGACGGCTCGCGGGCACGCCGTCCAGCGCCTGCTCGACGGCGCGCAGATAGTCGTTGACCTGGTCATCGTAGGTGTTCACGGGCTCCCCGTCCGGAAAACTGGCACTCTCCGACATGATCAGTAAGACTTTTCGCGCAGAGCATGGTGCGCGACGCGCACCCGTGGAGGGAGCGACGTGAGCCCACCGACCCGCTGGCTCGATGCCGACGAGCAACGTGCCTGGCGTGCTTTCTACACCGCCGCGACGCAGCTCATCGACCGGCTCGACCGGGAGCTGCAGCACGACGCGGGCATGCCGCACGCGTACTACGAGATCCTCGTCGTGCTGTCGGAGTCGCCGGGGCGCACCCGGCGGATGAGCGACCTCGCCGACCTCACCAGGTCCTCCCGGAGCCGGCTGAGCCACGCCGTCACCAAGCTCGAGGCCCGTGGCTGGGTGCGCCGGCGCGACTGCGACGACGACAAGCGGGGGCAGTTCGCCGACCTGACCGAGGCGGGATTCGCCGCGATCGAGGCCGCCGCGCCCGGGCACGTGGAGACGGTGCGCGCGCACCTGTTCGACCCGCTGACCCCGGAGCAGGTCGAGCAGCTGCGCGCCATCAGCGAGGCCATCACCAGGACGCTGCACCGGGACTGATCAACCGCGGCAAGCCTTGTGTCGATCATTCTGTGTCGATACGTTCACGGCCTGCCGCGAGATGATGAGGCCCCGCCATGAAGCGTCTGAAACTCACGCAAACCATCGCCGCCGCCGGTTTCGTCCTGGCCATGCTCGCCGCGTTGCCGGGCAGCGTCCCCACGCTGCCGGACCAGGCGCAGGCGCCGAGCGGCTACGCCGGCGGCATACCCCAGTGGGAGGGCGAGCCGTCGATCGCGAGCCTGCTCGCCGGCAGCACCGCCCAGCACGCCGAGCAGTTCTACTTCGTGCTGCCGGACCGCTTCGCCGACGGCGACCCGTCCAACAACACCGGCGGCCTTCCCGGCGACCGGCTCAGCACCGGCTACGACCCGGCGGACAAGGGCTTCTACCACGGCGGTGACCTCAAGGGCCTCATCGACCGGCTCGACTACATCGAAGGGCTCGGCACCACCGCGATCTGGCTCGCGCCGGTGCTGAAGAACCGGCCCGTGCAGGGCAGCGGCGCCGACATCTCGGCCGGCTACCACGGGTACTGGACCACCGACTTCACCCAGATCGACCCGCACTTCGGCACGAAGGACGATCTGCAACGGCTGGTCCGGCTGGCGCACGGGCGCGGCATCAAGGTCTACCTCGACGTCATCACCAACCACACCGCCGACGTCATCCGGTACGCGCAGGACCAGTACTCGTACCGGAACAAGACCGACTACCCGTACAAGGACGCGGCCGGCAACAGGTTCGACGACCGTGCGTTCGCCGACGGGCGGCACGGCTTCCCCGCCGTCAACGCGCAGTCGTTCCCCTACACGCCGGTATTCGCGAACGAGGCGGACAAGACGGTCAAGAAACCGGCCTGGCTCAACGACCCGCTGATGTACCACAACCGCGGCGACTCCACCTTCAGCGGCGAGAACAGCGAGTACGGCGACTTCTTCGGCCTCGACGACCTGTGGACCGAGCGCCCCGAGGTGGTCCGGGGCATGACGAAGATCTACGCCGACTGGGTCAAGGACACCGGCATCGACGGCTACCGCATCGACACCACCAAGCACGTCAACCTGGACTTCTGGCCGCAGTTCGTCGAGGGCATCGACAAGGTCGCCAAGCCCGACTTCTTCATGTTCGGCGAGGTGTACGACGCCGACCCCGAGTTCGACTCGATCTACGTGCGCAAGGGGCGGCTCCCGGCGACCCTGGACTTCCCGTTCCAGCAGGCCGCGACGGACTTCGTGGCACGCGGCGGCTCGGCCGCCGGCCTGGCGGGCGTGTACGCCAAGGACGACCTGTACACCTCGGCCGGCACCACCGCGGGCACCCTGCCCACGTTCCTGGGCAACCACGACATGGGCCGCATCGGCATGTTCGTCGCCGGCGGCGGCACCGACCCGGCCACCCACCTGCGCCGCGACCTGCTCGGCCACGAGCTGATGTTCCTGACCCGCGGCCAGCCGGTCGTCTACTCCGGCGACGAGCAGGGCTTCACCGGCGCCGGCGGCGACAAGGACGCCCGGCAGGACATGTTCCCGAGCGTCTCGCCCGACTACCTCGACGACGACCTGCTCGGCACGGACACCACCCACGCCACCGCGCACTACGACATGACCCACCCGATCTACCGCACCATCGCCGACCTGGCCCGGCTGCGGCAGGCGCACCCGGCGCTGAAGCAGGGCATCCAGGTGACCCGCTACGCGGCGCAGGGCGCGGGCGTGTTCGCGTTCTCCCGCATCGACCCGAAGCAGCGCGTCGAGTACCTGGTCGCGACGAACAACGCCACCACGACACAGACGGTCACCGTGCCGACGGCCATGGCGAGCACCACGTTCGACCGGATCTACCCGGCCGGCGGGCCGATCGCCGCCTCCGCCGGTGACGGCCGGCTGCAGCTGGACGTCCCGCCGCTGAGCACGGTGGTGTTCAAGGCCCGCGGCACGATCGCCAAGCCGGCCGGCAAGCCCACGATCACGCTGGTCGCGCCCACCGCCGGGCAGCCCGTCCCGGCCCGCGCCGAGGTCAGGGCCGAGGTCACCGGCGACCCGCTGGCCACGGTCACGTTCGCCGCGAAGGTCGGCAACGGCCCGTGGCAGCTGCTCGGCACCGACACCGCCGCGCCGTACGCCGTCTACCACGACCTCGACGGGCTGCCGGCCGGCACGAAGCTGGAGTACAAGGCGGTCGTCCGGGACGGCTCCGGCCGGGCCGCTGAGACGAGGGTCACGGCGAAGGTCGGCACGCCGCCGAGCGCGGTCGCGCCCGACTACGCGGTCGTGCACTACCAGCGCCCGGCCGGCGGATACGAGCCGTGGAGCCTCTACGCGTGGGGTGACATCGAGACGCCGATGACGTGGCCGGTGGGTGCCCCGTTCGCCGGGGAGGACTCGTACGGGCGCTTCGCATGGGTCAAGCTGAAACCGGGAGCGACGAATGTGGGCTTCCTCGTGGTCGACTCGGGCGGGGTGAAGGACGTCGCCGTCGACCGCTCGCTCGACCCGACGAAGACGCCGGAGATCTGGCTCAAGCAAGGAGACGCGACCATCTACACCTCCCAGGCCGCGGCCACCGGCACCGTCGCCGTGCACTACGCGCGACCCGACGGCGATTACACCGGATGGGGCCTGCACCTGTGGGGCGACGGCCTCGCGCCCGGCACGGCCACCGAATGGACCGCGCCCCGCCCGCCCGACGGCACCGACACGTTCGGCGCCGTCTGGCACGTACCGGTGAGCGACCCGAACAAACCCGTCAACTTCATCGTGCACAAGGGCGACGTGAAGGACCCCGGCCCAGACCAGTCGGTGCTGCCGGCCCGGCAGGGCGAGGCGTGGATCCGCTCCGGCGAGGCGACCGTCCACCCGACCCGCGCCGCCGCCGAGCA
Source organism: Dactylosporangium sp. NPDC050688 (assembly GCF_040654515.1). NCBI lineage: Bacteria > Bacillati > Actinomycetota > Actinomycetes > Micromonosporales > Micromonosporaceae > Dactylosporangium > Dactylosporangium sp. NPDC050688. Next base: position 23,295 of record NZ_JBFAIC010000027.1, read on the forward strand.
CACCGCCGTGCTGCACTACCGCCGCCCGGCCGGTGACTACACCGGGTGGGGTCTGCACGTGTGGACGGGCGCGGCGACCCCGACGGAGTGGGCGAGCCCGCTGCCGCCGGAGGGCTCCGACGCGTTCGGCGCCAGGTTCCGCGTCCCGCTCGCCGGCAACGCGACGACGCTCAACTACATCGTGCACAACGGCGACACCAAGGACCTGCCCGCCGACCAGGCGCTCGACCTGGTCACCGTCGGCCACGAGGTGTGGATCCTGTCGGGCCGGGAGCGCTACCTGCTGCCGATCCCGCCGCAGGGCACCCCGGACACCGACCTGACCAAGGCCAAGGCGGTGTGGGTCGACCGCGACACGGTCGCGTGGCGGGCCGGGCCGACCGACGGGCACACCTACGAGCTGCTGTCCGCGCGGGCCGGCGGCCTGTCGGTGGTCGACGGGCAGGTCGTGGGGACCGCGACGGCGCTGCCGATGCGGGCGACCGGCAGCCTGACCGAGCCGCAGCGGGCGAAGTACCCGCACCTGTGGGCGTATCAGGCGTTCCACGTCACCGGCGACCGGGCGGCGATCGCGAACGCGCTGCGCGGACAGGTCGTCGTGGTCGAGCGCGACGCCGCCGGCGCCGTCACCGAGGCCAGCGCCGTGCAGCTCGCCGGGGCGCTCGACGACCTGTACGTCGGCGCGGTCGGGGCGAAGCTCGGCCCGCACTTCGAGGGCGGCCGGGTCACCGTCAGCGTGTGGGCTCCGACGGCGCAGAACGTCGCGCTGGAGCTGTTCGACGACCCGGCAGGGCAGCCGGTACTGAAGCCGATGAAGCGCGACGAGCACACCGGGGTGTGGAGCGCGGCCGGCGACCGGAGCTGGAAGGGGCGCTACTACCGCTTCCGGGTCACCGCCTGGCAGCCGGCGGTGCGGGGGGTGACGACGGCGTCGGTGACGGACCCGTACTCGGTGTCCCTGGCCGCGAACTCCACCCACAGCCAGATCGCCGACCTGTCCGACGCCGCGCTGCAGCCGCCCGGCTGGTCGGCGGTGAAGAAGCCGCCGGTGCCGTCCCGGCCACAGATCCAGGAGCTGCACGTCCGGGACTTCTCCATCGCCGACACCACCGTGCCGGAGCAGCAGCGCGGCACGTACCTGGCGTTCACGCAGGCGCAGTCGGCGGGCATGACGCACCTGCGGGACCTCGCCCGGGCCGGCACGTCCTACGTGCACCTGCTGCCGGTCTTCGACATCTCCACGATCCCCGAGCGGCGGGCCGACCAGCAGCAGCCGCCGTGCGACCTGGCCGCCCTGCCGCCGGACTCCAGCCAGCAGCAGGCGTGCATCGCACAGATCGCCGAGCAGGACGGCTACAACTGGGGCTACGACCCGCTGCACTACTCGACCCCGGAAGGCTCCTACGCGACCGACCCGCAGGGCACCGCGCGGATCAACCAGTTCCGCCAGATGGTCGCCGGGCTCAACGGCGCCGGGCTGCGGGTCGTCGTGGACGTCGTCTACAACCACACCACCGCCGCCGGCACCGACCCGCACTCGGTCCTCGACCAGATCGTGCCCGGGTACTACCACCGGCTGCTGGACGACGGGACCGTGGCCAACTCGACCTGCTGCGCCAACACCGCGCCGGAGAACGCGATGATGGGCAAGCTCGTCGTGGACTCGGTGGTGCTGTGGGCCAAGCAGTACAAGGTCGACGGGTTCCGCTTCGACCTGATGGGCCACCACCCGAAGGCCAACATCCTGGCCGTGCGGGCAGCCCTGGACCAGCTGACCCTCGGCAAGGACGGCGTCGACGGCAAGAAGATCCTCATCTACGGCGAGGGCTGGAACTTCGGCGAGGTCGCCGACAACGCCCGCTTCGTCCAGGCCACCCAGGCCAACATGGCCGGCACCGGGATCGGCACCTTCAACGACCGGCTCCGCGACGCGGTCCGCGGCGGCGGCCCGTTCGACGGCGACCCGCGCATCCAGGGTTTCGCCTCGGGCCTGTACACCGCGCCCAACGGCGACCCGGCCAACGGCACCCTCGCCGAGCAGCGGGCCAGGCTGCTGCACTACCAGGACCTGATCCAGGTCGGGCTCACCGGCAACCTCGCCGCCTACGAGTTCGTCGACTCCACCGGCCGCCGGGTCACCGGCGCGCAGGTCGACTACAACGGCTCACCCGCCGGCTACACGAGGCTGCCCGCCGAAGGGGTCACGTACGTCGACGCGCACGACAACGAGATCCTGTACGACGCGCTGGCCTACAAGCTGCCCACCGGCACGACCGCCGAGCAGCGGGCCAGGCTGCAGGTGCTCGCGCTGTCCACGACGGTGTTCGGGCAGGGGACCGGGTTCGTCACCACCGGCTCCGACCGGCTGCGCTCCAAGTCCCTGGACCGCAACTCGTTCAACTCCGGCGACTGGTTCAACCAGATCCGGTGGGACTGCACGGTGGGCAACGGCTTCGGCGCCGGCCTGCCACCGGCCGCCGACAACCAGGACAAGTGGTCCTACGCGCAGCCGCTGCTGGCCGACCCGGCCCTGGTGCCGGACTGCGCCGCGGTCGACCTGGCCGCGGCCCGCTTCCAGGAGCTGCTGCGGATCCGGGCGAGTTCGCCGGTCTTCGCCCTCGGCACCGCCGGGCAGGTCCAGCAGCGGGTCGCGTTCCCGCTGTCGGGCCCGTCGGCGACGCCCGGCGTGATCACGATGACGCTGGACGCCCGCGGCCTGGACCAGCGCTACCGCACCGTCGTCGTGATCTTCAACGCCGGCCCGACCGCCGCCACGCAGACGGTCGCCGGGTACGCCGGCGCCGGGTTCGCCCTGCACCCCGTCCAGGCGGCCTCGGCCGACCCCCTGGCCCGGCAGGCGACATTCGCCGCCACCCACGGCACGTTCACCGTCCCGGCCAGGACCGTCTCGGTCTTCGTCCGGCCCGCGTAACCACCGCACCACCGGCACCGGCCGCCAGAAGTTCTCAGGAACGGGCGGTCGGTGCCGTTTCGTCCGGTGTGAAGGCGTTCACTGTCGCGGGGGTGCTGCTGGTCGCGCTGCTCACCGGGGCGACCGGCAAACCGTCGCCGCCGCCCGGGCCGCCGCTGCCCGGACCCCCGGCCGTCATCGAGCCCGGCGCGCCGCCCTCCACCCTGCCGGCGCTGAGCGACCTGCCGTCGCTGCGCGAGCCGTCCGGCCGGTCCGTCGCGCCGTCGGGCTCCTCCACGGCGCCGGCGCCCCCGGCGACCACTGCGGCCGCCGACCCGGACGTTAAAACAACCTCAACGCCGAGCCCTGCGGCGACCACCGGGACCGGCCGCCACTCGTCGGTCTGGATCGGCCTCGGCGTCGTCATCGTGGTCGCCGGAGCGGTCGTTTTCCTCGTACTGCGACGCCGCCGTCACGCATAGTCGCGCCCCGGGGGCCGTTTGGCTTGTGACGGCCGCCGTTCGGCGAATGAAGTCTTATCGGAGCAGCACTCTTCCAGTACCGTGCCCTTTCGTGCTCCTTAACGATCCCTCTCACTCCGGTGGGTCGGGGGAGTGCGCTCGTCTTCACTCTCCGCATGTATGTGCGGAGATCGCGTGTCCTCTGTGACGGCTAGGGGATGACGGTGACAGGCAGCAGCTCCTCCCGAGCGGCCGGTGCCGACTCGGCCCGTGCGATCGGCGCCGGCGGCGGCCGGCGCAGGCCGGGCGTGCCCGACACGTCGGTCGCCGGGCACCGCCGCGGCGGCGGCGCGCGGCCCAGCCGCCTGCGCTCCGTGCGCACGCAGCTGCTCGCCCCCATCGTCGTGGCCATGATCGGCCTCGCCGCCCTGAGCACCGCGCAGGCCGCGACCGCCACCTCCGCCGCGCAGGACGCGGTGCGCGCCCGCACCCTCGCCTCCACCGCGACCAGCGCCGTCAGCTTCGTCCACGAGCTGGAGCGCGAGGTCGCCGAGACCGCCGCGCTGCGGCAACGTGGCGGCAAGTCCGGGGTCGCGCTCGTGGTCGCCCAGCGGCAGCGCACCGACGCGGCCGCCGCCCGGTACCTCGCCGACAGCCGCGCCGCCGTGCAGGCCGTCCCGGCGTTCGAACTCCTCGTGCGGACCGTCAGCGACATCTACAGCCGGCTCGGCGCCACCCGCGAGGCCGCCGACAACAACGCCGCGGTCTCGCTGATGGCCGACCCCGTGTACCGGCCGCTCGCCGAGGCACTACTCGCCATCGCCGACGCCGTGCCGGCCCAGATCGCCGACATCGAGCTGGCCAACGCCGCCCGCGCGGTCGCCTCCGTCGGCGCGGTCGAGCACTTCGCCGCCCTCGAACGCGACCTGTTGCGCGCCGTCTTCTCCCGGGGTGCCCTCGTGCCCGGCGACCTCGGCACCATGTCGGAGCTGCGCGGCGCCCGTGACCAGCGGATCGCGGAGTTCCAGCGGGCCGCGACGCCCGCCGGGCGCACCCTGTACGACGACGAGGTCCGCGGCCTGGACGTCGACCGGGCCGACAAGCTCAGCGCCGCGGCCCGCAACGCGGAGAAGGAGCCGGACGGGCTGAAGGTCGACGCCGACACCTGGTTCGTCGCGCAGTCCGGCCTCATCCGCCGGCTCAACATCGTCAGCCTCGACCTGTCCGACCGCCTCGACGTGCGGGCCGAGCAGATCGCGGTCACCGCGCAGCGGCGCGCCTGGGCCACCGTCATCGGCACCGTCGTCATCGGCCTCGCCGCGCTCGCCATCGCGATCACGCTCGCCGTGCGGACCGCCCGCCGGCTGCGCCGCCTGCGCGCCGCCGCGCTCACCGTCGCCCGGCAGGAGCTGCCCGACGTCATCCACTCCGTGACCACCGGCGCGCCGATACCGACCGGCACCGCCGCCGCGGCGGCCACCCGCAGCATCGCCGCCACCAACGACGAGATCGGCCAGGTCGCCGACGCGTTCGCCACCGTGCACCGCACCGCGCTGCGGCTCGCCGGTGAGCAGGCCGAGCTGCGCGTCGATGTGTCGCGGATGGCCGAGGTCCTGGCCCGGCGCATCCGTACCCTCATCACCCGGCAGCTGCGCCTGCTGGACGAGTTCGAACGCGACGAGACCGACCCCGACGTGCTGGCCCGCCTCTTCGCGCTCGACCACATCGCCGCCCGCCTGCGCCGCAACGGGGAGAACCTGCTGGTCCTCTCCGGCGGCGAGCCGGGCCGCCCGGCGACCCAGGCGGTCGGCATCGGCGCTGTCATCACCGCCGCCGCCTCCGAGATCGAGGACTTCCAGCGGGTCGAGGTCCAGTCCGCCGACCTGGCGATCACCGGGCCGGTCGTCGGTGACCTCGTCCACCTGCTGGCCGAGCTGCTGGAGAACGCGACCGCCTTCTCCCCGCCGACGCAGCAGGTCCGCGTCGACGCCCGGCCCACGGTCGACGGCGCGATCATCCGGGTCCACGACAGCGGCATCGGCATCGCGCCCCGCCGGCTCGCCGAGATCAACTCCCGGCTGGCCACGCCGACGACGCTGAGCAGCGCCGCGGCCGGCACGATGGGGCTGCACGTGGTGTCGCACCTCGCCGCCCGGCACCGCATCCGGGTCGAGCTGCACGCCACCGGCACCGGGACCGTCGCGTACGTGGCGCTGCCGCACCGGGTCCTGGAGCGGGTCAGCGCGCTGCCGTCCTCGCCGGTGACCTCGGCACCCTTGCCGTCCGCCGAGCCGTTGGTGTCCGCCGAGTCCTTGGCGTCCGCGCCGGTGTCCGCCGCGCCCGTCTCGGCCGTGCCCATCTCCGCCGCGCCGGTGTCGTCGGCGCCGATCTCGGCGGTGCCGGTGTCCGGCTCGTCCCGGACCGGGCCGCCGCCGGTGGTCGTGCCGTCGACCGTCGGCGCGCCGCTCGGGCGGCCCCGGATTCCGCAGCAGCGGTCGGCGCCGGTCGCGCCCGCACCGGCCGCGGCGTCGTCCGCGTACGTGCCCGCACCGTCGGCGTCCTCGTCGTTCGTGCCTGCGCCCCCGGCGCCGGCGGTACCGCAGCAGCATCAGGCAACTCCGTCCGGGCCGCCGGCACCCTGGTTCCGCCCGTACCTCAGCGGTGGCGACATCCAGCAGCCATCCCTCCCCTTTGCCCCGCCCGCGCCCGGCGCATGGCCGCCACGCGCGGGGATCCCGTCCGGTGCCGGAGGTGGCGCGATGTCCGAGGGCGACCTACCCCGCCGCAGCCCCGGAGCGCAGCTCGCCCCCGGAGTCACCGAACCGCAACCGCAGCCCACCCGCAGTACCGCGGTCGACCCGGAGACCGTCCGGTCCCGGCTGTCCGCGTTCGCCGAGGGCGTGTCGGCCGCCGCACGCCGTACGAACAGCACGACCCCAGGACAGAAGGACCAGTGATGGCGATGCCAGACGCTCAGAACCCGACCGGTGCAGGCCAGCTCGACTGGCTGATGGCGAGCTTCGCCCGGCAGGTGCCCGATGTCGCGCACGCGATCACCGTCTCCGGCGACGGGCTGCGCCTGGCCTGCTCCGCCGACCTGCCGGTCGACCAGGCCGACCACCTCTCCGCCGTGATCAGCGGCCTGGCCAGCCTCACCTTCGGCGCGGCCCGCGTCATGCAGGCCGGGCAGGTGCGCCAGACCATCGTCGACATGGACGGCGGCGTCATGATCGTCATGGCGGTGGGTGACCGCGCGCTGCTCGGCGTGCTCGCCGCGCCCGGCTGCGACCTCGGCCAGGTCGGCTACGAGACCGCGATGCTCGTCCACCGGGTCGCCGACGCGCTCGACCCCCTGCCCCGGGATGCGATGCTGCGGTGAGGCGTCTCGCGCTTGTACTGGCGGTCCTGGGTCTGCTCGCGGGCTGCGGCGCCACGGCACCGCCCCGGGCCGGCGCCGGCCTGTGGCACGGCGGGCGGATCTACATCGCCACCGGCAACACCACCGGCGTGTACTACCAGATCGGCGGCGGCTACGCCGACCTGATCACCAAGCACGTGCCCGGTTACGAGGCGCGCGCCGAGGCGACCGGCGCCTCCGGCGAGAACATCCAGCGCGTCGCGACCGGTGACATGGACGTCGCGTTCAGCATCGCCGACACCGCCGCCGACGCCGTCGCCGGCAAGGGGGCCTTCGACGGCGGGCCGCGGAAGGTGGTCGCGCTGGCCAAGGTGTACCGCAGCTACGCCCAGGTCGTGGTCCGCAACAGCGCGCGCATCACCACCTTCGCCGACTTGCGCGGCAAACGGGTCTCCACCGGTTCGGCCGGCTCCGGCGCCGACGTGTTCGCGGGCCGGCTGCTCTCCGCCGGCGGGCTCAACCCGGACACCGACATCGTCCGGCATCGGCTGTCGCTGCCCGAGACGACCAAGGGCATGCAGGCCGGCACCCTCGACGCGCTCATCTTCACCGGTGGTCTGCCCACGCCGGGCATCGCCGACCTGCTGGCCAGCGCGCCTGGGCAGTATTCCCTGCTGCCGCTCGGCGAGGTCTACCGGGCGCTCACGTCCCGTCATGGCGCGGTCTACGCCGCCGGAAAGCTGCCCAAGTCGGCCTACCAGACCCCGGCCGACATCGACACGATCGTGATCGGAAACCTGGTGCTGGTCTCCCCGGACATGCCCGAGCCGCTGGCGTACGCCCTCACCAAGATCCTCTTCGATTACCAGGTGGAGCTGAGCCGGGTCCACCCCGAGGGCGCCAACTACGACAAAGCGGGTGCTTCGGGCACCGACCCCGTCCCCCTGCACCCGGGCGCCGCGAGGTTCTTCAACAGCGGCTGACGAGCGACGTTATGGATCTCTCATTCGCCGGACGCGAGGAGGGTGATCAAGCTCGTGGGCTGTCAAGATGACCTCGTGACCGCCACCCAGCAAGACCTCGTCCGCCTGGACGACATCCGCGACGCCGCCGCGCGGATCTCCGGCCTCGTGGTCCGCACCCCGCTGCTGCCGTGCCCGTGGGCCGACGAACTGTGGCTGAAGCCCGAGAGTCTCCAGCCGATCGGCGCCTTCAAGCTCCGCGGGGCCACCAACGCGCTGCACCGCCTCGACCTCGACCAGCGCCGCGCCGGCGTGGTCACGCACTCCTCCGGCAACCACGGCCAGGCCCTCGCCTACGCCGGCCGCGCCCTCGGCGTCCCCGTCGCCGTCGTCATGCCCGACGTGTCCACCCCGCTGAAGATCGAGGCGACCCGCGGCTACGGCGCCGAGGTCATCCTCGTGCCGCAGGCCGACCGCGAGACCGTCGCCAGGCAGCTCGTCGCCGAGCGCGGCATGACCCTCGTCCCGCCGTACGACCACCCCGACATCATCGCCGGCCAGGGCACCGTCGGCCTGGAGATCTTCGAGGACCTCTCCAACGTCGACGTCGTCGTCGTCCCCGTCGGCGGCGGCGGCCTCTCCTCCGGCGTCGCGACCGCGATCAAGGCCCTCGCCCCGCACGTCGCCGTGATCGGCGTCGAGCCCGCCGTCGCCGCCGACGCCGCGGAGAGCCTCGCCGCCGGGATCGTGCGCATCTGGCCCGAGCAGCGCATGCTCAGCACGGTCGCGGACGGCCTGCGGACCCCGCTGTCGGAGCTGACCCTCGCGCACCTCAGCGCCCACCTCGACGCGATCGTCACCGTCGCCGAGGACGAGATCCTCGACGCGGTCAAGGTCCTCGCCCGCCGCGGCCGCCTCATCGCCGAACCCAGCGGCGCGGTCACCACCGCCGCCGTCCTCCACCACCGCGACGAACTCCCGGCCGGCCGCACCGTGGCCGTCGTCAGCGGCGGCAACATCGACCCCCGCCTGGCCGCCACCCTCTTCGCCGACTGACAGTTATCCACAGGCTGTGGGTAACGCCTGTGGGCATCGCCACTCCCATCACCCCTCGCCCGCGTGATGATCAGGCAACACGCAGGCGGATCCCCGGCGTACGCCACGTGGTTATCCACAGGCGTGCACACGTGTATCCACAGCTTAGGCGGGCGTTATCCACAGGTGGGGACAGAACGCTGTGGACAGCCGCACGGGTTATCCCCACCCTTTCGGGTGTCACCCGCGACCCTTGCCGCTCTGTGACCAGCGGCCGCCTGGCCGCCGCCGCGCTGTGGCCGCCGGCCGCATGGCTGCCGCCGCTTCGTGGCCGGCGGGCGCCCCTGGCCGCCGACCGGCTCACTGATGATCTTGCAGGGTTGATCGAAGTCGCGTCGTGGTCGTCCGGATGACCCGGACGCGACTTGGATCATCATGGCGGCCCGGCTGGCGGCCCGGCTGGCGAATGGCGACCACCGGCTGTCGCACGCGCGGGGCTGTCGCACGCCGGCGCAAGCAGTGCCAGCGGCAACGAGCATGGGGCCCAGGGCGGGACCCCGACCGGCCCTGGGCAGCACGAGCCGCGCCGAAGTTGGTGCGGTGGCCGTGACGTTGGCCGGGCCTTTCTGTCGTACCCCGACCCCCACCACGTCACCACCGCATCAGACGGCGGCGCGACCGTACACACGGCAAGGACGGCAGCAAGGGTCCGTCAGCCGGCTGAGGCCCGCCCACCACGGAGGGGAGCCGCTCGCCGCGCCCGCCCGGCGCACCAGGCCCGGCACCTCACCGGCCGCGTCCGGCTCGACCGTCCAGGCGCCGGACCTGCCCTCCGCGCGACCCGCTCAGCGAGCCGGCGAAACCGGGCGGCCCGGGCGGCCCGCGCGGCTCAGGCGAGCCCGACCCGGTCCAGGACCCACGCCGTGATGAAGGACTCCTCGCGCCAGGCGTCATACCGGCCGCTCGGGCCACCGTGGCCGGCGCCCATCTCGGTCTTCAGCAGCACGTGCGAACCGGGGGAGAGGGCGCGCAGGCGGGCGACCCACTTGGCCGGCTCGTGGTAGAGGACGCGGGTGTCGTTGAGACTGGTCACGGCCAGGATCGCCGGATACGGGCGGGCCGAGAGGTTCTCATACGGCGTGTACGACTTCATGTACGCATACACCTCGGGGTCCTCGAGCGGGTTGCCCCACTCCTCCCACTCGGTGACGGTCAGCGGCAGCGACGGGTCGAGGATGGTGTTGAGGGCATCGACGAACGGGACCTGCGCGACGATCCCGGCGAACGTTTCCGGGGCGAGGTTGGCCACCGCGCCCATGAGCAGGCCGCCGGCCGAGCCGCCGCGGGCGACGAGCCTGTCCGACGAGGTCCAGCCGGCCTTGACCAGGTGCTCGGAGCAGGCGACGAAGTCGGTGAACGTGTTCTTCTTCGCCAGCAGCTTGCCCTCGTCATACCAGCGGCGGCCCATCTCGCCGCCGCCGCGGATGTGGGCGACGGCGAAGACGACGCCGCGGTCGAGCAGCGACAGGCGCGGGATGGAGAACCAGGGGTCCATCGAGGCCTCGTAGGAGCCGTAGCCGTAGATGACGGCGGGGGCCGAACCGTCGCGCGGGGTGCCGGCGCGGGCCACGATGGAGATCGGCACGCGGGTGCCGTCCTCGGCGAGGGCCCACTCGCGGTGCTGCTCGTAGCGGGCCGGGTCGAAGTCGCCTAGGACGGGCTTCTGCTTGCGCAGGGTCAGCTCGCCGCTGTCGAGGTTGCAGTCGTAGACCGAGTCCGGCGTGACCAGCGAGACGTAGTGCAGGCGGAACGAGGTGGTGTCGTATTCGAGGTTGGCCTCGGGGCCGACGGCGTAGATCGGCTCGGGGAAGGCGATGTCATACGGCGCGGCGCCCTGCAGCGGCACCACCCGGATGCCGGTGAGCCCGTCGCGGCGCAGCGAGACGACCAGGTGGCCGGCGAACGCGTCGACGCCGAGCAGCCGGGTGCCGGGCTCGTGCTCGATGAGCGTGGTCCACGAGCCGGGGGCGTCGGCGGACGTGTAGGCCAGCGCGAAGTCCTCGGCGCCGTCGTTGTGCAGGATCAGGAACCGGTGGCCGTGGTGCTCCACCGAATACTCGATGCCCTGGCGGCGGGGCGCGATCGACAGCGGCGTGCTGGCCGGCGCGTCGGCCGGGATGGCCAGGACCTCGCTGGTGACCTTGCTGTGGATGTCGATGAGGATGAAGCGCTCGGAGCGGGTGAGGTCGACGCCGACCCAGAAGCGCTCGTCGGTCTCCTCGTGGACGATCACGTCCTCGCTCGCGGCGGTGCCGAGGGTGTGCCGCCAGACCCGGTTGGGCCGCCACGCCTCGTCGACCGTGATGTAGAACAGCGTCGAGCCGTCGGCGGACCACGCCGAGCCGTAGAACGCGGCCTCGACGGTGTCGGGCAGCAGTTCGCCGGTGTCGAGGTCCTTCACGCGCAGGGTGAAGCGCTCGTCGCCGGCGAAGTCGGTGCTGTAGGCCAGGCGGCGGCTGTCGGGGCTGATGTCGAACGTGCCCAGCGCGAAGAACTCGGAGTCGCCGGCCAGCTCATTGCCGTCCAGCAGCACCTGCTCGCCGGGGAGGGCGCCGCCGTCGCCGAGGTCGGGCGGGGTCGTCTGGCCCGCGGCGACCGGCACGCGGCAGTGGATCCCGTACTGCTTGCCCTCTTCGGTGCGCGTGTAATACCAGTAGGCGCCCTTGCGGGTCGGCACCGAGAGGTCGGTCTCCTTGGTGCGGGACTTGATCTCGTTGAACGCCGTCTCGCGCAGGCTCTCCAGGTGTGCGGTCGCCGCCGTGGTGAACGCGTTCTCCGCCTCGAGATAGGCGACCGTGTCCGGGTCTTCCTTGTTCTGGAGCCAGAAATACTCGTCGACCACGGTGTCGCCGTGGTGCGTCCGCTCGTGCGGAACCTGCTTCGCCGTCGGCGGCTGAACGCCCGTCACACCTGAAGTCACGCTCCAAGACGTTACCCGCAACCTCTGACACTTTCCGCCGCGCCGAGCCCCCGAGGGCACCCCACGGAAAAACCCGAAGGCAACCAGGGGGGTACCTCGCCGGTCTGTCCTGTAGGAGAAAGCGACGCCGGTACCGTCATGGTCTCGAAGTTCGGGCGAGCTCATGGAGGAGTGCGGTGCGGCGTCGCGGGGTGTTGCACATCGGGGTGGCGGGACTGGCAGCGATGCTGGTCCAAGCGTGCGCCGAGGAGTCGAATGCACCTGACGTGAAGGGCGGCGCGGCACCGGGCTCCTCCGGTGCGGTCCAGCCGACCAGCACGTTCGACCCCTCGGCGTACGTGCCCGCCGCGATCCCGATCGCGGAACTGGAGAAGCTGTTCGGCTACGACGCCAAGGCGACGATGAACGCCCAGCTGACCGACAAGCGGACCGGCGACGGCGTGATCCTCGAGGACGTCACGTACTCCGACACCAGGGGGCGCGAGGAGATCCCGGCGTACGTGCTGGGCCCGGAGAAGTTCACCGGCCGGCTGCCGGCGGTCGTCTACGCGCACGGCAGCGACGGCAACCGCGACACCCTGCTCGCCGAGGCGCTGGCGGTGGCCCGGCTGGGCGCGCTGGTCTGCGTGCCGGAGCTGCCGCTCAAGCCGTCGGGCGACCCGGTCGCCGACAGCAAGGTGGTCGCGGACTCGGTCGTGGCCCTGCGCCGGGCCTTCGACCTGCTGATCCGCCGCTCGGACTGCGACGGCTCCAGGGCCGGGTTCGCCGGGCACAGCTGGGGCGCCGTCCAGGGCGCCGTCCTGTACGGCATCGACACCCGTATCACGGCGAGCGTCCTGGCGTCGGGGACCAGCCGGATCTCCCGGTGGATGGTCCGGCAGCCGGTGCCGCAGGACTGGCACGCGTACCTGGACGCACTGTCGCGCTTCGATGCGCCGCCGTACGTGGCGGTGACCGGCCGCAAGCCCGTCCTGCTGCAGTTCGGCAGGCAGGACACGGTGGTGCCGGAGGCCGAGCGCGCCGAGCTGGCCAACGGCGTCGCCGGCCCGAAGGAACGCAAGGACTACGACACCGGTCATGATCTCGTCGCGTTCGAGGCGGCGCGCGCCGACCGGGTGGCGTTCCTGCGCAAGCAGTTGCGGCTGAAGTAGGGACCCACTACGCTTTCGAACATATGTTCGATGTGCTTGGTGCGCCATGTGCATGGTTCGGGCGCTCGATCATATTTGAACGCGTCGTTGGGAAAGCCTGGACCATGCCCTCACCGGCCGGCCCAGGCTGCCGCGAATCCCGCCGGCGAGCACTTCCCCGTGTGGTCGTCTCGTCGGACGGTCCAGCTGGTGCTGGGCCGTGAGCAGGGAAGCGTGGGCTGCGGTGAGCGTGATCGAAGTGCTGGCGGAGGCATGCGGGCCGGAGCACGTGTGGGAGGCCGGCCCCGGTGACAGGGTGGACGGCGTGCCGGCCGGTTGGGTCGTCGCGCCCGGCACCGCCGAGGAGGTCTCCGGCGTGCTGCGCGCCGCGGCCGCCGCAGGCCTGTCGATCGTGCCGTCCGGCGCCGGCACCAAGCTCGACTGGGGACTTCCGCCCGCGCACGTCGACATCCTCATGGACCTCGGCCGCCTGTCGGGCGTGCTCGACCACGAGCCGGACGACCTGGTCGCCACCGTCGCCGCCGGCACCCCCATGCGGGCGCTGCGCGCCCACCTGCTGCGCAAGGGCCAGCGGATCCCGCTCGACGTCGCCTCGCCCGGCGCGACCGTCGGCGGGGTGCTCGCCACCAACGAGGCGGGCCCGCTGCGCCACCGGTTCGGCACGCCCCGGGACCTGGTCGCCGGCGTAAGAGTGGCACTGGACGAAGGCAGTCTCGAGCGTCACGTGGACGGTCACGACCTGGCCCGGCACATCTGCGGCTCCTTCGGCACCCTCGGCGTGATCACGGAGGCGACGCTGCGGCTGGAGCCGATGCCGTCCGCCCGTGCCTGGGTGATCCGCCCTGTGTCGACCCCGCGCGAGGTCCACCAGCTGACCGAGGCGCTCGTCGGCTCGTCGTTCGGCGCCGCCGCGATCGAGGCCGACCTGCCCGGCGGCACCGGCCGCCCCGCCGAGCTCGCCGCCCTGTTCGAAGGCAGCCGGGCCGGCAGCGCCGCCCGTGCCGAGGCGGCGGCCCACCTGCTCGGCGGCGGCGCCTCCGTCGAGCACGCGCCGCCCGACTGGTGGGGGCGCTACCCGTTCGACGCCGACGACGTGGCGCTGAAGATCTGGGGCCAGCCGAGTGAGCTGTTCGCCGTCGTGTACGCGCTGCGCGACGCCGCCGGCATCCCGGTGCCCGTCCGCGGCTCGGTCGGCGCGGGCGTTGCCCACGTCGCACTGCCCGGCACGGTCCCGGCCGAGCGGCTCGCGGGCATGCTGACCGCCGCCCGGACCGTCCTCCTGGCCCGGGGCGGCGGTGGCTGCACCCTGCTGCGCGCCCCCGCCGACCTGCGGGAACTCGTGGAGACCTACGGCCCCGGCCGGCTGTCCGACGCGACCGTCCGCCTGAAGCTCGCCCTCGACCCCGAGGAGCGGATGGCCCCCGGCCGGCTGCCCACGTGCTAGCACTCCGGCCACGAGCGCTCACGGTGTGATCTTGCCTGGTCGATCGAAGTCGCGTCGTGGTCGTCCAGACGGCCGGGACGCGACTTCGATCACCACGACGGTCCGGCCCGCGGCGCTAACGGGTCTTCTGCGTCCAGAGCACCAGCTGCTCCACGCCGTCGATCTCGGTGGCGTACCGCCGCGACGGCACCTCGACGAAGCCGAACCGCCGGTGCAGGGCGAGCACCGGCGTGTTCCAGGCGAGGGTCCGGCCGCCGACGGACGTGAGCTTCATCTCGTCGAAGGCGTAGGCGACCGCGGCCTTCTCCAGCTCCATCCACGCGGGGAGCAGCTCGCCGCGCTCCTCCAGCCCGTCGACGTCGAGAAAGAATCCCCACTCGGCAGTGCCGGAGAACTCGTCGTGGTCGTTGAACATCACGACACCGCAGTCATGGCCCCGGTACGCGAAGACGAGCACCCGGCGGGACGGGTCCGACTGGACCTTCGCCCACCACCGAGCGTGACCCTCCGGGGTGATGAATGCGGTGTAGATACTGGCACCGCGGGTCTTCGGGTGATTGCGCCAGCGGCGGATGATTTCGACGTCCGATTCGTCGGCTTCGCGCATCACCTGAAACCTCCTATTGGGCAGCGTGCGTCCATTAAAAGACCGGACAACGGTACAAACGGTACACTCGCTCGCGGATGTCAGCCCTGCTTTCCCGATCGAACAGGACCCTGATCTGATGAGCAATTTCGATCGTCTGCGCGTCGCCTTCCGTACCGCCCTGGCTCTGCCAGAAGACTATGACGTCGACAAGCTCGAATACCGGGGCATCGAGAAGTGGGACTCGCTGGCGCACCTTTCCCTGGTCGGCGAGATCGAGGACGCGTTCGACGTCATGATTGACACCGACGAGGTGATCGACCTCAGCTCGTTCGGCAAGGCCGTCGAGATTCTCGGAAAGCACGACGTTGCATTCTTCGACTGACGCCAGAGTCGCGCTCGTGACGGGATCCTCCCGCGGGATCGGCCGGGCCGTCGCGCGTAAACTCACTACCGAGGGTTACCAGCTCGTCCTGCACGGCATGCGGGAGGGCTCGGCGAAGACCACGGCCGACGAGCTGCGCGCCGAGTTCGACGCCGAGCCGCTCGTCGTGCACGGCGACGTCAGCGACGCGGCCGAGGTCAAGGCGATGCTCCGGCTCGTCTTCGAGCGGCACCACCACCTCGACGCCCTGGTCGTCAACGCCGGCACGCACGAGGCCGGCCTGCTCGGCATGATGGGCGACGCCGCCGTCGAGCGGCTGTTCGCCGTCAACGCCGTCGGCGCCGCCCACACCGTCAACGGCGCGGTCAAGCTGCTGCGCCGCGGCCACGCGTCCTCCGTCGTGCTGGTGTCCTCGGTCATGGGCACCGCTGGCGCCGCCGGCCAGGTCGTGTACGGCGCGACCAAGGCCGCCGTCGCCGGGTTCGCCCGCGCGGCGGCCAAGGAGCTCGGCCCGGCCGGCATTCGGGTCAACGCGGTCGCGCCCGGGTTCATCGCCACCGAGATGCTCGAGTCCCTCGACGAGGCCGGGCGCGCCGACCGGGTCGCGTCGACCGCGCTGCGCCGCCTCGGCGAGCCCGAGGACGTCGCCGACGTGATCGCGTTCCTGCTCTCCGACGCGGCGAGGTTCGTCACCGGCCAGGTGATCGAGGTCGACGGCGGTCTGGTCATATGACGGCCCCCGGCGCACGCACCGGACATGCAGAGGTCGCAGCGTGACGCTGTTGCACCCCGATGCCAGGCTGATCGACGCCGCGACCGGCGCCGAACTCAGTGGTGTGCCGCTGCGCGAAGCCGTGCACGCCGCCGTCGCCGGCTTCGCGCAACTGACCCCGGGCGTGGTGTTCCTGCGCACGCCGACGACCGTCGAGGCGATCGTCCGCTACCTCGGCGCCTTCGAGGCCGGTCGCCCGCTCGCGCTGCTCGACCCGGGCCTGCCCGCCGAGACCCTCGCCGACTTCGTGGAGCGCTTCGAGCCCGCCGCCGTCTGCGGGCCGCCACTCCCGCCGGACGCGCAGCCCGAAGGGCTCAAGGGGTACACCCGCCGCGACGACGAGCCGTGGGAGCGCGGCACGGAGCTGCGAGAGCGGGGCACCGAGCCGTGGGAACGCGGCACGGAGCTGTGGGAGCGGGACACGCCGTCGAGCACCGTGCCGCACCCCGAACTCGCGACGCTGCTGGCGACGTCCGGCTCGACCGGGGACCCGAAGCTCGTCCGGCTCTCCCGCGGCGCGGTCCTGGCCAACACGACCTCGATCATCGAGGCGCTCGGCATCAGCGGTGAGGACGTGGCGGTCAGCAGCCTGCCGTTCTACTACAGCTTCGGCATGTCGGTGCTCAACACGCACTTCGCCGCCGGCGCGACCGTCGTGGTCGAGGCCGGTGGGTTGGTCGCCCGGTCGTTCTGGCCGGCGGTCGACAGGTATCAGGTGACCTCGCTCGCGCTGGTGCCGTCGCAGTACGAGATGCTGCGCCGCCTGCGGTTCGACCCACGGCGTCACCCGAGTCTGCGCACCCTGACCCAGGCCGGCGGCCGGCTGCGGACCGAGCTCGTCCGGGACTTCCACGGGCGCATGGCGTCC
This sequence comes from Dactylosporangium sp. NPDC050688, assembly GCF_040654515.1. Taxonomy (NCBI): domain Bacteria; kingdom Bacillati; phylum Actinomycetota; class Actinomycetes; order Micromonosporales; family Micromonosporaceae; genus Dactylosporangium; species Dactylosporangium sp. NPDC050688. The sequence continues at coordinate 40,208 of NZ_JBFAIC010000027.1, forward strand.
GTCGGAGGGCGGCTGTTCGTCATGTACGGCCAGACCGAGGCCGCCCCGCGGCTCACCACGCTGCCCGCCGGGCGGCTCGCGGAGAAGCTCGGCTCGGTCGGGCCCGCGGTGCCCGGCGGCCGGCTCACCGTGCGGCTCGAGGACGGGACCGAGACCACCGCGCCCGGTGTCGTCGGCGAGGTGCTCTACCGGGGTCCCAACGTGATGATGGGGTACGCCGAGACCGCCGCAGACCTGGCCCGCGGCGACGAGCGGGGCGGGCTGCTGGAGACCGGCGACCTGGGGCACCTCGACGAGGAGGGGTACCTCTTCATCGACGGCCGGCTCAAGCGGTTCGGCAAGGTGTTCGGCGTACGGCTCAACCTCGACGACGTCGAGCGGCTCGCCGCCGCGACGGGCCCGGGCGCGGTGGCCGCGGTCGCCGGCGACGACAAGGTCGTCGTCTTCGTCGAGGGGGCCACCGTCGAGCAGCTGGCGACGCGGGTGAACGAGCTCGCCGACCGGCTGAAGCTGCACTGGTCGGGCTTCACGATGCGCGGCGTCCCCGCGCTGCCGCTGCTCAGCAACGGCAAGGTCGACTACCGAGCGCTGGAGTCCGCACGATGAGCGTGTTCACCCTGCCGCAGCCGGAGCGGGAGGCGCGGCTGCTGCCCCGCCTGGTCGAGCTGACCGAGCGGCACCGGGCGCGCAGCACGGCGTACGCCAACATCCTCGCCGCCACCGGCCACGGCCCCGGCCGCCCGTACGCGCGGATCAGCGACCTGCCCTGGCTGCCGGTCCGGCTGTTCAAGACCCACGAGCTCAAGAGCATCCCCGATGACGAGGTGTTCAAGGTCCTGACGTCCAGCGGCACCACCGGCGACGTCAGCCGCATCTATCTGGACAGGGCGGCCGCGGCGGCCCAGACGCGGATGCTCGGCCAGACGCTGCAGGCCGTCCTCGGCCCGAAGCGGCTGCCGATGCTCATCGTCGACACCACCGCGATCATCAAGGACCGCCGCTCGTTCAGCGCCCGCGGCGCCGGGGTCCTCGGCATGGTCACGTTCGGCCGGGACCACGTCTGGGCCCTCGACGACGCCGGCGAGCCCGATCTCCAGGCGGTCCGCGGCTTCCTGGCCAGGCACGGTGACCGGCCGTTCCTGGTGTTCGGCTTCACGTTCATGGTCTGGCTTCACCTGTACGAACTGGCGCGCGCCCACGGTCTCGACCTGAGCAACGGGATCCTGGTCCACTCCGGCGGCTGGAAGAAGCTGGTCGACCGGCGGGTCGACAACGCCGAGTTCCGCCGCGCGTTCCGGGACGACACCGGGCTGACCCGCATCCACAACTTCTACGGCATGGTCGAGCAGATCGGCGTCGTGTACCTCGAAGGCCCCGAGGGCGGCTCGCTGTACTGCCCCGACTTCGCCGACGTCGTGATCCGCGACCCGGGGACGTGGGAGCCGCTGCCGCCGGGCGAGCCGGGGCTCGTCGAGGTGATCAGTACGCTGCCGGAGTCGTACCCCGGCCACCTGCTGCTCACCGAAGATCTGGGCGTCATCGACGGCGTCGACGACGGTGCCTGGCCCGGCAAGCGCTTCTCCATCCTGGGCCGGCTGCCCCGCGCCGAGGCCCGGGGCTGCAGCGACACGCTGGTGGGCGCGTCATGAAAACCGTCTTCCCAGCCACCGCCGGCGGCCCAGCCGCCCCCGGCTCCGCCGGTCCAGCCGGCTCCGCCGCGGACCTCGGCGTCGAGCGGCTCCTGGCAGAGATCACCGACGAGCCGGCCGGCGGCCGGCTCACCGTTGGCGACCAGCGGGTCCGGGCGTTCCTGATCGCGTTCTCCCGGCGGCTGCTGCGGCCCGACCTCGCCCGCCGCCACCCGGAGCTCGGCTCGCTCGGCTTCTTCCTGCGCAAGGGTGAGCTGGCCCGGGCCGTCGAGCGCCTCGGCGACGGCGTCGCCGGCCAGCGCCGGGCGCCGCGCGGCCTCGTCGTGCACTTCCCGCCGGCGAACGTCGACACGATTTTCGTGTACTCATGGGCGCTGTCCGCGCTCGCCGGCAACCACAACGTCGTGCGGGTCTCGCCCCGCGCCGCCGGCGCCGCGCAGGCCGTCCTCGAGGCGCTCAACGACGTGCTCGCCGCCGCCCACCCGGCGATCGGGCAGACCCAGCGCATGGTCACGTACGACCGCGACGACGCGGTCACCGGCGCCCTGATCGGCGCCTGCGACCTGCGCGTGCTGTGGGGCGGCGACCAGTCCGTCAATGAGCTGCGCAGGCACCCGATCCGGCCGCTGGCGCGGGACCTCGCGTTCCCGGACCGTTCCTCGTTCGCCGCGATCTCCGTCGCCGGCTGGCGGGCCGCCACGCGGGACGAGCGGCGGGCGGCGGTCGAGGGATTCGCCAACGACGTGTACTGGTTCGACCAGGCCGCCTGTTCCTCGCCCCGGGCCCTGTTCTGGATCGACCCTGGGGAAGGGAACGCCGTGGTGGCCCGCGCCGAGTTCGACGAGCTGCTGGAAGAGGTCGTCACGCGCCGCGGCTGGGGCGTCGACCCCGCGATGGCCGTCGAGAAGCACGTCGCCACCTACGGCCTCGCCGCGACCGGCGCCGCCACGAAGGTGCTGTTCAACGGCAACGCCGTCGCCAACGTGTCGCTCGCCGGCCTCGGCGACGTGCAGCGGCGCTGGCTCGGCGCCGGCACCATCTGTCACGTCACCGTCGGCTCCCTCGCCGAGCTCGCCCCGGCGATCCATCGCAAGGACCAGACGCTCAGCCAGTACGGCTTCACCATGTCCGAGCTTGACGACTTCGTCACCGCCCTGGCCGGCCGCGGCATCGACCGGATCGTGCCGTTCGGCCAGGCGTTGACCTTCGCGGGCACCTGGGACGGATGCAACCTGCTCCACGAGTTCACCCGCATCATCACGATCCAGGCCTGACGCAACGGTCCAGGCCCGACGGATCACGCTCGCCGTACGTCTGTGAGGAGCTCCGCACCGTGTCACTGTCCGTCGTCGTCCCGTGCTACCGCTCCGCACGCATCCTTCCGACGCTGGTGGAGCGGCTCAACGGCGTGCTGCCCGGCATCACCCCCGACCACGAGGTGATTCTCGTGGTCGACAGCACCGACGACACGTGGGACGTCGCCGGCCAGCTCGCCGAGAAGTACGAGCATGTCCAGGCGATCCGCATGGCCCGCAACTACGGGCAGCACAACGCGCTCATCGCCGGGATCCGGGCCGCCTCGTTCGAGCGCATCATCACCATGGACGACGACCTGCAGCACCCGCCGGAGGAGCTGCCCAAGCTCGTCGACGCGCTCACCGACGACCTCGACGTCGTCTATGCGGTCTCCGAGCAGGAGGAGCACGGCGTCCTGCGCAACATCACCTCGTGGGGCGCGAAGACGCTCGTCCTGGGCCGCACGATGGGCATCCCCAACGCGGACGTGCTGGGTGCCCTGCGCATCTTCCGCACGTTCCTGCGCGCCGGCTTCGACCAGGTCAGCGGCCCGCACGTCTCCGTCGACATCGTGCTGTCCTGGACCACGACCCGGGTCGGCTCGACGACGGTGCGCATGGAGCAGCGCGTCGAGGGGCGGTCGGGGTTCACGTTCCGGTCCCTGGTGAAGCACGCCGTGAACATGATCCTCGGGTACTCGACGAAGCCGCTGCGGCTGGTTACGTACCTGGGATCCCTGATCGGCATCTGCGGTCTCGTGCTGACGATCCGGCTCGTCTACCTGTACCTCGTCGGCGACACGACGGTGGCCGGCTTCACGACGATCGCGTCACTGGTGACGGTGTTCTCCTCGGCGCAGCTCATCGGGATCGGGGTGCTGGGGGAGTACCTGGGGCGGGTGCACGCACACGGCATGGGGCGGCCCACGTACGTGATCCGCGAGCACATGCACGGGGGCGATGCGGGCGCGCGAGCCGACCGGCCGGCCCGCCGGACTGCGGCGGCACCGGGTACCCGCCGGGAAAAGGCCGCGAACGTCAGCGGCGGAAGGCCCAGAGCTTACTGAGCTGGTAGTTGATCAGCGGGGCGACCACGATCAGGACCGCCTGGGCGACCAGGACCGGCACGTGGCACACCTCGACCAGCAGCGGCAGCCCGAGCAGGGTGAACGCCAGCGCCCACAGACAGATCACGTAGAACTTCAGGAACCCGGCGAGGACCGGGCCGTTCGACCGGAAGACGAAGCGCCGCTGCAGCGGGTACGTGACGACGGCGCAGACGAAGTTGGCCAGGATCGTCAGGATCAGGTAGTGCAGGTGGTCGCCGGCCAGCAGGTACGCGCCCGCGAAGCAGCCGTAGTACGAGACCGCGGAGACGCCACCGACGGCGAGGTAGCGCACCCGGCGGTCGTGGTAGAGCGTGACCGCGGCGCGCACCGGCCACGACCGCGACGCCGGCGCGGACGCCGGGCGGGCCGCGGCGTCCAGGATCCTCGTCATCCGCGGGGCTGGAACGACTCGACGGCGCCGATGACCAGCTCGATGTCGGCGTCGGTCATGCCGCCGTAGAGCGGCAGGCGCAGCAGGCGGTCCGCGACGTCCTCGGTGACGGGGCAACCCTCCGGCCCGGTGCGCCCGAACTTCATGCCGGCGGGCGACAGGTGCAGCGGCTGGTAGTGGAACGTGCCGAGGACGCCGTGGCCGAGCAGGTGCTTGAGCATGCGTTGCCGGCTGTCGAGGTCGGGCAGGAGCAGGTAGTACAGGTGCGCGGGATGCTCCCGGTCGTCGGGGATCGTGGGCTGGGCGACCCCGTGCTCGACGGCCCAGGTGGCGAGGCGCTGGTGGTAGCTGTTCCAGATGTGCTTGCGGCGGCGCTGGATGTCGGTGAAGTGCTCCAGCTGCGCGGTGAGGAACGCGGCGAGCAGGTCCGACGGCAGGTAGGACGAGCCGATGTCGATCCAGCGGTACTTGTCGACCATGCCGCGGAAGAACTGGCCGCGGTTGGTGCCCTTCTCCCGGATGATCTCGGCCCGTTCGAAGTACGTGTCGTCGTTGAGGATGAGGGCGCCGCCCTCGCCGCACTGGACGTTCTTCGTCTCGTGGAAGCTCTGGGTGGCCATCGCGCCGATCGAGCCGAGCTTGCGGCCGCGGTAGGTGCCGCCGATGCCGTGCGCGTTGTCCTCGATGACCACGAGGCCGTGCCTGCGGGCGATCGCCTCGATCGCGTCCATCTCGACCGCGACGCCGGCGTAGTGCACGACGAGGATCGCCTTGGTGCGCCCCGTGACGGCCGCCTCGACCTGGCGCTCGTCGAGGTTGAGCGTGTCGGGGCGGCAGTCGACGAAGACCGGCACGGCGCCGCGCAGGGCGCAGGCGTTGGCGGTCGAGCAGAACGTGAACGACGGCACGATGACCTCGTCACCCGGCTCGAGGTCCAGCAGCAGCGCGGTCATGTCCAGCGCGTGCGTGCAGGAGGTGGTCAGCAGCGCGTGTTCCGCCCCCAGGATCTGCGTGAGCAGGGTGCTCGCGCGTTTGGTGAACGGGCCGTCCCCGGTGAGGGGTCCGCTTTTCATCGCCTGCTTCATATAGCCGGTCTCGTTACCGGTGAAATAGGCCCTGTTGAATGGGACGTTGAGCTGATTCGTTCGGGTCACTGCTGGAGCCTGCCTCGCGGTGAGCGGTCATGCCGACGGCAGTTCATACACCGCGGCGACCCCCGACCGATAACGTTCGGTAGCGAAGTCCGGTAGCCGCGGTGAAACGTTGTCCTGACTCTCGTCAACGAAAAGCCAGCGTATCCCGTAACGGTCGCGCAGCAGACCTACCCTTTGGGATGACGGATCCTGGAACGCTGCGTCATTGTCGGCGAGGACGTCGGGGCGCCAGTAGGGTACGTGCCCGACCCAGGTGCGCAGCCGTGCCGCCTCCTCGTGCGCGGTCGTGGTGAAGCCCCAGCCCTCCACGAGCATGCGCCGTTCGCTGTACGCGGACATCGAAAAATGAAGATTCGTGCACTGTTTGTACAACCGCTGGCAGTGCGCATTGGTGGCGACGAGGTCGTCGGGGTCGGAGTGCGCGCGCAGCCACCGGCCGGCCTCCAGGACGCCCTCGGAGACGATCGGCTCGCCCTTGACCACGTTCCGCCAGCCGGTGTGCGCCGAGTCCCGCAGGATCGTGAGGTAGTTCTGCAGGCTGGTGTTGCCGCCGTACCCCGCGAGCAGGGCCACGACCAGGGCCACCACCATGCCACGCAGGGCCGGCACGCGGTGCCGGGCGAGCAGCAGCGCGGCGGCGACCGCGACCGCGACGACGGCGAGCGCCGCGTAGGGCAGCACGACGGCGCGGGTCAGCGCCGCGGCCGAGCCGGTGCCGGCGAGGTTGGGCACGCGGCCGTGGCCCGCGACCTGGATCGCCTGGGTGACCGCCACGCCGAGCACGACGAAGCCGGTCAGCGCCCACGCCCGGCGGGCGGTCAGCCGGCCGCCGGGCAGCAGCGACGCCAGCCCGGCGACCGCCGCGACCGACAGGTACGGCCGGGCCGCCTCGATGAAGAACCGCTGGCTGTCACCGTCCTGGCCGGTCAGCAGCGTCGCGGCGGCCCCGGCGAGCCCGATGCCGACCATGGTCAGCACGGCGGGCTCCGGCAGGCGGCGGCGCAGCAGGCCGGCCAGGCCGGCCCAGATGCACGCCCAGCAGAACAGCAGCAGGACCAGCAGCACGAGCAGCCGCCCGGTGGCCCCGGCCGCGGCGTAGCCGGTGCTCACGCCCAGCGCCCCGGTGACCAGCGTGGTGAGCGGCTTGATCGCCGTGCCCTGGCTGCTGCCGCCGAACAGCACGACCTGCGCGAAGACCAGCCCGGCGGCGGTGAGGCCGAGGCCGGCCAGCGCACCGCGGTGCAGGGTGTGGTGCAGCAGCAACTCGGCCCCGACGACCACCAGCAGGCCGCAGCACAGCAGCGGCAGGTAGGTGGCCTTGGCGCCCATGACCCCGGCGAGCAGCACCGCGAACAGCGCCCATCCGCGGCCGTCGCGCCACTGCCGCAGCCGGTCGACGAGCACGATCATCAGCGGCACCATGAGCAGCGCGCCGAAGGTCTGCGTCGGGCCGCTCCACACGGTGAGCCGCAGCGCCGAGCCGTCCTCCAGGGTGCTGAACGCGAGGTTCCGGTAGAACTCCGTGGTCACCCACTGGTACGGGTTGGGTGACAGCACGAACAACGTCAGCGTGCTCGCCGCGACGCCGCTCCACCAGCCGCCGGTGACCTTGCCGGCCAGCACGGCGACGAGCACGGCGAACGCCATCAGCATCGGCAGCATCGACAGGCGCAGCAGCAGCACCTGCGGCTCGATCCCGGTGACCCAGCTGGTCGCGGCCAGCTCCGGGTAGACGAACCAGTGGTAGTACAGCGGCTCGCCGGTGAGCCACGGGACCGCCATCGGCACGTGGTGCTTCGCCTCGCCGACGAGCGCCAGATGGAAGGTCGAGTCGGTGTCCGGTGTCGAGTTGTACGGGTACCGCAACCCGTACAACCGGTAGAACTTGCAGCTCCACAGCACCGTCATGGCGGCGGTCAGCGTCAGGCACCAGCGCCACAGCAGCGGCGGGACCGGCGCGCCGGCGGCGCTGCGCCAGTACCGGCGCAGCGCCGGCACCAGCAGGAACACCGCGACCGTGCCGGCCGGCCAGGCGAGCACCAGCAGCGGCAGGCCGAGCAGCCGGGCACCGAGGTAGACGAAGACCTCACCGACGTAGCCGAGCGCGAGCCCCGCTGCGACGTCGGCGACGAAGAAGCCGCGGGACCGGCTGAGCAGGCGCCACCACAGGGTGCCCGGCAGCGCGACGCCGAGCGCCAGGTAGGCGGTGAACACGACGGTGGTGAGCGGGGTGACCTCGAACCACCACAGCACGGCCGTGGTCGCGGCCCAGAGCAGCGAGACCGGCAGCCAGCCGGAGGTGAGCACGGCCCGCACGCCCCGTGCCGGCGCGGCCGCCGGCTCCGGGACGGTGTCCGTCACGTCCGGGTCGGCGGCTCCGGTCGGCGTCTGCACCATCTGTCTCCCCCCGAGACATCGGCATCGGCCCCGGATCAGGTTATCTGACGGTCCCCGACAGGTGCGGTCTGCCGGAACGCCGGTCATGCACCCCGAAATCCCACCCGTCGCCGGACCCGTCACGCTGTCCGTCACGCTGCCTGTCACCCGGTACGGTGGCGCTGAAGCCGACCGTCGCGGGCAACAGGACTGGCAGCTTGAAGGCGACGGCGACGGTGTACGTGTCGGGCAGCCGCCCCTCCAGCGCGGCGAGGCAGCGGGCCTTCGTCCACATGCCGTGCGCGATCGTGCGGGGGAAGCCGAACACCTTCGCCAGCAGCCGCGAGGTGTGGATCGGGTTGCGGTCGCCGGACACGGCCGCGTAGTCGGTGCCCACCCGCCGCGGCACCCGCCACACGGCGTTCGGCGCCGGCGCCCCGGCGGAAGCGCCGCCCGCTGCCCCGCTATCGGCCGCGCCGGTCGCCGAGCCGCCCGCCGAGCCGCCACCGGAGGAGCCGCCGGAAGAACCGGACGAGGTACGGCGCAGGTAGGTGGACGTGTCCCGCCAGACCACCTCGCCGTCCACCGCCGCGGTCGTGACCACGTCGAGCTGGGTCCCGCGGTCGTGCGGTCGCAGCGCCTCGGCCCGTACCCGGAACGACAGCGGCGACGAGAACCGCACGGGTCGCAGCAGCTCGATGCGGTTGGCCACGTGGATCAGCCCGAGCAGCGGGAACGGGAAGTCCGGCGCCGTCATCAGCGTCATGGCCAGGGGGAACGCCACGACGTGCGGATACGTGGCGGGCAGCTCGTCGCGGAGCCGGAAGCCGCAGACCCGGTTGTAGCCGGCCAGGTGCGCCGGGTCGACGGTGACGCCGTCGAGGGTGACCTCCCGCGACGGCAGCACGGGGTCCTTGGCCACCCCGCGCCGCAGCGCCGCGGCCCGGTACAGGGGTCCGAGGCTGGGCATCCGGTCCATGTCAGGCACCGTCAGGCACCCAACAGGCTCTGCCCGCAGACCCGGATGACGTTGCCGTTGACGCCGCCGGACGCCGGGTGGGCCAGCCACGCGATCGTCTCGGCCACGTCGACCGGCAGGCCGCCCTGCGACATGCTGTTCATGCGGCGGCCGGCCTCGCGGACGAACATGGGCATCGCGGCGGTCATCTTCGTCTCGATGAAGCCGGGCGCGACCGCGTTGAGGGTCAGCCCGGCCGCGGCGAACGCCGGCGCGTGCGCCTGGACGAGGCCGATGACGCCCGCCTTCGACGTGGCGTAGTTGGTCTGGCCGCGGTTGCCTGCGATGCCGGACACGGAGGAGACCGCGACGATCCGGCCGTTGCCGCCGAGCAGGTTCTCCGCGAGCAGCACCTCGTTGATCCGCTCCTGGCTGCCGAGGTTGACGTCCAGCACCGACTGCCACTGGGCGGCGTCCATCTTCCCGAGCGTCTTGTCCCGGGTGATCCCCGCGTTGTGCACGAAGATGTCGGCGTGCACGTGCCGGGTGGCGATGAAGTCCGCGAGCCGGCGCGGCGCGTCCTGCGCGGTCAGGTCCAGCTGTAGCGCGGTGCCCTTGAGCGCGTTGGCGACCCGGGTCAGGTCCTCCCCGGCGGCCGGCACGTCCAGGCAGACCACGTGCGCGCCGTCGCGGGTGAGCACCTCGGCGATGGCGGCGCCGATGCCGCGGGCCGCGCCGGTCACGATCGCGGTCCGGCCGACCAACGGCTGGTCCCAGTCCTCGGGGACGTCAACGGCGGCCGGGCCGACCCGGATGACCTGGCCCGACACGTACGCCGAACGCCCGGACAGCAGGAAGCGCACGGTCGACTCGATCGCCTCCTCGGCGCCGGGCGCGACGTAGACCAGCTGCGCGGTGCCGCCCCGGCCGAGCTCCTTGCCCACGGAGCGCACGAAGCCCTCCAGGGCGCGCTGCGCGGTGGCCTCGCGGGCGTCGGCGCACAGCTCGGGCGGGCTGCCCAGGACGATGACCCGGCCGCTGGAGCGCAGGGTGCGGATCAGCGGGTGGAAGAAGTCGTACAGGCCGCGCAGGCCGTCGGTGTCGACGATGACGGTCGCGTCGAACATCAGGGCGGCGGTGGGCCCCTCGAGGGCGACGCCGAGCTTCTCCAGCAGCTTGCGGACCGGTTCGGCCAGGCGGCCGCCGCCGTTGACGATGACCTGCCCGTCGACGAGCGGCCCGTCGGGGTCGTGGCGGCGCAACTTCGGCGGGTCGGGCAGACCGAGCCGCCGGATGACGAACTTCCCGGCGCCCGAGTGGGCGAAGTTGGCGTAGCGATCGGTCATTGCAGTGCCTCCCCAGTCACAACAAACGCGCTAACCTACTCATCAGTAGGGTAGCGCCGGGCTGCCGTGTCGCACTGAAGGAGACTCCGATGGCCCCGAAACGAGTGGCGATCGTCGGCGGTAATCGCATCCCCTTCGCGCGCTCGGGCAGTGTCTACGCCACTGCATCAAACCAGGACATGCTGACGGCCGCTATAGATGGACTGTTGGCGCGGTTCGGCCTGGCCGGGGAGCGGCTCGGCGAGGTCGCGGCCGGTGCGGTGCTCAAACACAGCCGCGATTTCAACCTGACGCGGGAATCCGTGCTCGGCTCCCGCCTCGACCCGCGGACTCCCGCGTACGACGTCCAGCAGGCGTGCGGAACCGGTCTGGAGGCCGCGATCCTCGTCGCCAACAAGATCGCCCTCGGGCAGATCGAGTCGGGCATTGCCGGCGGCGTCGACACCACCTCCGACGCGCCGCTCGGGGTCAACGAGGACCTGCGGCGGGTCCTCATGGAGCTCAACCGGGCCCGGTCGCTCGGCGCCCGGCTCCGCGCCGTGGGCAAGCTGCGCCCCACCCAGCTCAAACCGGACATCCCGCGCAACAGCGAGCCCCGCACCGGGCTGTCGATGGGCGACTCCGCCGCGCTCACCGCCCTGGAGTTCGGCGTCACCCGTGCCGCGCAGGACGAGCTGGCGCTCGCCTCCCACCAGCGGCTCGCCGCGGCGTACGAGCGCGGCTTCTTCGACGACCTCGTCACCCCGTACCTCGGCCTGCAACGCGACCAGAACCTGCGCCCCGACACGTCGCTGGAGCGCCTCACCACGCTGAAGCCCGTCTTCGGCCGCGGGCCGTCGGCCACGATGACGGCCGGCAACTCCTCACCCCTGACCGACGGTGCGGCCGTGGTCCTGCTGGCCAGCGAGGAATGGGCCGCGGCGCGCAACCTGCCTGTGCTGGCGTACTTCGACACGGCCGAGACGGCCGCGGTCGACTTCGTCCACGGCGGCGAAGGGCTGCTCATGGCCCCGGTGTACGCGGTGCCGCGGATGCTTGCCCGCGCCGGGCTCACTCTGCAGGACTTCGACTTCTACGAGATCCACGAGGCGTTCGCCTCGCAGGTGCTCGCCACGCTGAAGGCCTGGGAGGACCCGGCGTTCTGCAAGGAGCGCCTCGGCCTGGCCGAGCCGCTCGGCGCCGTCGACCGCGCCCGGCTCAACGTCAACGGCTCCTCCCTGGCCGCCGGGCACCCGTTCGCCGCGACCGGCGGCCGGATCATGGCGACCCTGGCCAAGCTGCTCGCCGAGCGCGGATCCGGCCGCGGCCTCATCTCCATCTGCGCCGCGGGTGGGCAAGGGGTGACCGCGATCCTCTCAAGGTGAGCGCGGCGCTCGATCCACCCATATCGTTGACGCATGACGATCCAGCCGACGATGCTCCGGCCGCCACCGCCCCGACCCGGCTGGCAGGTCGCTGTCGGCCTCATCCTCGTCCTGCCCGCGCTGGTGCTGCTGCTCACGTCCTACGTCGAGCCGCTGTACTGGACCGTCACGTCCAGCTTCCGCAAGTTCAGCGGGCTGCGGCTGAGCGAGGGCGGCAAGGCGGTCGGCTGGGACAACTACGACGCCGCGTACGCGCAGGGCCGCCTCGCAGACGCGCACTGGTACGCGCTGAGCCTCGCCGTCGTGCCGGTGGTGCTGGTCCTGCTGCTCGCCCCGGCCATCGCCTGGGCCGCGCACGCCGGCGGCACCTGGGCCCGATGGGTCACCCGGGTCGCCCTCGCGCTGCCGCTGGCCGCGTTCGCGCCCGTGGCGATCGCCGTCGGCCTGCGCGAGTCGTCCACCCGGGCCGCGTACTGGCTGGGCACCCTCGGCCTGGTCGTGGCCCTCGCCGCGACCGCCTACCTGGCCGCGCTGCGCCGCCGCACCCTGGACGCCACCCGCAGCCCCGTGCCCGCCACCTTCGTCGTCGGCGGCCTGGCCGTGCTCACCGTCGTCGCGGTCGCGCTGCAGGACTTCACGTTCGCGTTCATCGGCGGCTTCGGCACCAGGGACGACCTCACCCCGGCCCGCCTCATGTACGAGACGTCCTTCCGCACCATGAGCTTCGGCGTCGGCGCCGCCACCTCGGTGACCCTCCTCGTGCCGCTCATCCTGCTCGGTCTCGCCGCCACGCTGCTGGTGATCCTGCCCGGCACCCGCCTGGAGGTCGACCCGAAGCTGCCCGCCGCCGCGAAGGGCCAGCCGGTCGTCGCCTGGGTCATCGGCGGCGTCCTGCTGCTCGGCACCCTCGGCGCCGTCATCTCCGGCCTCGGCCCGTGGCTGTCGCACATCACCGAGACCGGCCGCGCCGGCGCCCCCACCACCTGGGTCAACACCTGGCTGCCGCCGGTGATCTCCACGCTGGTCGGGGTCACCGTCGCCGCCCTGGCCGCGTTCGGCATCAGCGGCCTGCGCCCGTTCGGCCGGCACAGCGAGTGGCTGCTGCTGCCCTTCGGCCTCTTCCTCTTCGTCGGCTCCGCCCCGCTCGCGCTGCGCAACTTCGCCGCGGGCGTCACCGCCGACCGGCTCGACTCCTTCATCGGCCTGATCCCGCCGTCGCGGGTCGCGATCCCGGCCCTGTTCCTGCTCGCGCTGCTCTTCCGCGGCCAGGCCCAGCGCCGCGAGGTCCTGCTGCAGGAGGGGCACCGCGCCCCCTGGACCGGCGTGCTGCTGCCGGCCCTGCCGATGCTCGGCCTGGCCTACCTGGCCACCTGGCTGGTCCAGGCGCAGGACCTGATCTGGCCGCTCATCACCGCCGCCGCTGACCACCCGACCGCGCAGAACCAGCTCGTGCAGGCCCTGTTCGTGCGCGGGCGCACCGCGGACCTGGCCCTGCCCTACGCGCCGCTGCTGCCGCTGTGGCTGCTCGTGCTGCTCTTCCTGGTCGTGGTCGCCGCGCAGCTCTTCTATGTGGACCGGGTCGCCCTGCGCGTCGGCCTCCCCGAACGCGACCACCCACCACGTACCTGACCTGGCACCTTGCACATCCTGCAAGGTGGTATGCAGGGTGTGCAAGCTTCGACGACCTGACCTGAGCGGCGGACCGCTTTTCCGGCGGCCAGGCCGCCGAGGGAGAATCGGCCGGTGATTCCTAATGTGCTTGCTGGTCGGTACGCGTCACCCGAGCTCGTGGCGATCTGGTCGCCCGAGGAGAAGGTCCGGTTGGAGCGGCGGCTGTGGCTCGCCGTGCTCACCGCGCAGCGGGACCTCGGGGTTGCGGTGCCGGACGGGGTGGTCGAGGACTACCGGCGGGTGCTCGACGACGTCGACCTGACCAGCATCGCCGAGCGGGAGGGGGTCACCCGGCACGACGTGAAGGCGCGCATCGAGGAGTTCTCCGAGCTCGCCGGGCACGAGCACATCCACAAGGGCATGACCTCGCGCGACCTGACGGAGAACGTCGAGCAGCTGCAGATCCGCCGGTCGTTGGAGCTGGTCCGGGACCGGATGGTCGCGGCCCTCGCACGGCTCGCGGCGCGGGCCAAGCAGTACGACGAGCTCGTCATGGTCGGCCGGTCGCACAACGTGCCGGCGCAGGCCACCACCCTCGGCAAGCGGTTCGCGAGCGCGGCGGAGGAGCTGCTCATCGCGTACCAGCGCATCGACGACCTCCTCGGGCGCTACCCGCTGCGCGGGATCAAGGGGCCGGTCGGCACCGCGGCGGACCAGCTGGACCTGCTCGGCGGCGACGCGGACAAGGCCGCCGAGCTGGAGCGGCGGGTCGCGGAGCACCTCGGCTTCGCCAACGTGCTCACCAGCGTCGGCCAGGTGTACCCGCGCTCGCTGGACTTCGACGTGGTGTCGGCGCTCGCCCAGGCGGTCGCCGGACCGTCCAGCCTGGCCACCACGATCCGGCTGATGGCCGGCTACGAGCTGGCCACCGAGGGGTTCAAGGCGGGGCAGGTCGGCTCCTCGGCGATGCCGCACAAGATGAACACGCGCTCCTGCGAGCGGGTCAACGGGCTCGCCGTGATCACCCGGGGCTACCTGTCGATGGTGGGGGAGCTCGCCGGCGACCAGTGGAACGAGGGCGACGTGTCCTGCTCGGTGGTGCGCCGGGTGGCGTTGCCGGACGCGTTCTTCGCCGTCGACGGGCTGTTCGCCACCTTCCTCACCGTGCTGGACGAGTTCGGGGCCTACCCGGCGGTCGTCGCCCGGGAGCTCGACCGGTACCTGCCGTTCCTGGCGACGACGCGGGTACTGGTGGCCGCCGTCGGACGGGGGGTCGGCCGTGAGGATGCTCACGAAGCGATCAAGGAGCACGCCGTCGCGGTGGCGCTCGCCATGCGCGAAAAGGGCATCCAGGACAACGATCTGCTGCAGCGGCTCGCCGGCGACGGGCGGCTGCGACTGTCCCGGGAGGAGATCGACGCCCTGGTCGTGGACCCGAAGGAGTTCGTCGGAGCGGCATCCGCGCAGGTCGGCGCCGTGGTGAGCAAGATCGGCGAGGTCGTGGCGAAGCATCCGGAGGCGGGTGGCTACGTGCCGCCGCCCATCCTGTGAGCCGCTCCGTCGCTTGGATCTTGGCGCCGGCGCGGGCGGCTAAGATGCGTGTCGGGCGATGTGTTCCGGGTCACGCCGTGTGATCCACCGAACCGTGACACGGGCGGTGATCTGCGGCGTTGCCCCGCCCGGTAGGCTCGTATCGCTCGCCCTCGAGCGCCCGACTCAACTGTCAGGAGTGCCCCGTGGCCCGCGTCGTGGTGGACGTCATGCTCAAACCCGAGATCCTGGACCCCCAGGGTCAGGCGGTCGCGAACGCGCTGCCACGCTTCGGCGTCGCCGACGTGGCATCCGTGCGCATCGGCAAGCGGATCGAGATCGAGTTCGACGGCGCCGCCGACCTCGACCGGGCCCGCGAGATCGCCGACAAGCTCCTCGCCAACCCGGTGATCGAAGACTTCACCCTCCGGGTCGAGGAGACGCCGGCCGAGGGCGAGCAGCAGTGACCGCTCGGATCGGTGTCGTCACCTTCCCCGGCTCGCTCGACGACCGCGACGCCGCCCGCGCCGTGCACCTGACCGGCGCGGCGCCGATCTCACTCTGGCACGCCGACGCCGAGCTGTACGGGGTGGACGCGGTCATCCTGCCGGGTGGCTTCTCCTACGGCGACTACCTGCGCGCCGGCGCCATCGCCCGGTTCTCCGCGGTCATGGAGTCGATCATCAAGGCGGCCAGCGACGGCCTGCCCGTGCTGGGCATCTGCAACGGCTTCCAGGTGCTGTGCGAGGCCCACCTGCTGCCGGGTGCGCTGACCCGCAACCAGCACCTGCACTTCCGCAACCGTGACCAGGCGCTGCGCGTGGAGAGCACCACGACCGCGTGGACGGGCGGCTTCCAGCACGGCCAGGAGATCGTCATCCCGGTCAAGAACGGCGAAGGCTGCTACATGGCCGACGAGCGCACGCTCGACGAGCTCGAAGGCGAAGGGCGGGTCGTCGCCCGGTACATCCGTGGCAACCCCAACGGCTCGCTGCACGACATCGCCGCGATCACCAACGCTGCCGGCAACGTCGTCGGGATCATGCCCCACCCGGAGCACGCCGTCGAGGTGCTGACCGGTCCGTCGATCGACGGGCTGGGCATCTTCACGTCCGTGCTCGCACACCTGGGAGCTCGTGTATGACCGCCACAACGGGTTTCGACACCGTCTCGCACGCCGCCGAGACCCCTGACGAAGAGCAGCCCTACGAGGAGCTCGGTCTCCGCGAGGACGAATACGACAGGATCAGGCAGATCCTCGGCCGCAGGCCCACCTCGTCCGAGCTGGCGATGTATTCGATCATGTGGAGCGAGCACTGCTCGTACAAGAGCAGCAAGGTCCACCTGCGCCAGTTCAGCGAGAAGGCGCCGCCGTCGGACCTGATGCTGGCCGGCATCGGCGAGAACGCCGGGGTGATCCGGATCTCCGACGACATCGCCGTCACGTTCAAGGTCGAGTCGCACAACCACCCCAGCTTCGTCGAGCCCTACCAGGGCGCGGCGACCGGCGTCGGCGGCATCGTCCGCGACATCCTCGCCATGGGCGCCCGCCCGGTCGCCGTGATGGACCCGCTGCGCTTCGGCGCCGCCGACCACGAGGACACCAAGCGCGTCCTGCCCGGCGTCGTCGCCGGCGTCGGCGGCTACGGCAACTGCCTCGGCCTGCCCAACATCGGCGGCGAGGTCGTGTTCGACCCCTGCTACCAGGGCAACCCGCTGGTCAACGCACTGTGCGTCGGCGTGCTGCCGGTCAACCGCCTGCAGAACAAGGAGGCGCACGGCCCCGGCAACGTGGTCGTCCTCCTCGGCGCCAAGACCGGCCGCGACGGCATCGGCGGCGTGTCGGTCCTGGCCAGCGCCACCTTCAACAGCGACGGCCCGGCGCGCCGCCCGTCGGTGCAGGTGGGCGACCCGTTCATCGAGAAGCTGCTCATCGAGAGCTGCCTCGAGCTGTACGAGCGGGAGCTCATCGTCGGCGTGCAGGACCTCGGCGGTGCCGGGCTCACCTGCGCGCTGACCGAGACCAGCGCGTCGGCCGGCACCGGCATGGACATCAACCTCAACCTGGTGCCGCTGCGCGAGGCGTCGATGGACCCGCAGGAGGTCCTGGCCAGCGAGTCGCAGGAGCGCATGCTGCTCATCGTCGAGCCGGCCAAGCTCGACGAGGTGCTCCGCGTCGCCGAGCGCTGGGGCGTCATCGCCACCGCGATCGGCCGGGTCACCGAGGGCGGCCGGCTGGTCGTCAGCTGGCACGGCGAGGTCGTCGTCGACGTCCCGCCCGGCTCGCTCGTCGACGACGGCCCGGTGTACGCCCGGCCGATGCGCGAGCCCGCCGACCTCATCCTGCTGCAGGCCGACCGCGCCGAGACGCTGCCCCGGCCGCGCAGCGGCGTGGAGCTGCGCGAGACGCTGCTGCGGCTGGCCGCCAGCCCCAACCTGTGCGACAAGAGCTGGGTCACCGAGCAGTACGACCGCTACGTGCAGGGCAACACGATCCTCGCCCAGCCTGAGAACTCCGGCGTGATCCGCATCGACGAGCAGACCGGTCTCGGCATCGCCCTGTCCGTCGACGGCAACGCCCGGTATGCGCGGCTCGACCCGTACAACGGCGCGAAGCTCGCCCTCGCCGAGTCCTACCGCAACGTCGCCGCCTCCGGCGCCACGCCGCTGGCGGTCACCAACTGCCTCAACTTCGGCTCGCCGGAGGACCCGCAGGTCATGTGGCAGTTCGCCGAAGCGGTCCGGGGCCTCGCCGACGGCTGCGCCGAGCTGGGCATCCCGGTCACCGGCGGCAACGTCAGCTTCTACAACTCCACCGGCTCGCAGGCGATCCACCCGACCCCGGTTGTCGGCGTCCTCGGCGTGATCGCAGAAGTCGGCACCCGCGTCCCGATGGGCTTCGGCGGCGACAGCGACGTCATCATCCTGCTCGGCGAGACCGGCGAGGAGCTGTCCGGCTCCGAGTGGGCCTGGGTGACGCACAACCACCTCGGCGGCCAGCCGCCGCGGGTCAACCTGGTCCGCGAGCGCATCCTCGCCTCGGTCCTCACCGAGGCCTGCGAGCGCGGCCACCTGTCCTCCGCGCACGACCTCTCCGACGGCGGCCTCGCCCAGGCCCTCGTCGAGGCGACGTTGCGCTACGACCACGGCGCCAACATCACCCTGCCGGAGGGGCTCAACCCGTTCGTCGCGCTCTTCTCCGAGTCGACGGCCCGGGCCCTGGTCTCGGTGCCGCGCGGCCACGAGAAGGCGTTCGCCGCCCTGTGCGCCCAGCACGGCCTGCCGGCCACGGTGCTCGGCACCGTCGACGGGCGCAGCCGGGCCCTGGACGTGCGGGGGCAGTTCACGATCTCGCTGGACGAGATGCGGTCGGCGTGGAAGGGCACGCTGCCGGCACTGTTCGGCGACGTGTCAACCGACGCGCCTGCGTATGGGGCTTCGGCTTCGGCTGACGTTTCGGCTTCGCCTGACGTTTCGGCTTCGCCTGAGGTTTCGGCTTCGGCTGAGGCTGGGGTTTCGGCTGCGGCGGCCGCTTCATCCGCGGATGTTTCGGACAAGCCGGTCTCGGGTGGGGGAATCTTCGAGGCGGTTGCCGCGCCGGAGGTACCTGAGGTGCCGTCGACCGACTCGCCGTCGGTGGACATTTCGAAGGCCGCGGACGCCGGTACCGACGACGCTGCTCCTGACGCGGTTGCTGACGCTGCTCCTGCCGACGCTGCCGCTGCCGAGGGTCCGGCCGACACCGCACCACCGGCCGACCCCGACGCCTGACCATGCCCGAGGGCGTCTTCAGCCAGCCCGGCTCCGGCGCCCGTTTCGACTGGGGACCAGCGGGCGCCGCCGAACTGGCGCGCGTCTGCTCGGTCCTCGTCGTCGTCGACGTCCTGTCCTTCTCCACCGCGGTCGACATCGCCGTCGGCCGCGGCATGCGCGTCCACCCGTTCCCTTGGAGCGACCAGGCCCGCGCGTACGCCGACAGGATCGGCGCCAAGGTCGCCGTGGGCCGTAAACAGGCCTCAGACGCCTCCCCGTGGTCCCTGTCCCCGGCCGCCTTGCAGGGCGCCCCGTTCGTCGCCGAGCTGGTCCTGCCATCGCCGAACGGCGCGTCGATCTGCTCAGCGGCAGCCTCGACGGGCGTCCCCGTGGTGGCCGCCTGCCTCCGCAACGCCCCCGCGGTGGCCCGCTGGCTGCACGCCCAGGGCCACGGCACTCCCACCCGCCCGGTCGGCGTGGTGGCGGCCGGCGAGCTGTGGCCCGACGGCACCCTCCGCCCGTGCGTCGAGGACCTCCTGGGCGCCGCGGCTGTCCTGGACGGCCTGTCCATGCTGGGGGTGCCGCTGTCCGTGGAAGCCGCCGTGACCCTCGCGGCACTCGCTTCGGTCCGCAACGTGCCGGCGGCGGTACGGCGGTGCGTGAGCGGCCAGGAGCTGATCCAGCGCGGCTTCGCCGACGACGTCAAGCTCGCCGTCCAAGCGGGCGCCTCCCACACGGTGCCGGTACTGACCGGCCAGTCCTTCGCCCCTGCCTGAGTCTGCCTGTGCGCGGCGGTCCGCCCGCGATGCAGTGGCGGGTACTTTGGTACCAGGCTACTCTGGAACCCTCAGAGGGGGATCTATGGCGAGCGCATCTGCCCCAATCAAGGTCGACGTGGCCACTGACGAACTGATTTCTCACGCCGCGCATTTCCTCGGCAAGTCCAAGAAGGACGTCGTGGACGCTGCCGTCCGCGAATATGTCGACTCACACCGGAATGAGATCAACGCGGGCATCCGGGCGGCGCTTGGGCGCCTCGATGGCACTTCCAAGTCGGCCGTGGCGTTGCTTGCTGACGTGCCCATCGATCAGCTTGACGAGTACGGTGGCCTGGCTGAGGAGCAGGCCGGCGATTAGGTCCGGCAGGCTGTTCGCTCTACGCTCCTGCGATGTGTGTCGAGTCGACTCCCGTCCGGCCAACTCGCAATTGTATGAACGATCTGGCCACGCCAATTCCGCCGATCAGCAAGCCTTTGCACTGCGTTGCGGACGATCTGATCGAAGAGGCTCAACGCCTGCCCGAGTTGTACGCAGCTGGCGGCGCCGAACGAATCGTCTCGCTCAAGGACCGCGTGTGGTTCAAGGTGAAGACGGGCCGTTGGCGCGGCGCTGCAACTCGGCTTCCGGAAGCAGACCGGCCCGAGGCTGCTGTTCAGGTCCGCTTCGCTCCGTGGTGGATGGGCGCTGCCGGCTACCGACGCGAGGGTGATCCTGCCGACTTCTATTCAGCGCTTGAGTCGGACGCTGGTCGCAGCGGAGGGTCAGACAAGTGGCTGCCGTCAGACTGGGACTGGAAGCGCTTGGAGCTTGAACAGGCATACGCCTGGGAAGCGCAGATCCGCACGACGGTACGCGGGTTGATCGCCCGGTCGCTGCGCAACGGCAGGACCTATTTGGCGGAGTTTCGCGGCTACAGCGTCACGGCTCTTGCTCAGGCAAGGGGAGGCGAAACCTACCTGAAGGTAGGCCTCGCCAAAGTCGCCGACCCGAAGATCTTCGCGGTCATCCTCAATGCGGTTCCGGGTGTTGACCCACAGAGCTGGATGCCGGAACCGAGTGACGTCGCAGGCATGAGGACCGAATCAGGCGAGATCATCTGGTCCACCATTCTGCCTCCAGCAGTCGCGGCAGGCTTGCTCGATGAGTTTCCGCAGTAACGCCGGGACCGCACCAAGCTTGGGATTAGCGGAGGCAGCCGCCAATCCGCATGGCGTGGTGTCGGCCGAGCGTTCGACCTGCTCGACCTAGTTGAGTCGTTGCTGTGCGGAGGGCGTGGGATTCGAACCCACGGAGACGCGGAACGCCTCACCGGTTTTCAAGACCGGCGCCATCGGCCACTAGGCGAGCCCTCCAGCGGAACGTCGACCAGTCTGCCAGATCGCTTCGCGGCGTCGGTGGTCACCCGTGTGAGGGAGGCCGGACGGCAGGCGGGCGGTGGCGGACTGGACGACCGCGACCAGATGACATCTTGACACTCCGCCGCAAATGTCGCGCGGAATAAAGGTGACCTGCGCAGACTCAGGGCTGCAGGTGGGAGCTAACGGGGCGGGGGCCAAGGGCATGCATCTCTTCTTCAACGATCCACGGGTCGCGTACGTCACCCGGCACCGGCGCATCGTGCGGCATCCGTTGGTGGCGCTGGTCGCGGGTGGGGTTGGGGTGGCGGCGTTGGGGGTGGCGATCGGGTCGGCCGGGTGGGAGCCGCCGCGGCACGACGGGCCTGGGCCGCAGCGGGAGGCGCAGCAGCAGGGGATGGTGACGCCCGACCCGGTGCGCGAGATCAACCTGTACGACGTGCCCGCCGCGCCCCAGCCGGTCCTCGGGCCCACCAGTGCGCCGCCCCGGGTGCTGGCCGGGCCGCAGGCGCCGAAACGGGCCAAGGCGCCGAGGCAGGCAGTCAAGCAGACAGAGAGGGCCACGACCGCCCCGAAGACAAGCGCGCCGGCGGTAACAGCACAGCCGACGACCCAGCCGACCCCGGAGCCGACCACAGAACCGACCAGGGACCCGACGCCAGAGCCCACGACACAACCCACCACCAGCCAGGAGCCGGCCGTGGAGCCGACCGCCTGGCGCCCCGGGTGGCATCACCACGACGGCCGGGGGCATTGGCCGTGGGAGCGGAGCGCGCCGGCGCCGTAGGGCAGGAACCAGGGCCCGCGGGCATGGCGCAAAATGGTCAACATGCGCGCGATCACGATCGAGCAGCCGGGTGGTCCTGAGGTACTGCGGTGGACCGAGGTGCCGGACCCCGTGCCGGGACAGGATGAGGTTCTGATCGAGGTTCACGCGGCTGGGGTCAACCGGGCCGATGTACTGCAGCGGCAGGGGTTCTACCCGCCGCCGGAGGGGGCGCCGCCGTATCCGGGCATGGAGGTGTCGGGCCGGATCGTCGGGGTCGGTTCGGGTGCGCACCACTGGCAGGTCGGGCAGGAGGTCTGCGCGCTGATTCCGGGCGGCGGGTACGCCGAGCTGGCGGTGGCGCACGTCGGGCAGCTGCTGCCGGTACCGCGGAACGTGACGCTGGACGACGCGGCCGCGCTGCCCGAGGTGGCGGCGACGGTGTTCTCCAACGTCGTGGACGTGGCGGGGATCAAGCCGGGGGAGACGCTGCTGGTGCACGGCGGCGGCAGCGGCATCGGTACGTTCGCGGTGCAGCTGGGCAAGGCGCTCGGCGCGCACGTGGTGACCACGGCGCGGGAGAGCAAGCATGAGGCGCTGACCCGGCTCGGGGCGGACCGGGTGATCGACTACACGGCCGAGGACTTCAGCGCGACGGTGAAGGCCGACGTCATCCTCGACATCATCGGCGGGGCGTACCTCGGGGCGAACGTGAAGGCGCTCAACGAGGGCGGCCGGCTCGTGGTGATCGGGATGCAGGGCGGCCGGAAGGCGGAGCTGGACCTGGGCGCGCTGCTGGCGAAGCGGGGCAGCGTGTTCGCCACGGCGCTGCGGTCCCGGTCGCTGGCGCAGAAAGCGGCCATCATCCGTGGCGTGCGCGAAGAGGTCTGGCCGCTGATCGACGAGGGGCTGATCGGGCCGGTCGTGGACAGCCGGGTACCGCTGCCGGACGCGGCGGAAGCACACCGCCTGATGGAGTCCAGCGGGCACTTCGGCAAAATCATTCTGACCCGCCCCTAAGAGACCGTCAGAGATCCGGGGGAGAGGGCGAGGAAGCCAGGATCACCGGCCCCGGCCCCCGGGCCGAGAGCCGGTCCCCCGGGTTCGCCAGCCAGCAGTGCGTCAGCGACAGGCACCCGCACCCGATGCAGTCCGTCAGCGTGTCCCGGAGCCGCTCCAGCAGCGCGATCTGCTCGTCCAGGTGCACCCGCCACTTGCGCGACAGCCGGGCCCAGTCCGCCCGGGTCGGGGTCCGGTTGGCCGGCAGCGAGGCCAGCGCCTCCTTGATGGTCTCCAGCGGGATGCCGACCTGCGCCGAGATCCTGATGAACGAGACCCGCCGCAGCTCCGTGCGCTCGTACCGGCGCTGGTTGCCGCTGGTGCGGGTCGAGTGGATCAGACCGAGTTTTTCGTAGAAGCGCAGCGCGGACGGGGCGACCCCGCTGCGCGCCGAGAGTTCACCGATCGTGAGGAGCTCCGCCATGCGCTCAGCGCTTGGTGGACGGCTTACGCACGCGCTCGCGGGAGAGGATCCACAGCGCCTCGACGCCGTCCTTCCAGGTGATCTTCTTGCCCTCTTCGCGGGTGCGGGCCCGGTAGCTGATCGGCACCTCGTACGGGCGGTGCCGGTTGCGCAGCAGCTTGCCGGTGACCTCGGCCTCCATGCCGAAGCCGGCGGAGCGGATCTGCAGGGAGCGGTAGAGCTCGACGGGCATGAGCTTGAAGCAGGTCTCCAGGTCGCCGAGGTAGCAGTTGTACAGCATGTTCGCGGCGGTCGTGACGGCCTTGTTGCCCATGACATACCAGAACGAGAACGAGCTGTGGCTGCCGAACGTCCGATTGCCGTAGACCACGGTGGCGCGGCCGTCGAGCACCGGCTCGAGCAGCTTCGGGATGTCCTGCGGGTCGTATTCGAGGTCGGCGTCGAGGATGACCATGTAGTCACCCGTCGCGTGCTCCACGGCGGTGCGGATCGCGGCGCCCTTGCCCTTGTTGCGGGGGTGCAGCACCACCCGGATGCGCTCGTCGTGCAGCCCGTTGAGGATCTCCGCGGTGCGGTCCCTGCTTCCGTCGTCGACGATGACGAGCTCGGTCTCGGTCGGGTAGTTCACGTCGAGTGCCTGCTTCACGGCATCGGCGACGCGAACCTCCTCGTTGTAGACCGGCATCAGGATCGACAGCTTCATCACGATCTCCGAAGGGTTCGGGCTTGGGACCATCAGACTAGCCTTCCGTCACCCGGGCGTGTGATGTCCCCGCTTGGGGTTGCGGACCTCGTACGGTGTGGCCTATGACGAGCGCAGCGAAGCAGTTGGGCGACGAAGCGTACATCGCGGTGACGACGTTCCGCCGCGACGGGACACCGGTGTCCACGCCGGTCTGGGTCGCCCCGGACGGCGAGGCGTTGATGGTCTGGACCGTCGGCGATTCGGGCAAGGTGAAGCGGATCCGCCGGGACGGCCGGGTGACCGTCGCGCCGTGCACGGTGCGCGGGGTGCCGACCGGCGAGGCGGTGCCGGGGCACGCGACGGTCCTCGGCCCGGACGGTGGCCGGACGGCGCGGGAGCTCATCAAGCGCAAGTACGGCCTGCGCGGTCGCCTGGTCGTGTGGATGAGCGTCAAGCGCCGCGGCGAGGACGCAACCGTCGGCGTGCGGATCACGTTGGACTGAACGGCGGGTCTGGGACGAGGACAAAGCAACGCGCTCGGATCACCGGGGGGTGACAATCCGAGCGCGTCGCGGGAACAAGCGTATGGTTTTGGCACCGGAGGGAGGCGCGAGGTAAGGTTGCGGCCTCAGTCGCCTTGGCGCTGCTGCGGGATCTGTCCCTGGAGCAGGGCACGCACCTCGGATTCGCGATAGCGGCGGTGTCCGCCGAGGGTGCGGATGGCGCTCAGCTTGCCCGCCTTCGCCCATCGGGTGACGGTCTTCGGGTCGACGCGGAACATCGACGCGACCTCAGCCGGCGTTAGCAACGGCTCAGGCTCATGCGTGCGAGATGGCATCGGTCACTCCTCCACAGGTACCCAGGAACGTCGGACGGGGTCCCGCCGGCCGACGCGTTTCCTATGGTCCGGCTAGTCCCCGATGTCCGACATGGGCCGAACGGCTGAAGGTCCCTGTATGGACGGATGATGAATAAGTGAATTTTCCCATTTTGATGACACGAAATGGGATAAAGCGGGACCGGATGTGACGCTGTGTGGGTGAGTCGATACGAATTTAGCTCACTCGACCGGGTGAGTGGTAGCCCATAAAGTCCTCCCAATAACCCATAACGGACACCACCGTGGAGCGATTCGGTTGCGAAGGGTGACACCCGTTCGTGGCTGTTGGGATCCAGACATTTACCTGCGGCAATGCGTCTCGGTGTATGTCACCCGGCGGATGAAGAACAGGATGACGAAAAGACGGACCCGCCCGCGGTCGCGGCCGGATCCGTCGTGATCACCAAGCGTGGCGGCTGGCGCTCTGGCCACGAAAATTCACGGTGTTGGTCAGGCCGCTGTTCGAGTGGCTGGTTGACCCCGTCGGCGTCGGCGTTCGCAGCGGTGGACACGCGCGAGCCGCTGGCCGATCCTGTCACGGTCGGCTCACTAGTGATCTTGCCCGGTTGATCGAAGTCGCGGCGTGGTCATCCAGACGACCAGGACGCGCCTTGGATCACACGCTGGTCCGGCTCAGGCAGTGCGAGCGTCAGCGCTAGTTGCAGCGCTCCAGCAGCTGCACGGCGCGCCAGCGTTCGACCAGTTTCTCGTACACCTCGGTGGCCTCGTCGGCGTCGCCGCGGGCCACGCTGGACAGCCCCGCCGCCACCAGGCCCGGCGAGTCGTCCTCGACCAGGGCCTCGTCGGACAGCAGGCCCACCAGGCCGCCGTAGTCCAGCTCCACGATGGACCGGGAGTGGAACTCCTCCAGCCACCGCGCCGTCTCCTCGACCGCGACAGTGATCGGCGCGTCGCCGATGGCGCGGCGCAGCACCGCATAGGCCCGGTGCGCCCGACGGCGGGCCTTGGAGATCTCGGTGCGGTACCGCAGCACCCGCCGGCCCGGCCGCAGCGAGAGCTCCCGCTCCTCCAGGTCGACGAAGACGAACCAGCGCAGCGGTACCCCCCACGTCGCAACCTGTTCGTGTACCCGCGGCAGCCCGCGCTCCAGGACATGGTCGCCGCTGCGCCAGTCGTCGACGACGGTCTGCGCGAGGCCGGCGAGGACCGGCGGCACGAAGGCGTCGGCGATCACGCTCGGCACCCCGTCGCGGGCGGTGAGGGCGGCCTCGGCGACCCGGATGCGCAGATTCCACGGGCAGACGAGCAGCGTGTCGTCGGCCTCCAGGACGTAGGCCTCGTCGGGCAGGTCCGGCAGGCGGGTCCAGCCCGCGCCGAGCGCCTCGATGACCGACGTCCGCTGCCGGCCGGGACCGTCGGACAGCGCGACTGCCCGGCCCTCCTTCACGTAGCGACGCCAGTACAGCTGGTGGTCGCGGTCGAAGGCGGCCAGCGGCTCGTATACCCGCAGGTATGACGCGAAGAGCGACGGCACGGCCCGATCGTCGCACGAAACCGTCAGCCATCGGTATTAGGGTCGGTACACAGGCGCCGTCTCACGAGGATCGGCCCCCACCGACACAGGAGCATCCATGGGTGTCTTCACCACCAGCCACGAGCAGGTCGTCTACTGTCACGACCGGCCCTCCGGCCTGCGCGCGATCATCGCCATCTACTCCACGGCGCTCGGTCCGGCACTGGGCGGGACCCGTTTCTACCCGTACGCGTCGGAGGATGACGCCCTGCACGACGTCCTCGACCTGTCGCGCGGGATGGCCTACAAGAACGCGCTCGCCGGGCTCGACCTCGGCGGCGGCAAGGCCGTGATCTGGGGCGACCCGGACAAGGACAAGAGCGAGGCGCTGCTGCGCGCCTACGGCCGGTTCGTCCAGTCGCTGGGCGGTCGTTACTACACGGCGTGCGATGTGGGCACGTATGTGCAGGACATGGACGTGGTGGCGAAGGAGACCAGGTTCGTCACCGGACGCTCCGAGTCGCACGGCGGCGCGGGTGATTCTTCGGTCCTTACCGCCTACGGCGTCTTCCAGGGCATGCGGGCGGCCGCCGAGCACCGCTGGGGCACCCCCACGCTCGCCGGCCGGCGGGTCGGCATCGCCGGGCTCGGCAAGGTCGGCAAGCACCTCACCGAGCACCTCGTCGAGGACGGCGCCTCGATCGTCGCGACCGACGTCAACCAGCGCGCGATCGAGTGGGTCCGCAGCACGTATCCGCAGGTGGACGTGGTCGACAGCAACGATGACCTCGTTGCCGCGGACCTCGACGTCTACGCGCCGTGCGCCCTCGGCGGGGCGCTCAACGACGAGACCGTGGCGGTGCTCCGCGCCAAGATCGTCGCGGGTGCGGCGAACAACCAGCTGGCTCACCCGGGGGTGGAGAAGATGCTCGCCGAGCGCGACGTGCTCTACGCCCCGGACTATGTCGTCAACTCCGGCGGGGTCATCCAGGTGGCCGACGAGATCGAGGGCTTCAACTTCGCCCGCGCCCAGCAGCGCGCCGCCCGGATCTTCACCACGACGCGGGAGATTCTGCAGCTCGCTGAGGCTGAGGGGGTCCCGCCGGCGGTCGCCGCCGACCGCCTCGCCGAACGGCGGATGGCCGATGTCGGAAGGCTCCGTACGATCCTCTTGTAAGCGTGACGACCGCGGCACGACGGTGGTGCTTACCCAACCGGTCCGGTCGGGTAAGCAACGCCACCGAATTGGTCGGCAGGGGCGAGATGCCGAAAGGTGCCCTCGACATGTACCGTAAGAGCCACGAGAGATGCCTGACGTTGTCGGGGCCTGCCGGTAATGGCTGCCCCGTAATTCTGTGCGAGGGGGTCGAGCCATGGGGCGCGGCCGTGCGAAGGCCAAGCAGACTAGGGTGGCCAGGGAGTTGAAGTATCACTCCCCCAACACCGACCTCGACGCGTTGCAGCGCGAGCTCGCGGGCAGCCCGAAGTCTTACGACGACTACGCCGGATCCGGCGAACACGTCGACGATGAGGCCGACGACGAGGACGACGGTAACTACGACGACTCCTCCAGCGACAGCGACTGGCGCTCACGGAGTCGTTGATCATCGCTCTACCCGGCTGACGGGCACGTGGACACCCCACGTGCCCGCATCGTGTCCGAGGCACCCGCGCGGTGGCCGTTCTCTCGACGGCGCACCGCGTGGGTGTTCAGGCACATCCAGACACCTCTGGCACGGCCCTCAACGAGGACGGTTGTTCCAGTTGTAGAAGGTCGGGATGTTCTCGAAGTGGTTCCAGGCACAGACGGCGTTCGCGCCATCCTCGCCACTCGCCTCCGCGCGGGCGGCCCTTGCCACCGCAGCCTCGTCGAGCAGCACACGAAGGCCGTCAGCGGCCCCGTGGACGCGCTCCGCGACCGGGTCAGCGTGCTCCGGCATGGTCCAGCACTCCCTCCAGAAGGCAAATCTTGCTATTACGGCAGTGACGCGTCTGCGTGCCGTCGAACCTGCCGTGCTCGAAGTAGCGGTTCGCCGCGTGCGCACCGCCGCAGAAGCCGAAGTACGGGCACGTCGAGCGGCATGCCTCGACCCCGCGCAGGTACTCCGGCACCCAACCGGCGGACCCGGCCGCGCCGGCCAGGATCGTCGCGAGGGGTGTCTGCAGGACGTGGCCGGAGGAGAAGTCGCCGTACCGGGCGTCGGTGAAGCCCGCCAACTCGGGTGAAAGCAGGAAGACCCGGCCGTCGGCGGCGATCGTCGGGATCGGATCGAGCGCCGCGGGCAGCACGTCGTCGGCGCCGCCGGTCAGGACCGCGCCGGCGTAGCGCAGCGTCCACTCGATCTCCCGCACGTGGATGCGCGGGTCGCGCCGCCACGCCGCGACCAGCTCCGCCCAGAACGCCCGGACCGCGTCGGCGCCGAAGTCGTTGACGCGGGCGTTGACGCCCTCCTGCTCCTCGATGTTGATCCCGAGAACGTCGCAGCCCAGGTCGAGGAAGTAGTCGTAGAGCCGGGTGGCGAGCCCGGGGGTGGGCGCACTGACGACGCAGAGTGCCGAAAACGGGATCTCGTGCCGCCGCAGCGTCTCGATGCCGCGTTGGATCCGCCGGTACGAGGGGGAGCCCGCCCGATCGACGCGCTGGCCGTTCAGGTCGGCCGGCCCGTCGACGCTGACACTGACGTGCATCCGGTGGGCGGCGAAGAACTCGCACCAGGCGTCGTCGATGAGCGTGGCATTGGTCTGGACGTGGTGTTCGACGCCCGCGAACGGCGCCATCAGCTCGGCGAGGGCCTGACGGCCCGCGGCCAGCGGCTCCCCGCCGTGCCAGACCACCGAGAACCGGTCATTGCCGGCGGCCCAGACGTTGACCGAGCCGGCCACCGCGCTCGCGACCTCGAGGCTCATCCGGTCGTCGCGGGCGCGGAAGGGCAGGTAGCAGTACGTGCAGTTGAGGTTGCACAACGTCGTGGGCTGCATCACGACATAGCTCGGGACCGGGGAAATGCCCCGCATGCCGTTCCACGACACCGCCCCGTCCTCCTTTTGGGCGTAGGGACGTGTCGGTTCAGCCTAGGTCTCTTGCCTCGCTGCGGTAAGACCCGGTGATCGGAATAGGCGAGACTTCTCCAATCCCGCCTATTCCGACAACGCCGCATCAGCCCCGCGTGTGGGAGCCGACCATCTGCACCTGACCGGTGCCCTCGATGACCTCGCCGACCTGCCAGGCGTCCACGCCGCGGCCGGCGAGGAACGCCAGCGTGCGGTCGGCGTCCTCGGCGGAGACGACGGTCAGCATGCCGATGCCCATGTTGAAGGTGCTTTCCATCTCCATGTCCTCGATGCGCCCCTTGGTGCGCACGAGCTCGAAGATGGGCTGCGGCCGCCAGGTCGAGCGGTCCACGACCGCGTCGACGTGCTCCGGCAGGACCCGGACCAGGTTGCCGGGGATGCCACCGCCGGTGACGTGGGCGTACGCGTGGATCTCGCTCTCGGTGATGAGGTCGAGGCAGTCCTTCGCGTAGATGCGGGTCGGCGTGAGCAGCTCCTCGCCGAGCGTGCGCTGCGAGCCGAACTCGTCGATCACGCTGTCCAGCCGCATCCGGCCGGCGCCCAGCAGCACGTGCCGGACCAGGGAGTAGCCGTTGGAGTGCAGGCCGGTGGAGCGCAGGGCGATGACCACGTCACCCACCTCGACCCGGTCGCGGCCGAGGATCGCGTCCTCCTCCACCACGCCGACGCCGGTGCCGGAGATGTCGTACTCGTCGGGGCGCATCACGCCGGGGTGCTCGGCCGTCTCGCCGCCGAGCAGGGCGCAGCCCGCGTAGCGGCAGCCGTCGGCGATGCCCGCGCCGATCTCC
This sequence comes from Dactylosporangium sp. NPDC050688, assembly GCF_040654515.1. Classification (NCBI taxonomy): domain Bacteria; kingdom Bacillati; phylum Actinomycetota; class Actinomycetes; order Micromonosporales; family Micromonosporaceae; genus Dactylosporangium; species Dactylosporangium sp. NPDC050688. The sequence continues at coordinate 70,027 of NZ_JBFAIC010000027.1, forward strand.
GCGACCCGGTCCGGCACGACCTCGCCGCAGGCGATGTAGTCGAGCAGGAACAGCGGCTCGGCGCCGCAGGCCACCAGGTCGTCGACGACCATCGCGACCAGGTCGATGCCGACCGTGTCGTGGATGCCCATGGCCTGGGCGATGGCCAGCTTCGTGCCGACGCCGTCGGTCGACGAGGCGAGGATCGGGCTCTTGTACTTCTTGAGGTCGAGCCGGAACAGGCCCGCGAACCCGCCGATGTCACCCATGACCTCGGGCCGGTGCGTGCGGTGCACCTTGGTGCGGAGCAGCTCGACGGCCTTCTCGCCGGCGTGGATCGACACGCCCGCGTCCGCATACGTCACGGTGCGCCTGCGGCCCCTGCCGTTGCCGGCGGTCCACAACTGCCGCTCGGGGGTGCTGCCCTGGCCGGTCTCACCGGCCTTCTCGGCGCGCTCATCCACGTGCGTCACTTTCTCCCCTTTGATTGCCTCGGCGGCGGCCACCGCATGTTGCTATGGGTGGGCGGATCACGGACGCAGCAGTGCGCCCGAACCGCCCGGACTGGCGGCGACGCTGACCGCGCCACCGTCGGTCGTGGTGGGAGCGGCCCCCGCCGCACGCGCCACACCTTCCAGGACGTGCTTGCCGATCACGTTGTCGGCCGGCAGTTCGATCGGGTACTGACCGTCGAAGCAGGCGCTGCACAGCCGGTTGGCGGGCTGCTCGGTCGCCGCGATCAGGCCGGGCAGCGACACGTAGCCGAGCGAGTCGGCGCCGATCGAGCGGCGGATACCTTCGAGGTCGAGCCCGTTGGCAAGCAGCTCCGCCCGGGTGGCGAAGTCGATGCCGTAGAAGCACGGCCACTTGACCGGCGGCGACGAGATGCGGACGTGCACCTCGACCGCGCCGGCTTCCCGCAACATACGCACGATCGCACGTTGCGTGTTGCCGCGCACGACAGAGTCGTCGACGACGACGAGACGCTTGCCCCGCACGTTGTCGCGCAGCGGGTTGAGCTTGAGCCGGATGCCCAGCTGACGGATGGTCTGGGAGGGCTGGATGAAGGTGCGCCCGACGTAGGCGTTCTTGACGAGGCCGTGGCCGAACGGGATGCCGGACTCGGTCGCGTAACCGATCGCCGCCGGCGTGCCGGACTCCGGCACCGGGATGACCATGTCGGCCTCGACCGGGTGCTCCCTGGCCAGGGTGCGGCCGATCGCCACGCGCGCGGCGTGGACGTTGCGCCCGACGATGGTGGTGTCGGGGCGGGCCAGGTAGACGTACTCGAACAGGCAGCCCTTGGGGTCCGGGGTGCCGAAGCGGCTGGAGCGCAGGCCGTGCTCGTCGATGGCGATCAGCTCGCCCGGCTCGATCTCGCGCACCACGCTGGCGCCGACGATGTCGAGCGCGGCGGTCTCGCTCGCCACCACCCAGCCCCGCTCGAGGCGGCCGAGGACCAGCGGGCGGACCCCGTTGACGTCACGGGCCGCATACAGGGTGTCCTCGTCCATGAAGACGAAGCTGAACGCGCCGCGCAGGGTCGGCAGCACGTCCAGGGCCGCGGCCTCGACCGACCGGTCGGGGTGGGCCGCGAGCAGCGCCGTGACCAGCGCGGTGTCGTTGGTGGAGTTCATCTGGTCACGGTCGCCGAGCTCGGCGACCCGGCGGGCCAGCTCGGCAGTGTTGACCAGGTTGCCGTTGTGGGCCAGGGCGATCGTGGTGCCGCCGCGGTCCTCGCCCGGGGTGGTCGAGCGCAGCGTGGGCTGCGCGTTCTCCCAGTTGGACCCGCCGGTGGTCGAGTAGCGCGCGTGGCCGATGGCGATGTGGCCGTGCAGGCTCGCCAGGGTCGGCTCGTCGAAGACCTGGGACACCAGGCCGAGGTCCTTGTACACCACCACGCCGGAGCCGTCGGACACCGCGATGCCGGCCGCTTCCTGCCCACGGTGCTGCAGTGCATACAGCCCGTAGTAGGTCATCTTCGCGACCTCTTCGCCCGGCGCCCAGACGCCGAACACACCGCACTTGTCCTGAGGACCTGGACGCTGGGGGTCGAGCTCATGGCTCAACCGGCCATCGCCTCGGGGCACGTTGCCGCTCCTGTCGTCGCAGTTGCCGGGGTCGTCGGCGGTGTGGGTTCGAGGGGGGAGTCCGACCTGATAGGCGCGGTGATGCAGTCGCCTTCGCGCCCCAAAGTGTACGCGAGGAATTTGGCATGACGCACAGCCACAGTTTGCGCGCAGCTCGTAATCAGTGTCCCGTACGTTTTACAGACTCACAAGGGTAGATAGGCCGATAAATCAGCCCGAACCCCGCTGGCGCGGATCTTCCCGGCGGTGACTGCTTCATGCCACGTTTTCCGTCCCGTGGCGATCTCCAGCCACGTGGCGGGGTCGGTCTCCACCACGTTGGGTGGCGTACCTCTCGTATGCCGCGGCCCCTCGATGCATTGAATCGCGCCGTACGGAGGAACTCGCACCTCCACCGAACGGCCAGGAACCCGGAACCGCAGGTCAGCCAGGAGCTCTCGCACGGCGTCACGCAGCGCGACCCGGTCCGGAACGAGTCCACCATCCAGCGCATCAAGGACGGTTTGCACCGTGTCGGAATATCGGTGCGGAGTGGACATGACGGGACGATACGACCCGCCGGACGCCGGTCGCAACACCCTGCGCCTTTCGCCGACCCCTGTGGACAAGGCATAGTTTGCTGCGGCGCACCATGCAAAGCGAGCCTCGCTCGCATGTTGGACCATCGACAGAGATGCTCGGCAGAGACGCTCGGGTGAAAGTCAAGATCCGGAGGGGTGTGGACGTGACTACCCACCGACGAGCCTTGCTGCTCCGTGCTGGAGCAGCGGCCGTACTGGTGACGGGCGCGCTGGTCGGTGCGACAGCCGCACCAGCGTTCGCGGCCGCGAATCTCGCCATCAGTGCCAGCAACGCAACGTTGACCGTCGGTGGCGGCGCGCAGTCCTCGACGATCACAGTGCGAAACACCGGTGACTCTGCTCCTGCCAATGACGTCAAGTTCAGTGTCGACATTGCGGTCGGTGCCCAGGAAATCACGATGAGCACGCCCGGTGGTTGCTCGAACACCTCGACGGGCTTCGAGTGCACGATCCAGGCGGCGGACCTGCCGGCGGACGGCTCGAAGAGCTTCACCGCCTCCTTCACTCCGCCCGGGCAGAGCTCGATCCCAGCCGGCCAGTCGCGCGACGTCACCGGGCAGCTCAAGATCAACGGCGGCGGCGGCGGATCCGGCTCCTTCAAAGTGACCTTGAAGGGCCCGGCGCAGACCGCGCCGGCGACCCAGACGGTGCAGGAAGTCTCGGGCACGGTCAACGACTCGACGACCGGCAAGGTCCTCAAGGGCGCCTCGGTCAACATGGAGGACGGCGCCGGCAAGAGCCGCTCCGCGACCACCGACGACGCAGGCCGGTTCCGCTTCCTGGGCACCGAGACCAACCCGATCGCCCCGGGCAACATCTCGATCTCCGTCACGATGAACGGCTACGACGCCGCGTCCAAGGACGTCACCGTGCAGGCCGGCAGGTCGGCCACCGGTCAGCGGCTCGCGCTCGTGCCGATCGGCTCGACCGCGTCGCCGGTGGTGCCGTCCATGGAGGAGAGCACGCCGGCTGGCGACGACACGCAGTCCGTGGCCCCGGGTGCGGCCAACACCGCGAACACCTCCAGTGACAGCGGCGGCGGCATGTCGTCGTACATCCTGATCGCGCTCGGCGCGCTCCTGGTGATCTTCGGCATCGTCGCGATCGTGCTGCTGCTGCGCCGTCGCGGTGACGATGACGACGACGAGGAGCTGGACGAGGAGCCGGCCCCGCGGCGCGGCGGCGGGGGTCAGCGCCCCGGCTACCGGCAGGCGCAGGCCGACCCGACGATGGTCGGCGCGATGGGCGGCGCACCCACGATGATCAACCGTGGCACGGCCAACGACGCGACCGCGATCGTGCGGCCCGGCCGGGTCAACGACTACGACGTGCCGCCGGACCCGTACGGTGCGCCGCTGCCCCGGGCCGGTTCCGGCTACGGTGCCGCGGGCGCGGGTGCCGGCTACGGTGCCGCGAACGGCGGGGGCTACAACGACCAGGCCGGCTTCGCGCAGGGCGCCCCGTCGGCCGGCGCGGGCTACGGCCCGTCGTCCCGCCCGGCGGTCGACCCGTACGGCCCGGAGTACGGCGCGGGCGGCGGTGGCGGGTACAACGACCAGCCGGGCTACGGCGGTGGCGACCGGGGCGGCGCGTACGCCGACTCCACCCAGCGCTGGGAACCGGCGGCCGGCAACGGCTACGCCGGCGGCCAGAGCAACGGCGGCGGGTACGGCGCGAGCGGCGCGAGCGGCTACGGTGCCGAGCCCGGCGCCAACGGCTACGGCGGCGGCTACAACGGCAACGGTGCCAACGGCTACGGCCCCGACCAGGGCGCGAACGGCTACGGCCCCGACCAGGGCGGCTACGGCCCGGCCGGTGGCGGTGCCGGCGGCTACGGCCCCTCGGCCGGCCAGGACGGTTACGCCCCCGCCGGCGGTGGCGACGGCTACCCGAGCGCGGGCGGCGGCTACAGCCCGAGCGCCGGCAACGGCTACAACGGCCAGTCCGACTACGACGGCCCGTACGCCGGCCGCGGCGGCTACGAGCAGCGTGGCGGCTACGAGCCCGCCGCCGGCTACGAGCGCGACGGCTACGAGCGCGTCCCCGAGCCCCCGAGGGCCGGCAACGGCTACGACGGCGCCAACGGCAACTACGAGCAGCGCGGCGGCTACGGCGAGCCCCAGGGCAGCCGGGGCCAGGCCGGCGGCAACCGCCGCTCCCTGGACTGGCTCGACGACTGACCCACCCCGACATTGACGCAGGACGGCGCCCCCGACGGGCGCCGTTCTGCGTTCAGCGGGAGGCAGGAGCGGCAGGGCGTCATCCTGTACGGCGTTGAGGTCGATGCCGTCGCCGGCGCGCTGTGGAAGCTCGACCCGCGGTACGTGCCGGCCGGTGCCGGAGCGACCGCCGGGCAGGTGCCGGTGCTGCTGGTCCGGGACGGCGTGGAGGCCGCAGGGTCGTCAGCACCCGAACAGTCGCGCTCCCGCACTGGTCAGCAGGGGTGCGGAGCCGTCCGGTTTCCCCCGTTCGGAGACGAATGGGGAGTGACGCTCAGGCGTAGCGGTGGCCCATCTCGGCGTGCACGACGGTGTCGGTGGTGAGCGCCGCCAAGGCCAGCGACAGCCGGCGGTGCAGGGACGCGCGGATGTTCGCGGCGTCGAGCGGTGCCCATCGGACGCCGGTGAGCTCGTCGGCGGCGGGGCGCAGGTCGGCGGCCGGGTTCAGGACGCCCCCGTCGAAGACGAACTGGACCTGGTCGCTCCAGGGGCCGCGGCCCGGGGTCCAGTCCACGACGAGGAGGCGGCCGGCCGGCCGGTCGAGGCCGAGCTCCTCGCGGACCTCGCGGCGGCAAGCGGCGGACGGGGGCTCACCGGGCTCGACGATGCCGCCGGGCAGGTCGAGGTACGGCTTGTAGTTGGGCACCACGAAGAGGATGCGGCCGCCGGGATCCCTGATCAGGGCGCCCGCGGCGACGGTCTTGTGGGCCATGCGACGGGCGATGCCGGGGTGGAACTCCGCCTCCGGCGGCCCCTCCTGCTCGAAGAACGCGGCGGTCACGGCGTCCATTCAACGCGATGCTCGGCGGCGATGGCGTCAGAAGGCGCGCCGCATGTGCAGCCGGACCGTCGTGCCGGGCGAGCCGGTGCGCATCTCCAGCAGGTCGCAGATCTGGCGGGCGATCCACAGCCCGTGCCCCCGCTCGGAGTGCGGGTCGGAGCGCAGGAAGCCCAGGAAGTTGCCGGTGGCGGTGCCGGTGTCGGTGATCTCGCAGACGACCCGGCGGTCGGTCGCCCACATGCGGGCCTCGCCGTTGCCGCCGCCGTGGCGCAGGACGTTGGTGGCGATCTCGTTGACGGCGAGGATGAAGTCGTCGATCCGGTCGGCGGGCACGCCGAAGCGCGGCGCGTGGTCGGCGACGAACTGCCGGACCGGGGCCAGGTCGGGATGGATGGGGATCCACTCGAGGCCGGCGGCCGGGTACGGCGCGAGCGGTGTGTCGCGGGAGGCGTAGTACGACGCCGGCTCGGTGAAGTCGGCGCTGATCTCGCTGGTGGTGCCGACGGCGAGCCGGGGGTGGGTGCGGCGGGCGTCCTGGACGATGGCGCCGGCGAGGGTGCGGCTGTCGTACCCGCACATGACCCAGGCGCGGGAGTCGGCGAGGGCGACGTTGATGACGGACTCGTACCGGCCCCACTCGGAGGTCTCGAGGTCGTCGCGGCCGGCCCAGACGGGCTCGCCGAGGACCCGCAGGAAGGCGCTGCCGGTGGCGAGGGCGTCGATGCGGCGGTGGTGGGCGTCCAGGGTGCGGCCGGGGGAGTCGAACCAGCCGGCCGGCTCGAGGAAGGTGACCTGGTCGGCGGCGCCGTTGAGCTGCTCGCGCAGCAGGCGGGTGTTGTCGGTGGAGGTGACGGCGAGGACCGTGTCGCCGCGGTCGACGCCGTCGACGACGAAGGGGACGGCGGCGGCCAGGAACTGCTCCGGAGAGTCGAACAGCAGGGCCTGGTGGATCAGGGTCATGTCGCCGCCACCCCTGGGTCGCCGATGGTCAGGCCGGGGGTGGTGTCCCAGCCGACGATCCGCAGCACGTTGCGCAGCGTCGGGGTGAGGTTGCGCACCTGCAGGGTCCGCCCGGGTGGGAGCGCCTCGGCGGCCCGCACGAGGGTACGGATGCCGGCGACGTCGATGAACCGCAGCTCGGCGAAGTCGATGACGACGACCGGCTCCGGCCACTGCGCCGTGTGGGCGAGCGCCTCGGCGAAGGGCGCGGCGCTCAGCTCGTCGACGGTGCCGTGCACGCGCAGCCCGCGCGGGGAGTAGGTCGGCACGATGCGCAGCCGCCGGTCGTCGTGCAGCGGGTCGACGCACACCACGCCCGGGTGCCGGGCCACCAGGCCGCTGACGTCCACCCGGTCGAAGAGGCGCTCGTCGTACTGGCAGACGGCGGCGAGATCCTCCGAGCCGGTGACGGTCGAGGCGACCCCCGACTCGTACTCGTGCAGGCGCAGGCTGTCGGGCAGGCTGCGCAGGGCCAGGCTCATCTCGCCGGTGAGGCGCAGGCCCTGGAAGCCGGCGGCACGGGCGTCGCGGATCGCGTGCCGGATGCCGTCGACGAGGACACCGGGGTCGAAGTGGTCGTCCGCGGCCGGGCGGACCTCCAGCTGGCCGCGGGCCATCGCGAGCGCTCCGTCGACGCCGCGCGGGTCGAGCCACGCGTCGATGGCGTCGGGGCCGGTCTTGTCGGAGTAGTACAGCACGCGCTCACCGCGGATCAGGCCGTCGGCGATGTAGGCGGACACCACCTCGCGCTGCTCGAGATCGCTGGCGAACGGCAGGCACAGGTGGTCGCCCAGGCGGACGTGCCCGGTGTGCTTGGTCAGGACGCTGTCGTCGATGCTTTCAACTTACCCATTCACCCAGGAAATGATGTTTCACGCCCTACTGGCGGATGCAGCAGCTGGTGCACACCTTCGGCGTCGGCAGGGTGAAGGCCAGGCAGCAGGTGCGCCGCTTGATGTCCAGGCCGCCCTGCTCCCGCACGGACAGCTCGACCAGGTCGTCGGCGCCGAGCGCGCCGAGCACGCGGTGGGCGGTGTCCAGGACCGTGGCGGGCGGCGCGACGAAGCCGCGCGACAGCGCGTAGGAGACCCCGGAGGCGACCGAGCCCCACAGCGTCCGCCGGCTCAGGCGGGCCTGCTTGCGCACCTCGTCGAGCATCGGGTCGAGGTGCGCGTCGACGAGCGAGCGCCGCAGGACGCCCAGCAGCTCGTCCTCGTCCTCGACGATGAGCAGGCCGGGGGTGTCGGTCGCGACGATCGGGTCGGTCGCGAGGACCGCGGTGACCGGCCGGCGCAGGGCGACGGTCAGGAAGGGCTGCCGCTCGGAGAACCGGACCAGCACGTGGTCGGGGGTCATCAGGGGCACCCGCCGCGACGCCGCGAAGCCGAGCACCGCGGGCAGGGCCAGCCAGTAGGAGTAGCACTTCCACGCGAGGGCCGCGGCGGCGTGCGGCTGCGCGCTCCAGCGCCCCTCTGCGGCGGCGAGCCAGTCGCTGACGCCGTCGGCGGTCAGCAGTTCGGCGGCGCTGCGCCAGCCGGGCGCGTGGGTGACCAGCCCGGCCGACAGCCCTTGGAGTGATTCTTTGCCGTGCCGCAGACCCATCCGGGTGAGGGAGGCGATCACCGGTGCGAGCGGATCGGCGGTCGCGCGACTGATGAGCGCGGTCACGTTGGGTCGCCGGCCAGGCAGGGGGGCACGCGGCGGGAGCGCCACGACGCGGCGCCCGTCGACTGCGTGTGTGCGGTGCTCACCACCGTTCGATACCCCCAAGCGTGCGTGCCAAGCGCCCACGATACAGCGATTAGGTAAGCCTAACCACTGTGCAATTGTCTAGCATGCGTCGTAACTTTGTGTGACTTTGTACAAGCGCGTTGCTGATCCAGGGATGTTGATCAACTCCGATGGAGTGGTGTTGTCAACCCTTTTGTCGGTAAATTGTCCGCTTGACCTGTTCGACTGTGACCCCAGGGACACTTGGTGGGCAGGGGCCGTCTCCCTGCGGGGCTGGGCCGGACATGACTACGAGCGACTCTCCCGTGCAGCGGGCGTCAGAGGCGTTCGTCGCGGAGTTCGCGCGGTGGCGCATCGACCGCGGCATGTCCAAGAAGCAGTTGGCCGCCGCGATGGGGTTCGACGCCTCCTACGTGAGCCACGTCGAGGCCCGCCGCCACCGCCCCACCGAGGACTTCGCCCGCCGCGCCGAGGCCATCCTGCAGAGCGGCGGCGCCATCTGGCAGCGCTACAAGGAGTACGACGAGCTGCGCGCCACCGCCCGCAGCCGGGTCGGGCTGCCCGGCCGCGACCCGCCGGTGCCCGACCAGTGGCTGCCGCCCGGCACGGGGCTGGTCGTGGAGCGGGAGACCGCCCGGCTGTCCTACGTCGACGGCAAATACCGGTGCACGGTCCGCCGTGCGCTGTACAACGCCGGCACCGAGCCGGTCACGCGCTACCTGGTGCGGATCTCCGTGGACCGCTACCCGGACGACCCGGCGCGCTCCAACCGCCACCACCGCGACCACCCCATGTTGTGGGACGAGCTGGCGATGGTCGCGTCGTGCGCCGGTGAGCCCATGGACTGGCGGTCCAAGACCGACCGGGATGCGCTCAAGGAGGCGTGGCTGCTGTTCGAGAACGCGCAGGGCCGCTTCCCCCTGTACCCGGGGCAGCGGACCACGATCGCGTACTCGTGGCACATCAGCGTCGAGAAGTGGGGCCACTGGTTCCAGCGCACCGTCCGCCTGCCCACCCGGCAGCTCACCATCGAGGTCGAGTTCCCGGCGCGGATGCGGCCGGTCGTCTGGGGCGTGCAGACCTCACTGTCGGCGGAGGAGGTGCCGCTGCGCACCCCCATCACCCAGGAGCTGTCCGTCGACGGGCGGGCGGTCTTCTCCTGGCACACCGAGCAGGCGACCCTGCACGACCGGTACCGGCTGGAGTGGCGCTTCCGGGGCACCCGGCCCGAGGGGGCGGTGGAGCAGCCGGACGACTGGGAGGAGCCCCCTTTCGTGCAGCCGGCCTCGAGTGACGCCATGCGCGCGGCCGGTGTGATCCAACGTGGCGACGCCGGCCTGGACCGGCCGGTGCGCCAACTGGACCTGCCGGGCGAGTCGGCGCGCGCCGAGGACGTCGTCGACCAGCTGTCCACGGCGCTGGACCGGATCGAGGCGTTGCACCCTTTCGTCAAGGGCGTGGGGCTCGCCGCCCCGCAGCTCGGTTCGGGGCTGGCGGTGGCGGTGATCCGGCCGGCGGAGCCTGACGCGGAGCAGATCGTGCTGATCAACCCGACGGTCGTGGCCGAGTCGGGCGACGCCGACGAGCAGTTCGAGGGCTGCCTGTCGTTCTTCGACGTCCGCGGCCTGGTGCGGCGGCCGCTGAGGATCACCGTGCAGAGCCGGCGGCTCGACGGCTCCACGGTCACCACGGTGTACGAGCGTGCCCTGGCCCGCCTGGTGGCCCACGAGATCGACCACCTCGACGGGCGGCTGTACCTGGACCGCATGGAGCACGACGCGCCGCTGGTACCGACGACGGAGTACCGGCAGACGGGCAAGCCCTGGCGCTACGCCTGAGCGGCCAGCGGAGCGTCTCGGGCCGCTCATCATGTGGCAGGTTTGGCTCAGGCTGGCGCCGGAGCGCAGCGGAGGTGACGGCATGAGCGGCCAGCGGAGCGTCTCGGGCCGCTCATCATGTGGCAGGTTTGGCTCAGGCCGTCACAGCTCGCCCGGCGCGGAGATGTAGGCCGACTCGACGTAGACGGTGATCCAGCGGGCCGGTCGGCGCTCCGCGACCAGGTCCAGGGTCGGGTCCAGGTTGAGGGCGTGGTAGGCGCGCCGCATCGCGTCGTCGTCGAGGATCTTCGCCTTGCCGTTGATGTGCAGGCCGACCGCGCCGCGGGCGAAGTCGACGAAGAGCAGGCTGACCCGCGGGTCGCGCTCGATGTCGGAGATCGCGTCGGACAGCGTCGCGTCGTCGAACTCGGGCCAGGCGAGCCGGTTCACCGACAGGATCCGCACGAAGCCGGCGCCGCCGGTGACGAACGTGCAGTCGTGACCGTCCTCCGGCTCGCCCGTCGCCACGAACAGCATCTCCTGGCGGCGGACGAACAGCTGCATCCGGTCGTCGAGCTCGGTTCGGACCTCGTTGTCGGACAGTGTCGGCACGGTGCACCTCCGGAAGACGAACGCCTCTGACCAGCCAAACACCGGGCCGGCGGGGTGGCCGGACAGTCAGTGCGACATGACCGGGCCGCTTCGTGTCCAGTGCCCGGCAGCGGCGCGTCGAGTGGAAAACCATCCGCCAACACGAGACGTCGCACAGTCAGTGCGATGCGTGGTCTTCGCTGGTAGCGACGCTGGCTCTCCTACGGCACCTACGTTTGACCGCGAAGGGCACCGATGAGCAATCTGTCGCGATTACTGAAGGAGAGTTGGACCCTCGTCGAGGATCAGCAGGACAAGCTCGCCAGCTACTTCTACGCGAGGATGTTCCTGAACAATCCGCAGCTGAGGGACCTCTTCCCGGTCCAGATGGACGTGCAGCGCTCCCGGCTCCTCGGCGCGATCGTCACCGCCGTGCAGACTGTCGACGACCCCGACACGTTCGCCGAGTACCTGCTGTCCCTCGGTCGGGACCACCGCAAGTTCCACGTCCAGCCGGAGCACTACGACGTCGTCGGTGACGCGCTGATGGAGGCCCTGCGCACGTTCGGCGGCGACGAGTGGACCCTGGAGTTCGACCAGGCGTGGCGGGACGGCTACGCGGTCATCGCGGCCAAGATGATCGCCGGTGCCGAGGCGGACTCGACCAACCCGCCGTACTGGCACGCCGAGGTGCTCTACCACGAGCGCCGCACCCCCGACATCGCCGTCATCACCTGCCGGCCGCTGCAGCCCCTGGAGTACCGCGCCGGGCAGTACATCAGCGTCGAGTGCAAATACCAGCCGCGGCTGTGGCGGGTGTACTCCGCGGCGAACGCGCCGCGCAAGGACGGCTCGATCGACTTCCACGTCCGGGCCCTCGGCGCCGGCTGGGTGTCCTCGGCCCTGGTCCGGCGGGTCCAGGCGGGCGACATGATCCGGCTCGGCGCGCCGATGGGCTCCATGGTCCTGGACCGCCGCTCGACCCGCGACATCGTCTGCGTCGCCGGCGGCACCGGACTCGCCCCGATCAAGGCCCTGATCGAGGAGATGACCCGGGCCAACCGGACCCGGTGGGTGCACGTGTTCTTCGGCGCCAGGAACCGCGAGGACCTGTACGACCTGGCTTGCCTCAACCGGCTGGCCGCCCGCTACCCGTGGCTGTCGGTGGTCGCCGCCACGACCGACGACCCGGAGTTCCCCGGGGAGCACGGCAGGATCTCCGACGTGGTCGCGCGCTACGGCCCCTGGAACGACCACGACTTCTTCGTCTCTGGCTCACCGCAGATGGTGCGTTCGACCCTGCGCACCCTCGCGGAGATGCAGGTCCCCGCGATCCGGATCAAGTACGACGCCTTCGGGGACGTGTGACGCGGGAGGGGCGCCGTTCGTGCGGGCGGCGCCCCTCCCGCACTACAGTTTCGACGTGATCGACAGGCGCGCCGTCCGCATCGAGGTGCTGTTGCTGCTGGGCGTGTCGCTCGGCAGGTCCGCGATCCTGTCGGTCCTGGCGATCATCGACCGGCTCACCTATGTCAAGCCGCTGTCGGAGCAGACCGCGACGCTCAACCCGTCGGTCACGCCCGACCGGCCCTGGCTCGATCTGGCCTACCAGCTCACCTACACCGGCCTGGGCTTCATCGCTCCGTTGCTGGCGGTGTACCTGCTGCGCCGTGACCACCAGGGCTGGCGCCTCGATGCGCGCCCCGCATCGGACCTGGGCTGGGGCACCGCCTTGGCCGCCCTGATCGGCCTGCCCGGGCTCGGGCTGGTCTGGGTCGCCCAGGAGCTCGGCATCAGCGCCCGGATCGTGCCCGAGGCGCTCGGCACCCACTGGTGGTCGGTGCCGGTGCTGATCCTCGCCGCCCTGCAGAACGGCGTCCTCGAAGAGATCGTCATGATCGCCTACCTGCTGACCCGCCTGCGCGACCTCGACTGGGGCTGGTGGCCGGCGATCGTCACCAGTGCGGCGATCCGCGGGTCGTACCACCTCTACCAGGGCTTCGGCGGGTTCGTCGGCAATTTCGTCATGGGGTTGATCTTCGGCTGGTTCTACCGGCGCACGAACCGGGTCATGCCGCTCATCGTCGCCCACACCATCCTCGACATCGTCTCCTTCGTGGGGTACGCGCTGCTCAAGAATCATTTGACGTTCCTGAGATAGGGCAAATCGCCACAATTTAGTCTGACTGGCGTGGGCCGGATCCTTCTCGTCGTCACCCTCGTCGCCTCGTCCCTCTTCGCCGTGCCCGTCGCGGCACGGGCCAGGGCCGACACCGCGCTCTACATCGTGCAGTTGGCCGGCGACCCGGCCGGCCGGCAGGAGAGCGCCCGCGGCCGGATCCGGGCCGACCGCACCGCCGTGCTGCGCCGCGCCGGCATCGGCCGGACCGTCACCGTGTACGAGTCGGCCTTCAACGGCTTCGCGGCCGCCCTGACCCCGGCGCAGAAGGCGCGCGTCGAGCGGATCCCGGGCGTGCGGCGCGTCTGGAAGAACGAGCGGCGCACCGTCGACACCATCTCCACCCCCGACTTCCTCGGCCTCGCCGGCGACACCGGCGTGTGGAGCAAGCAGTTCGGCGACCCGTCCCGCGCCGGCGAGGGAATGATCATCGGCGTCGTCGACACCGGGTTCTGGCCGGAGAGCCCCAGCCTCGCCCCGCTGCCCGAGCCCCGCCCCGACCAGGCCGTCATCGACAGGAAGTGGTACGCCGGCGGGGTCGACAAGTGCGACGAGGGCACCGGCACCGCCCAGCAGAGGATCACCTGCAACAACAAGGTCATCGGCGCGCGGTACTACGACGGCAGCGGCTTCGGCGGCTGGGAGTCGGAGTTCCGCTCGCCCCGCGACTACGACGGCCACGGCACCCACACCGCCACCACCGCCGCCGGGCTGCACGACATCCCCGCCACCATCAACGGCGACCCCGTCGGCAGGGTCTCCGGCATGGCGCCCGCCGCCCGTATCGCCGTGTACAAGGCGCTGTGGCGGCAGTCCGACGGCGAGGGCTCCGGCGGCACCGTCGACCTGCTCGACGCCGTCGACGACGCGGTCAGCGACGGCGTCGACGTCCTCAACTACTCCGTCTCCGGCTCCTCGGCGCTCGTCGTCGACCCGATCGAGCTCGCCTTCTACAACGCGGCCGCGGCCGGGGTCTTCATCGCCACCTCGGCCGGCAACAGCGGCCCCGACGCCTCCACCGTCGCGCACAACGCGCCGTGGGTCACCACCGTCGCCGCCAGCACCCACAACCGCGGCGCCGACAAGTCCGTGACCCTCGGCAACGGCAAGACCTACGCCGGCGCCGGCCAGGGCCCCGCCGTGCCGTCCGCGCCACTGGTCGACGCCGTCACCGCCGGGCTCAAGACCGCCGAGCCCGGCAAGGTCGAGCTGTGCTACCCGGGCGCCCTCGACCCCGCCGCCGTCACAGGCAAGATCGTGCTCTGCAAGCGCGGCGTCAACCCGCGCACCGACAAGAGCATCGCCGTGCGCGACGCGGGCGGGGTCGGCATGGTCCTCTACAACCCCGACGAGAACTCGCTCAACACCGACTACCACGTCATCCCGACCGTGCACGTCGACCACCACGCCGGCGCCGCGATCAAGGCGTACGTGCGGACCGCCGCCCCGACCGCCGCGCTGTCCGCGGTGTCGAAGACCGTGCCGCGCGCCCCGGCGATGGCTGCGTTCTCCTCGCCCGGCCCCGCCGTCGCCGGCGGCGGCGACCTGATCAAGCCCGACATCACCGCCCCCGGCGTCGACATCGTCGCCGGCGTGTCCCCGGCCGGCCACCACGGCAACCTGTACGACGGCGAGTCCGGCACCTCCATGTCCAGCCCGCACGTCGCCGGCATCGCCACCCTCGTCCGCGCCGCCCACCCCACCTGGACGCCGTCGGCGGTGCAGTCCGCGCTGATGACCACCGCCAGCGTCTTCGACAGCGACGACGGCATGATCCAGCGCGCCGGCGAGCTCGCCAGCCCCTTCGACTACGGCGCCGGCCACGTCACCCCGGCCCGCGCCTTCGACCCCGGCCTCGTCTACGAGTCCGGCCCCCAGGACTGGGCCCGGTACGCGTGCGGCCTCGGCCAGCTCCAGCTCGTCAGCGACTGGTGCCCGACCGTCGGCGCCATCGACCCGAGCGACCTCAACTACCCGTCGATCGCCGTCGCGGCGCTGCCCGGCCGGCAGACGGTCACCCGCACCGTCACCAACGTCTCCGCCCTGCCCAGCGTGTACGTCGCCACCGTCACCGCCCCGCCGGGCGTCACCGTCACCGTCACCCCGAGCACGCTGACCGTCGGCGCCGGGCAGAGCGCCACCTTCCAGATCACGATCACCCGCACCGACGCGGCCTACCGGACCTGGACCTTCGGCTCGCTCACCTGGACCGACCTGCGCGGCCACACCGTGCGCAGCCCGATCGGCGCCCGGCCCGTCGCCCTCGCCGGCCCGGGCGAGGTCACCGGCACCGGCGCCGCCGGCACCGCCACGATCGAGCTCACCGGCGGGTACACCGGCAGCATCGCGACCAAGGTCCACGGCCTCGCCGCGTCCACCGTCACCGAGCGCCGGCTCGCCGGGAGCACGGCCGCCTTCGTGCCCACCGCCCCGGCCACCGGCCCGGCCGTGTTCAAGTTCGGCGTCACGGTGCCGCCCGGCACCGAGGTCGCCCGGCTGGCCACGTTCGCCGCCGACCACGCCCCGGGCACCGACCTCGACCTCTACGTGTACCAGGACGGCGAACTGGTCGACCGCAGCGAGGGCACCACCGCCGAGGAGGAGGTCGCCCTCACCTCCACCGGCACGTTCGAGGTGTACGTGGTGCGCTTCGCCGCCCCGCCGGACGTCGACGCCCGGCCGGTCAGGGCGCATACGTTCCTGGTCGGCGGCACGGCGGCCGGCAACCTGACCGTCACGCCGCAGGTCTCACCGGTGCGGCCGCAGCAGGTGGTGACCTTCGAGGCGGCGTGGAAGGGCCTCGACCCGGCGAAGCGCTACCTGGGCATGGTCGAGTTCGGCGACGGGTCCCAGGCGCGGGCCTGGACGACGGTCGCGATCGGCCCGGCTGCGGGCCTGCCGCCGGCCGCGGTTTCGAGCGTGTCGCCGTCGGCCCCGGTTCTGAGCGTGTCGCCGCCGGTCGTGAGCGGTCGTTGAGCGGCCGCGGGCGATTGTCAGCGGTCGTCAGCGGCCGGGGTCGGCCGGCTTTGCCTTGCGGCGGTAGTAGCGGGTGGCGCGCATGGCGATCGCCTCGGTCGACCTGACCGCGGCGACCGCGCCGAGGACGGGCCCGATGCCGGGCACCGCCCGCCGGGCGATCCTGACGCCCGCGGCCTGCAGCAGCCCGCCGCCGATCGCCCGCCCCAGCGGACTCGCCAGCCGGGCCACCCCCACCCCGGACCCGGCCCGGCGCGAGCGCTGCGCCTGCTCCGCGGCCAGGAGGGCGGCTTCGGCGGTCTCGATCTCGGCGTACACCCGCTGCAGCACGAGCAGCTCAGCCGCCCGCTGCCGATCGAGCGGATCGTGCCCGTGCGCCGCGGCGAGGTGCAGGACGAGCTTCGCGTGCAACCAGTTGACCCCGGCCGCCTCCACCAGCAACCCCAGCGACCCTGCCGCCCCCGCCGCGAACCCCTGCCGCCTCGCCCGCCGCACGAACTCCCGCGTGATCGCCCTGCCCACCGCGTCCCCGTCGGCGTCCGGGTAGTTGACCGCGTACCAGGCCACCCGCTCCCGCGCCCCCGCCCCGAGCCTGGCAACGGCACTGAGGGCGAGGAACTCGGGCAGGTACGCCGGGTTGATCCCGCGCCGCTCCCCGACCGGCGCCCGCCCGGGCGTCTCCGCGGCCTCCGCTGCGACGGGTGCGGCAACCAGGGACTGCGCCTTTGGCTGCGGTGTCGGCTCCGGCTGTGGTGCCGGCTGCGGCTCCGGCTCTGGCTGTGGTGTCGGCTCCGGCTGTGGTGCCGGCTCCCGCGGCGGCTCCGGTTGCGGTGTCGAGGCCGGGAAAAGCGCCTCTTGCGTCGAGCTCACGTCGACGGTCGCTTTCTTGGCCGCCGCTTTCTTCACCGGAGCTTTCTTCACCGGAGCCGCCGTTTTCTTTGCCAGGGCCTTCTTCGCGGGCGCCTTCTTCGCCGGTGGCGCGGCCTTCGCGGGAGTGGCGGCCTCCGCGGTGGCCGGCTCCACGATCTGGACCTCGGCGGGTATTTCTGCGGTCGGAGCCACCTTCTTCGCCACCGCTTTCTTGGCCGCTTTCTTCGCTGCCTTCTTCACGGGCGGCACGTCGCTCGGCGGCGCCACCGGCTCGGCAGCCTTCCTGGCCGCCGGCACCTTCTTCGCCGGCGCCGCCTCCGCGGGCGTCGCCTCCGCGGGCGTCACCTTCACGGGCGCCGCTGCCTTCACGGGCGCCGCTGCCTTCACGGGCGCCGCTGCCTTCGCGGGCGCGGCTATCCCTGGCGCGGCTTCCGCGGGCGCGGCTTTCGCTGGTGCCGCCTTGGCGGGCGCGGCTTTCATGGGCGCTGCCTTGGCGGGCGCGGCTTTGGCGGGCGCTGCCTTGGCGGGCGGCGCGAACGGCGGTGGCGCGAACGGCGGTGGCGCGAACGGCGTCACCGGCGCCGCCGCCGGGCGCGGCATCCGTGGCTGCGGCGGCACCGCCCGCGGCGGCTCCACCGGCGCCGGCGGCGCGCCGAACGGGGTGGTCGCCGGCCGGGGCGTGGCGACAGGCGGCGCTGGCGCGTCCGCAGGGTCGTCCTGCGGCGGCGGCTCGAACCGCAGGGACGTGTCGCCGAGGACCCTCGGGCGGGAGGGCGTCTCGTCGGAACGCGGAGGCTGAGTGGACTTTGGATCCTCTCCCATCCGCAAGAGCGTAATGCGCCTGCCCGCCCAGCACCCGTCTTGCGGCCCGGGGACCTGGCCGGGTCCCCGGGCCGGTGGTCATCCGGCGGGGATCGTGACCGTGACCGTTGTCGTGCGGTTGTTCCTGACCCCGTACGTCTGCGCGGTGGCCAGGTCGGTGCCGCCGAGCCAGCCGGAGCGGCCGTCGTACGTGACGTAATGGAGCTTGACCTGTTGCGGTGCGATGTTCGCGATCGTGTACGTGCCGTCCTGGTTGACGTTGGCGGCGAACGCGACCGGCTCGCCCGACAGCGCGTCGACGGCGCGCAGCTCGACCGGGACCGGGGCGCCGGTCGTGTCGCGGATGGTGCCCGCGACGGTGCCGCCGCCGCGGCGGGCCTTCAGGCTGGCCGTCACCTTCCCACCGGCGACGACCGTGACCGTGCTCGCCTCGTGCCGGTTGACCGCGTTGCCGGTCCAGCGCCACTGGTACGAGGCCTCCGCGAAGCCGACCGCCCAGGTGTACGGACCGATGCCGCTCAGCGTGTACGTGCCGTCCGCCTGGGTGGCCAGGCCACAGCCGTCGCCGCCGACCGGGTTGCGGGGCGGGGTGATGACGGAGACGCAGGCGCCGCCGACCGGTGCGCCGGTGCAGGCCTCGGTGTACCTGCCGCGGATCACCCCGGCCCGGTCGAACACCACGGCGGGACCGGCGACGACGGCACCGCTCGTCACGGTGATGCGCTGAGCCGCTTCGCGACTGCCGGTCCCGCCGGTCGCACCCACCCACTGCAGCCCGAGCGTGTCCACGTCAGGGTCGGCGATCAGCTGGTACGTGCCGGGCGCGAGCGGCCCGATCCGGAGCGTGTTGCCGTCCTCGCCGGTGCACCACTGGCGGAAGCCGGTGTCGGCCAGCGGCCGGTCCACATCGACCGGCTGCACGCAGCCGTGGGCCGGGCCACCGGTCGCGCGGTCGGTGAGCGTGGTTGTGATCGTG
The DNA here is from genome assembly GCF_040654515.1 of Dactylosporangium sp. NPDC050688. Taxonomy (NCBI): domain Bacteria; kingdom Bacillati; phylum Actinomycetota; class Actinomycetes; order Micromonosporales; family Micromonosporaceae; genus Dactylosporangium; species Dactylosporangium sp. NPDC050688. The sequence continues at coordinate 88,638 of NZ_JBFAIC010000027.1, forward strand.
GCACCCGCCGTCAGGGCGACGTCGACCTGCGTGGTCTGCCCACCGGCGACGACCGCGAGGGCGTTGTGCCGGTCCAGGTGGACGCCGTCGTCGGTGCTGACGACCAGGTGCCAGGATCCGGCGTACACCTCGTCCAGGAGCACCTCGCCGTTGTCGGTGCAACCCTGGTACATCGAGCTCTCCGCTGTCCAGAGGCAGAACCGCTGCACCGGCGCGCCACTCGCCGCGTCGTGCGTGACGACCCGGACGGCGCCCGTCGGCCGGAACCGCTCGTCGACGGTGGTCGTCTGCCCCTCGGCCACCATGAACCGCTGCGCGCCCGCCTCCGCCAGCGAGTCGTGCGCCCACTGGGTGACCCCGTGCAGGCCGCCGAAGCCCACGGTGTACCGGCCCTCGACGGGCAGGCCACCGACCTGGTACCGCCCGTCGGCGTCGGTCGGTCCGCCGGCCACGTTGCCCAGCTCGTCGCCGACCGCCACCCACGAGCCGGCGACCGGGCTGCCGTCGGCCCTGGTCAGCCGGCCACCGACGGCCCCGGTGGCCAGCGCGTGCTCCTCGACCGTGACCGTCTGCCCCTCGGCGACCGGCACCGTGCCAGCGGTCTCCAGGCTCCGCCCCCCACCGGACCACTGCGTGACCCGGCCGTCCACGGCGTACGAGATCTTGTACCCGCCGGCCGGCACCATGACCTCGAACCACCCGCCGGACGCCGAGGACGCGGTTGCCACGACTTCCCCCGTGCCCGCGTCGTGGAAGGTCACGAACACGTCTGCCGGCGCGCCGTCCCGCTCGAGCAGGCGCCCGGTGACCGTGCCGACCGGCAGCAGCTGCTCGTCGACGATCACCGTGGCTCCCGCGCCCACGGTGAACGCCTGAGCGCTCCAGTACGCCACCTGCCGGTGCGCCCACTGGGTGAAGCTTGCGGAGCCGGTCTGCGCATGGATCGTGAACGCGACCAGGAACTGCCCTGACGGCAGCCCCGCGAAGCCGTACGCACCGGCGGCGTCGGTGGTCGCGGCGCCGTACTGCGCGCCGTTGAGCTGGAGGCTGACCTGCGCACCGGCGACCGGCGCGCCGCTCGGGTCGACAAGATGCCCGACGAGGCTGCCCTGCGCCGGGTCGGCCGCGACGGCAGGTGTGACGGGAACCACTGCGGTGGCGATGGTGATCGCCGTCGCCGCTGCGAGCAGCAGGGGACGACGGAGGGCGCGCGTCAGCATGGCACTCCTGGGTGAGCGGGGTGAGAGACGGCGCGCCGGTCGGCCCCAGCGCCGTGAGCAGCGCAAACGTGGTCCAGGGCAGTGGCGGTGGTCGTCGCGGCGCGCCGGGAGCGTACCCGCTTTGCCCGGTCCTTTGCTGTCCCTGTATCCTCGGACGGCGGCTCCTGGCGACAGGGGCTGTGGAGGCTTCGCCTAGTTCGGTCTATGGCGCCGCACTGCTAATGCGGTTTGGGTCTTAAAGCCCATCCCGGGTTCGAATCCCGGAGCCTCCGCGCAAAACCTGGTGTGTACACTAGGTGAGCACCAAGCGCCCGTAGCTCAACGGATAGAGCATCTGACTACGGATCAGAAGGTTAGGGGTTCGAGTCCCTTCGGGCGCGCAACATCAAGAGGCGGTTGACCTGCGGAAACGCGGGACGACCGCTTCTTCGTGTCTGTCTGTTGTGGACGGTGGGTGTCACGTGGGTGTCGCTTGGGTGTCGTCACAGCGCGTGCTTCCGGCCCGCTGGGCAGGTCTTTGATCGCCGTTGTCGGGCCGGTCGGTGCGGGTGTCCCGGTGGCCGCTCGGGACTGTGGTCGGTTGCGGCTGGCTTTCTCGCGGATCTTGTTGCGGGTGCGTCGGGCGGCGGTGACGACGAGTTTGGCGGTGGCGTTGGCGCAGCGCCGTTGGGCGACGGGAAGGACGCTGGTGTAGGTGTCGGCGGTGACGAGGATGCTGGAGTGCCCGAGCAGGTCTTGCAGGGTTTTGAGGTCGGCGCCGGCCTGGTGGGCGATTGAGGCGGCGGTGTGACGCAGGTCGTGCAGCCGGATCGGTGGGACGTCGATGCGGTTGAGGAGTTGGCGGAAGCGGCAGCTGACGTTGCTGGGGTGGATGGGTAGGCCGTCCATGCGGACGAACACGTACCCGGAGTCCTGCCAGGGTTTGCCGGCGGCGCGGCGGCGGGTCCGTTTCTCGATCTGCCGGGCGCGGTGTTGCCGCAGGATCTGCAGGGTGTGTTCGTCGAGGGCGACGGCGCGGGTGCCGGCTGCGGTTTTGGGTGGGCCTTCGATGACCTGGTAGCCGGCGGTGGTGCGGTTGCGGACGATGTAGAGGACGCCGCGGTCGAGGTCGATGTCGCTCCACCGCAGTCCGCAGGCCTCACCGCGGCGCAGGCCGCGGAGGCCGACGAGCCACCAAAGGGCGTAGAGGCTGTCGTCGGTGACGGCGGTGAGGAACGTGGCGAGGTGCTCGGCGGTCCACACCGCGACGGCGGGGCGCTGGCCGGTGTGCTGCCAGTCGGTGACCTGGTCGTCGGTCCAGACTTTGGCGTGTGGACGTCGGTAGCCGCGGACTTCGATGTGCCGGGCCGGGTTGGCTTCGATCATGCCTTCGCGGACGGCATGGTTGAGTGCCGCGCACAGGGTGGTCCGCAGGTGCTGCATCGCGGACGGCGACTGTGGCTGGCCCTTGCGGTTGGTGGTCTTGGCGATCTCGGCGAACCTGGCCCGCAGCAGCGGCCCGTCGAGGTCGGCGAGGCGCAGGGTGCCGAGCCGGGGGATCAGAACCTGTTCGACGTCGCGGGTGTAGTGCAACATGCTCGTGGGTCGCAGGTGGGTGCGGGTGGACAGCCAGTACCGCAGCCACCGCTCCACCGTCCAGGACCGGGCGGTGCGTTCCTCGCCGGTGGCGGCCAGCCACTCATCACGGGCCCGGCGGGCGGCGGCCTGGGAGGGGTAGCCGCCGCGGCGGACCCGTTCGGAGCGGCCGAGTAGGTTGCGGGCCGAGGCGTGGAAGCACCACGACCCGTGCGCCTGCTCGATCAGCCGTGGGCAGCGCTGTTCGAGGCGCCGGCCGTTGCCGTCACGGCAGCCGCACCGTTTGAAGATCACGCCTTTGCTCGCCATGGTTGTGTCCTCCCGCCTGGGCCTATGGGGTTCAGGTTGGTGGATGCCGGGAGGGTTCGGTGTCACTCGGCCGGGCGACTGCTGGATGTTTGTTGGCCGGGCGGTCGGCGTTGGTCGTGGGAGTTGTCGGCGGCGGTACAGGCGGCCATGGAGGTCGGCGACCTGGGCGGCGTGACGGACGGCGATGCCGGTGACGTTGACTTGATGGAATCGGCGGAGTCGTCGGTGACGGGCGGGCAGCAGCAGGCGAGGTAGGTCTGCAGTTCGCCGAGGCGGGCGTTGATGGTGGTCGGGTCGGCGCGGTAGCGCACGAGTTTGCCGTCGCGGGTGGACTGGACGAGGCCACCGCGGCGCAGGATCGTGAGCTGCTCGGAGGTGGTGGACTGTCCGAGCCCGCAGCAGTCGGCGACCTCGCCGACGGTGAGTTCCTTGCCGCCGGTGAACAGCAGCATGATCTGCTGGCGGGTCTCGCTGGCGAGGGCCTTGAGGAAGTCTTGGGTCGGCCCGTGCAGGGGTGTCGGGGTCGTCATCGGGTTCTAGTCTGCTCCGTCGGCTTCATTTCGTCTTTTCCCGATCTGACGGGACATTGTTGGTGTGACTCGTGCTGACCTTGTGGTGATCGGCGGTGGCCAGGCAGGCCTGGCCACCGCGTCCATCGCGGTGTCCCGCGGCCTGGCACCGCTCGTGCTGGACGCGCAGGCAGTGCCCGGCGGCTCGTGGCCGCGCTACTACGACAGCCTGACGCTGTTCTCCCCGGCCCGGTTCTCGTCGCTGCTGGGCCTGCCGTTCCCCGGCGATCCGGATCGGTATCCGCTGCGGGACGAGGTCGTGGATTACCTGACGTCCTACGCGACCCGCCTGGACGCCGAGGTGCGGTTCGGGCAGCGGGTCGATCGGGTCGTCGGGTCGGCCGGCGGGTTCATGGTGACGACGGCGGCGGGCGGCGTTGTGGAGGCCGGTGCGGTGGTCGCGGCGAGCGGTGGGTTCGGGTCGCCATTTCGGCCGCCGCTGCCGGGTCTGGACACGTTCGCGGGCTCGGTGCTGCACTCCGCGCAGTACCGTGACCCGGTGCCGTTCGCCGGTGCCAGGGTGGTCGTGGTCGGTGGTGGGAAATCGGCGGTGCAGATCGCCGTCGAGCTCGCCGGGGTCGCGCACGTCAGCATCGCCACCCGACGGCCGTTGCGGTGGCAGCCGCAGCGGATCCTGGGTCGGGATTTCCACTGGTGGCTGACCCGCACTGGCCTGGACAGTTCCCGTCTCGGGCCGTGGCTGGCGAGGGGCACCGTGCCGGTGATCGACGACGGCCGGTACCGGGCGGCGGTCCGCTCCGGCAGGCCCGAGCACCGGACGCTGTTCGAGCGGGTGGACGGCGAGCACGTCGTGTGGCCGGACGGCGCCCGGGAACGCGTCGATGCCATCGTCCTGGCGACCGGTTACCGGTCCGACCTGTCGTACCTGGCCGGGACCGGGGCGCTCGACGCGCACGGTGTGCCGCTGCACGCCGGCGGCGTGTCAACATCGGTGCCCGGGCCGGGGTATGTCGGGTTGGAGCGGCAACGGAGTTTCGCCTCGGCCACGCTGCGCGGGGTCGGCCGCGACGCCGCGCACGTCCTCGACCAGTTCACGCGGCAGCCGTCGCGTCAGGCGCGCGTGACCGGCTGAGCGCGGTTGTGGTCGCCGTCGGTGGCGTGCCGCCAGACCTTGACGGAGGACAGAAGCAGCAGCAGGGCGAGCCCAGGCACGAGGACGGTGTCAGGGACGGCGCCGAGCAGCAGACCGCCGAGAACGGTGCCGGTGATCGACCCCGCGGCCAGCACGGCAACGAGGCGGGCGTGGCGGCGTAGGACGGTGAAGCTACCGTCGTGGCTGTAGCGGGCGAACGCGACGAGCATCGTGGGGAGCGAGACGGCGAGGGAGAGACTGCCGGCGACTTTGATGTCGGTGCCGAACAGCAGCACGATCGTCGGGATGAGCAGTTCACCGCCTGCCACACCCATGATCGCGGCGACGACGCCGATCCCGAACCCTGCCACGACGCCTGCCGCGACGACGACGGCGGGCGCGAGGGCGACGTGGTGCAGAGTGCCGGCGTGGTTGCCGATCAAGGCGAGCGCGATGAGGACGAGGAGTGCGGCCAGGACGCGGTAGAGGGTCGTAGTGCGCATCCGGGTGGCCCAGGACGCTCCGGCCCAGGCGCCGGCGAGGCTGCCGAGCAGCAGGTTCGCCACCACGTCCCAGTGCGGCCACAGCGCGGACAGGGGCACGGCGGTGAGCCGGGCGGGCAGTGCGGTGACGACCACGACCAGACTGAGGGCCTTGTTGAGGATCACGGCCTGCAGCGCTACGAACCCGAACAGCGTGATCAGCAGCGGGAGGCGGAACTCGGCGCCGCCGAGGCCGATCATCCCACCCAGCACGCCGACGGCCGCGCCGGCGGCGAACGCGACCGGCAACGATGACCGGGTGTTGGCCCGGTCGGCGGCTGAGGGGGTCGGCACAGCTGGCACCCTACGGCTCCGTGTCGGCTCGCTGGCCGCTCGGCCGGTGCTGGCGTCCGCCGGTCGAGGGCGCGGTGAGGTCCGTGCTGTGCGCTGCGGTGGCGCCGGCGATATCGCGGACGTCGCTGGCGTGTGGCGGGGCGGAGGTGGCGCGGGTGAGGATGCCGACGACCGCGACGATGCTGGATGTGCCGATGGTGAGCAGGACCGGGGTGTAGCTGCCGGTGGTGGTGTAGAGGGCGGCGGCGGCGAGGGGTGCGCCGGCTTTGGCGAGGGTGACCGGGGTGGCGAGGGCACCGGCGATGCTGGCGTAGGCGGTGGTGCCGTACCGGTCGGCGAGCAGGCCGGGAATGGCGAGGCTGGACACGCCGAACCCGATCCCGAACCCGGTGACCGCGATGACCGCGCCCAGGCGGGTCGCACCGGCGATCGGCAGGCTGAGCGCTGCGGCGGCCTGCACGGTGAAGACGAGGGCGACGACGCGGTGCAGCCGGAAGCGGCGTTGCGCGGCGGTGAGGACGAGCCGGCCGGTCACGGACAGCACGCCGAGGAGCCCGGCGACGGTGGCGGCGAACGTGGCCGGGTGGCCTTCGTGGACGAGGAACCCGACGAGGTGCACGGTCATGGCGCTCATCGCGGCGCCGTGCGCGACGAACGCGACGGCCAGGCACCAGAACCGGCCGTCGCGGACAGCTACCCGGACGAGGGTTCGACGTTGCGCGCGGGTGGCGCTCGGCGCGGCGACCGGTCCGGTCGGTGGGCGGCGGATGACGAGGCCGTGCAGCGGCACGGCGACGGCCGCGTACACGGCGGCGAGGACGAGCAGGGTGGTGCGCCAGCCGTGCCGGTGTTCGAGCTGCCCGGTGAGGGGCATGAAGATGGTGCTGGCGAACCCGGCCACGACGATCATCGCGAGCAGCGCCTTCGCTCGGCGGGCCGGGTCGAACCAGGACACGATGACGGCGGTCGCCGGTTCGTACAGCGCCATCGCCATCGCGACGCCGAGCCCGACGAACACCGCGTACAACTGCCACACGGCATGCACCTGCGAGCAGGCCACGAGCAGTCCCGCGCCGGCGACCGTCCCGGTGGTCATGAGCGCCCGCCCACCGTGGCGGTCCAGCCATCGCCCGACCGGCACGGCGGCTGCGGCGGAGGCGAGCAGCGCGGCGGTGATCGCACCGGTGACCGCGGTCGCGGAGGTGTGCAGGTCAGCGGCGATCGGGTGCAGCAGCACCGCGAAGGCGTAGTACAGGCAGCCGTACCCGACGGTCTGGGTGACCGCGAAGACGGCGACGATCCGCCAGCCGTGGAAGGCCGGCCGGTGGTCGCCGCCGCGCGGGTCAGCGGCCACCGGTGTCGAAATGTGGGTGGGGGGCGGCGTCATCAGCCGCAGCAGCCGCCGGCCTGCTCACCCGAGGCGGGCTGCGACACCGAGACCAGGGTCAACGGCGCGGACAGGAGCCCGCCTGCGATCCCGGTCGCCAACCCACGTCCCGAAGGCACGGTGACCTCGGCGGGGGTGCCACAGCAGCCGCCACCGGCCGCGTCGACGGTGTCGTCACCGACGACCGGGTTGCTGTTGCACACCCCGGTCTCGGGCAGGTCGAGCTGGACGTCGCGGGCGGCATCCCAGTCCCCGGCGAGGGCGGCGACCACGGAGCGGGCCTGCTCGTAGCCGGTGGCCAGGAGGAACGTCGGGGCGCGGCCGTAGCTCTTCACACCGATCGCGTAGAACCCGGCCTCAGGGTGGCCGAGCTCGTCGGCCCCGTGCGGCGGGACGGTGCCGCAGGAGTGCTCGTTCGGGTCGATCAGCGGCGCGAGGGCGCGGGTGGAGCCCATGATCGGGTCCAGGTCCAGGCGCAGCTCCGACACGAACCCATGATCGGGCCGGAACCCGGTTGCCGCCACGATCCGGTCCACGACCACCGTGCGCACCCCGTCGGACACCGCGACGCCCCCGTCGGGTAGGACGGTCAGGGTCTCGGCGGAGAACCCGGTGACGAGTTCGATCCGGCCGGCGTCGACGTGTTCACGCAGCCGGGTGCCGATCGCGCCGCGGGCCGGGAGGGCGTCGGCGGCCTCGCCGCCGTAGGTGCGGGCCGGGGAGGCGGCGCGGATCGCCCAGGTCACCTGCGTGCCCGGCACCTCCTGGGTCAGGTCGGCCAGGACGAGGAGGGTGTTCGCGGCGGAGTGCCCGGCGCCGACGACCAGGGTGCGCTTGCCGGCGAACCGGTCCCGGTCGGCGCCGAGGACGTCGGGTAGCGCGTGTTCGATGAACGACGCGGCGGTGGTCTCGCCGTGGGCGGGGATGCCCGAGGCGCCGAGGACGTTCGGGGTGGACCAGGTGCCGGACGCGTCGATCACGGCGCGGGCGAGCAGGTCGGTGCCGTCGGCGAGGCGGACCAGGAACGGGGTGGTCTCCCGGCCGGCGGTGCGCAGCCGGTCCAGGCCGAGGCGGGTCACGGCCACCACCCGGGTGCTGTAGCGGACGTTCGGCTTGAGCGCGGGCAGGTCGGCGAGGGGCTGCAGGTAGTCGCCGGCGAGTTGCCCGCCGGTGGGCAGGCGCTCCGGGTCGGGTTCGACCCAGCCGGCCTCGGCGAGGAGCCGGCGGGCGGCGGCGTCGATGTTGTACCGCCACGGCGAGAACAGCCGCACGTGGCTCCACTGCCGCACGGCGGCGGCCGGGGTGTCGCCGGCCTCCAGCACGGTGAACGGCAGGCCCCGCTCGTGCAGGTGGGCGGCGGCGGCCAGGCCGACCGGGCCGGCCCCGATGACGACGACGGGCAGGTCTTCCAGACGGGTACTCACAACGAACTCCAATGCCTTGACGACGTTCGAAATAGGAGGGCGGACTGCGGTGCGGTGTTTGCTGCGGGTGACAGGTCAGACCACGAGCGGGCTGCGGCGCTCGATGAAGACGACGTCGCGCCACCGGTTGCCCTGGCTGGCGTGCCGGCCGATGCGTTCCCGGACGCCGAGCTCGCGGAAGCCGGCGACGCGGTGCAGGGCGCGGCTGGCGGTGTTTTCGGGGAAGATCCCGGACTGGATGGTCCAGATCCCGGCCGCCTCGGTCGAGGCGATCAGCGCGTCGAGCAGGGCCCGGCCGACGCCGCGGCCCTGGGCGGCGGGGTCGACGTAGACGGAGTGCTCAACCACTCCGGCGTACACCTGCCGGGCGGACACCCGGGAGACAGCGACCCAGCCGAGGACGGTGCCGTCGGGATCGACCGCGACGTGCCGGTGGGCGGGCAGCTTGCCCGCGTCGAACGTTTCCCAGGTGGGGGCGGTGTCCTCGAAGCTGGCGTCGCCGGCGTCCATGCCCGCCTGGTAGATCGCCAGGACCGCGACGGCGTCGTCGGCGGTCATCGCCCGGATCGCGATGTCGGTCATGCGCAGCCGCCGATCGGACTGGGGGCCGGTTTGCCCATCACGACGTCGGCGGCGGACGGGAAACAGTCGATGCAGGTGGTGTTGATCCGGTAGTGCCGAGCGGTGCCGACCGGCTCCACCAGGACGAACCGGACCTCGGTCAGGATCTTCAGGTGCTGCGACACCGTCGACTGCGCCAGCCCGACCGCGGCGACGATCTCCCCGACGCTCAGCGGCTTGCCCTGCCGCGCGAGGTACTCCACGATCTGCACCCGGGACGGGTCCGCGAGGGCACGGAACCACGACGCGTACGTCTCCGCGGTCGTCCGGTCGAGGAGTTCGGTCACCATCCACCAACTTCATCGTTTATCGCCGATCAACGATTGAAGTGTAGCCGGGTCGACTGTTACGAGCCATCCCGTGGCGGTGACGAGCCGGGCGACGGCGGTCAGGGTGGCGGTTTCCACCCGGTCCGGGGTGTCTGCGGGGCTGTGGTAGCCGGCCATCCCGGCGCCGACCCCGACCGCCGGAAGGCCCACGGCCCCGTAGCGGCGGTTGTCCGAGGCGACCGGCCCGGCGACCAGGGGCAGACCGGTATGCCGGCCGGCCTGATCGAGTGCCGCGAGGAGCGCGTGGGCGGGGCCGCCGCCCTCGACGGCGGCGGCCTGGTGCAGGTTCCCGGCGCCGTCGACGTTGATCACCAGCGGCGTGGCGCCGGCCTGGCGCAGTTGTTCCGCGTGGTGCGCGGAGCCGAGCGCGCCGGCTTCCTCGGCGTCGAGCAGCGCGACCGACAGCCGCGCGATCCCGGGAAGGTGCCGGGCGAGGACGCGGGCGGCCTCCAGGACGACGGCGACGCCGCTGCCATTGTCGGCTGCCGCGGGCTGGCGCAGGCCAGGGTGGTCGCCGACACCGTCGTAGTGCGCGGTCAGCAGCACCTCCACACCCTCGTCTGCGGAGGTGTCGGCCGGCCAGGTGCCGTGCACGTTGGTGGCCGGGACGTCGAGCCGCCGGATCGGTGTGTTCCCGGCCAGCCAACCGCTGCCGGCCGCCGCCGCGGTATGCAGCGTGGTGTGGGTGGTGGTGTCGAGGGTGAGGATCGGCAGTGGGCCGGGGTTCGGGCCGGCGAGCATCGTGTAGTGCCAGCCGTCGGCGTCCACACCCCGGCCGAACAGTAGTCCGGCGGCGCCGTGGGCGTGGCCGTAGGCGTCGAACAGCGTCATCCCGGTCGGCACGACCAGCCATCGGCCGCCGGGATCGCCGGCACCGGCGACCGCCAGGTCGCCACGGCGGGTGAGGGGCTGGTCGGCGGAGGCGAGGTGGACCGCGACGTCCCGGCCGAAGGAGAGACGTCGGATGGTGCGGCCGTCGTGCCAGTGCACGTCCGGGGTGGTGTAGACCTCGGGGACGAACCGGACCGCGAACGGCTCCAGGGTCACGGTCGCGCCGAGGTCGGCGAGGTGCTGGGCGAGCCAGGCGCAGGCCGCGGCGCCGCCGGCCGACCCGACCCGGCGACCGGCGAACGGCACGCCGGCGAGGATGGCGACTGTGGCGGCCATCCGCTCGCCGGACACCTCGTCGAGCAGGTGCGCGAGAGCAGCCACGGTCGTGGCCGGACGGCTGGCGGCGGTGCTCATCCGCAGCAGCCCGTGCCGGAGGCGACCGCCTCAGCCTTCGCCGACGTCCCGCAGCAGGCGCCCGCCTCGGTCGCCTCGGCTATGGTGCCGCAACACGGCGACGCACCGGCCACCGCGGACTGGTCGGGGTCGGGCAGGGTGAGGGTCGTCGTGGGCGGGTTGCCGCAGCAGCCACTGGTGCCGGCCACGTCGAGGGCTGCGGCTGGGTCGCCGGTGAAACCGCCCCGGGTCTGGATGCCGGTCATGGTCATGCTCTCCTTCAACGATCGATGGGTGAAACGGCTGTGGATCAGATTGGGTGCCGGGCTAGCGGGGACCGGTCAGGGCGGCGAGGTCGGCACGGGTGCGTTCGACGCGGCGCTGCGCGCGGTCGGCGGCGGTGCTGACCTCGGCGCAGCTGTCGCAGAACTGGACGCCGGCCGGCGGGCTCGAGCGGCGGGGGAAGCGGAACATGACGGTCTCCTCATCGTGCGCCACGGACTGTCTTGACGTCTGTCGAATCAAACGGTTGCACGCTGATTCGAGATCTGTCAACCTAGAGGCATGTCAAAACAAGCGGCGGTGCTCACCCTCACCGACCTCAACGCGGACACCCCGTGCTGCCCGCCGATCGCGCAGCACCGCATCCCCGCCGAGACCGCCGCCGTGCTCGCCCCAGCATTCAAGGCCCTCGGCGACCCGGTCCGGCTGCAGCTGATGTCGATGATCGCCTCGGCACCCGACGGGGAGATCTGCGTCTGCGACCTCACCCCGGCGTTCGAACTGTCCGGGCCGACGATCTCCCACCACCTCAAGACCCTGCGCGAGGCCGGCCTCGTGGACTCCGACCGGCGCGGGACCTGGGTCTACTACCGAGCGCGGCCCGGCATCATGCGCCAGCTCGCCGCCCTGCTCACCGTCGACGTCGCAGCAACGGTCGGCTGACGCGAACCGGCCCGCCGGTTCCACCATGCGCCGCTCGGCATTCGCGTGCCGCCGGCACCGATGGCAGCAGCGCGAACTGCAGGTCATTCCGCGGATTCCGCCTCGCCGCCTCCGCGGGATCTTTACGATCCCGGCGTGATCACCCACGCAACCACTGACGCGGAGCGTCGAGAGGTGCAGGCCCTGTTCGAGTCGGTGTTCTCCGACATCGACGAGTTCGCGGTCCCGCCGACAAGTTCGGACCACATGTACGCGCCGCTGGTGCTGCGCTACCACGACCCCGACACCAGCGCGCTGGCCGGCGCGGCACTCGCGTGCCGGGCCCAGGTCGCCGCCACCGCCATGCTGGCCGGCGGGCGACTGCCCGGCAACCGTGACTACCGCACCGTCCTGGATAAGCACCGCGAGCTCGATCTGATGTGCGTCGCACCCGCGTTCCGTGACCGGGGCATCGGCGGCGCGCTGCTCACCGCCATGCGCGAGGAACTGGCCGCGCAGGGCGTCCGCGTGTGGTTCGGCAACGCCATCGACGGCTACGACCTCGACGGGCTGCGCCGCTTCTACACCCGCCACGGCTTCACCGTCCTGGCCGACGGCGAGCCGCTGCCGCCGCTGCTCGGCAAGGACTGGACGATGCCCACCGTCGTCGCGCCGGCCCCGAGGTTCTACTTCTACCAGCGCCTCACCGGCTCGGCCGGGCAAGCGCTGGAGTCGCATCCCGCCGCCTGATTGCCGCCGGGCCGCGTCGGTGCCGAATGTCGGCGTCAACGCGGCCCGACGTGGCCTGTGAACACCTGCCACCAAGGTCCAGCCACACCGGCACCTTTGGCGGACGGCGGCTCCAACTGTTCATTTGACGCAGCCGATAACGCTCACTCATCATTGAGTCAATGAACGCTGAGCTTTCTTTGGTACAGCGGCGCGCCCGTATCCACGCCGCCCTCGGTGACCCGGCACGCCTGGCCATCGTGGACACGCTCACCCTCAGCGACGCCTCACCCGGCGAGATCGCCCGCAGCCTCAACCTGCCCACCAACCTCGTCGCCCACCACGTCAACGTCCTCGACGAGGCCGGACTGCTCGTCCGGACCCGGTCCGAAGGCGACCGGCGCCGCACCTACCTGCGCCTAGAGCCGAACGCCCTCGCCTTGCTTGCCGCGCCGGTCCTGATCGACGTGACGCGGGTGGTGTTCGTGTGTACGCACAACTCCGCCCGCTCCCAGCTCGCCGCGGCGCTGTGGACGCACCGGGCCACGATTCCCGCCGCATCGGCCGGCACGCAGCCCGCCGCTCGGGTCAACCCCCGCGCCGTGACCGTGGCCCGCCGCCACGGACTGCTGATCAACGCGACCGGCACCGCCCACGTCGCCGACATCGTCCACGACACCGACCTCGTCGTCGCCGTCTGCGACAACGCCCACGAAGACCTCACCCAGGGTGTCCGGCCGCGTCTGCACTGGTCGGTGCCGGCGCCTGCGGACACCGACGCCGCGTTCGAGGCCACCTTCGCCGACCTCGCCGCCCGCATCGACCGCCTCGCACCAGCCCTGCACCCCGCGGCCGGGCCGACGCCCGCACCCGCCCAGCGCACCGGAGCACCTCATGACTGACGCGATCGTCTACTACCACCAGGACCTGTCCGTCGACCAGCAGCTCGCACTGCGCACCGCCGCGGTCCGCCTCGCCCGCGAGTTCGACGGCACCTACGGCGCCGAGACCATCGAACGGTTCCTGCACACCAGCTACGACCAGTTCGCCAACCTGAGCAGCGTGCCGAACTTCCTGCCGCTGCTCGCCGAACGCTTCGCCCGCCAACGCCTCCAAGCCCTCGCCCGCGTCGAAGGCAAACACCGCGACGGCAAACCCGTCGTGCTGTTCCTGTGCACCCACAACGCCGGCCGGTCCCAGATCGCCCTCGGCTGGTTCACCCACCTCACCGGCGACCGCGCCGTGGCCTGGTCCGGCGGCTCCGAACCCGGCACCGAGGTCAACCCCGCCGCAGTCGCGGCGATGGCCGAACGCGGCATCGACATCACCGACGAGTACCCGAAGCCATGGACCGACGAGGTCGTCCGCGCCGCCGACGTCGTGGTCACCATGGGCTGCGGCGACGCCTGCCCCGTCTTCCCCAGCACCCGCTACGAGAACTGGGACCTCGACGACCCGGCCGGCTGGGACCTCGACGGCGTCCGTCCCCTGCGCGACGAGATCGAACGCCGCGTCCGGCGCCTCATCGACCAGCTCGACGTCCCCGCCACCGCATAGACACCTCACCGGACCGTGCCCACATCGCTCGACCCGTCTCATCCGTCCGCAGAGCAGGAGCAGCACCCGATGACTCACCCAGCACCGTGGCGACGGTTCCTCGCCGAATTCGTCGGCACCGCGCTGCTCGTCACCGCCGTCGTCGGCTCCGGCATCATGGCCACCACGCTCTCCCCGAACGACGTCGGGCTACAGCTGCTGGAGAACTCCGTCGCCACAGCGTTCGCGCTCGCCGCGCTGATCCTCACCTTCGGGCCGGTCTCCGGCGCGCACTTCAACCCGGTCGTGTCCGCCGCGGACTGGTTCCTCGGCCGCCGCACCCGCACCGGGCTGACCCTGCGCGACCTCGGCGGGTACATCCTCGCGCAGACCGCTGGCGCGATCGGCGGGTCGATCCTGGCCAACCTGATGTTTGACCTGTCCGCGGTCGACTTCTCCGGCAAGGAACGGTCTGCCGGGCACCTGTGGCTTGGTGAGGTCGTCGCCACCACCGGGCTGATTCTGCTCATCTTCGCTCTGGCCCGCTCCGGCCGCGCCACCGTGGCACCGGCCGCGGTCGGTGCGTACATCGGCGCCGCGTACTGGTTCACGTCCTCCACCAGCTTCGCCATCCCTGCCGTCACGATCGGCCGGGCGTTCACCGACACCTTCGCCGGGATTGCACCCGGCTCGGTGCCCGGGTTCGTCGTCGCGCAGATCGTCGGGCTGCTCATCGGGGTCGGGCTGCTGCTGGCGCTGTACCCGGACGCCGGCCGCAACGCCGACGAGGTCGTCGTCGCGCACCCGAGCGACCGGCCCGCACGCACCGGCAAGCGCAGCGTCCGCGCTTCCTGAGCTCCATCGCAGCGACCTCACCAACGCACGTGCCGATCAAACCCGGAGGAACCGAAGCACATGAGTGACAAGCCCAGCGTCCTGTTCGTCTGCGTGCACAACGCCGGACGCTCCCAGATGGCCGCCGGCTGGCTGCGCCACCTCGCCGGCGACACCGTCGAGGTCCGCTCCGCCGGCAGCGAACCCGCGACGCAGATCAACCCTGCCGCCGTCGAGGCGATGCGGGAGGTCGGCATCGACATCACCGCCAACACCCCACGCAAACTCGACTACGAGACCGCCGAATCCTCCGACGTGCTCATCACCATGGGCTGCGGCGACGTCTGCCCCGTGTTCCCCGGCAAGCGGTACCTGGACTGGAAGCTCGACGACCCGGCCGGGCAGGGCATCGACGCCGTCCGCCCGATCCGCGACGCCATCCGCGCCCGGGTCGAACAGCTGCTCACCGAGCTGCCCGTCAAGACCGGCTGACGCGACCGGGCCGACAGCTCCGCCGCCGGTTGGTCAGGCCGGCGGCGGCCCACTTTGTACACCACTGGATGGTTGTTCATGCGCCTGCTCGTCATCGGCGGCAGCGACGCCGGGATCAGCGCCGGCCTCCGCGCCCGTGAGCTCGACCCCACCGCCGACGTCACCCTCTTCGTCGCCGACACCTATCCGAACTACAGCATCTGTGGCATCCCGTACCACGTCTTTGGCGACGTCCTCGACTGGCACAACCTCGCCCACCGCACCACCACCGACCTCGAAACCGCCGGCCTGCAGCTGCGGCTCGGCCACCGCGCTGTGACGATCGACCCCGACGCGCACACCGTCACCGCGACCACGCCCGACGGCGCCCCGGCGACGTTCGACTACGACCGGCTCGTCATCGGCACCGGCGCTGTCCCAGCCCGTCCACCGATCGAAGGACTGGACCAGCTCGGTGCCGGCGACGGGGTGCACGTGCTGCACACGATGGGCGACACCTTCGCCCTGCTCCGCTCCATCGAGCAGCGCCACGCCACCAGCGCGGTCATCGTCGGCGCCGGATACATCGGCCTGGAGATGGCCGAGGCCCTCACCACCCGCGGCCTGCACGTCACCCTCCTGGAACAGCTCGACCAGGTCATGCCCACCATCGGCCCCGAACTCGCCCACCCACTCGCCGAACACCTCCGCGAGCGCGGCGTCACCGTGCACCACGGCACCAAGGTCCACGCCATCAGCGCCGCCGATGGCGGCCTGACGGTCGGCACCGACACCGGAGAGCACCACGGCGACGTCGTCCTCGTCGTCACCGGTGTACGACCCGACGTGCGACTCGCCGCCGACGCCGGCGCCACCCTCGGTGTGCGTGGCGCGATCGCGGTCGACCGGACGATGCGGACCAACCTGCCCGACATCTACGCCGCCGGCGACTGTGTGCACACCTACCACCGGCTTCTCGACCGCAACGTGTACCTGCCCTTGGGCAGCACCGCCCACAAGCAGGGCCGCGTCGCCGGCGCCAACGCCCTCGGCGGCGACGCCGTGTTCGCCGGATCGCTCGGCACCCAGGCGGTCAAGGTCTTCGACCTCGTCGCCGCCGGCACCGGCCTGCGTGACCGCACCGCCCGCGACGCCGGGTTCGACCCGGTCACCATCGCCAGCACCGCCGACGACCACAAGGCGTACTACCCCGGTGCCACCCCGATCCAGATCCGGGTCACCGGTGATCGGAGCACCGGCCGGCTCCTCGGCGCGCAACTGCTCGGTCACCACGGCGCCGAGATCGCCAAACGCGTCGACACCTACGCCACCGCCATCAGCTACGGCGCCACCGTCGCCGACATCACCGATCTCGACCTCTCCTACACACCGCCACTGGGCAGCCCATGGGACGCCGTCCAGATCGCCGCGACGAAGTGGAATCGGCAGGTCCTGGAACGCCCCTGACTGGCGGGTCCGCGGAGTTCGGCGACAAGGTGGAGCGCTGGGCTTGCATCCGGTACCCGGGTACAGGCTTACCGTCGAGTGGACGGCGTCGCTGCGGCGCCGGAACACCTGCTCAAGGAGCCTGTGATGTCGTTCGTGGTGCCCGACGCCTGCACGCTGCCGACCGTCGACCGGCCGCTACGGCTGGCCGAGTTCGACGACTTGTTCGCTACCGCCGTCCGGCAGGTTGAGCCGATCGGACCGACCCACGCCCGGATGCGGCTGACCGGCTCGGCCGGCCTCGAAGCGACCGTGCGTGACCTGACCGCCCGAGAGACCGAGTGCTGCTCGTTCTTCACCTTCACCGTCACCCCGCAGCCGGCCACCGACGGTGAGACGTTGACCCTCGACGTCGAGGTGCCCGCGCAGTATGCCGACGTGCTCGCGTCGTTGGCGCAGCGGGCGAGTGCTGTCTCGGCCGGGACGACGCCGTGACCACGATGCTGCTGGACCTGTCGGGCCTGGCCGGTCGGGCCGGTGTCCCCACCGAGCGGGTGCGGCACTACGCCGAGGTCGGCCTGCTCCCGCCGGCGCGCCGCGACGGCGGCCGTCTCGGCTACCCGTCGGCAACCGCCGACACGGTGCGGCTGCTGGTCGGGGCGGAGCGTCTCGGCATCGGCGGCGACGACCTGACCGGACTCGCTACCGCCTGGCACGCCGGGCGCTGCGACGAGGCCCACCGGCGGCTGAGCGATGCCGTCGATGCCCGGCTCGGGACCGTCCAGGACGACCTGGCGCAGCGGCTCGGACGCGCCGCCGCGCACGGCCCCGGCACACCCGGATGGGCCACGGAGACGCGGGCCGGCGTCACCCTCTCCGAGGACGCCGCCCGGCTGCAGGCCGCCGCAGCCGCACTGGCCGCCGCGCCGCACGCTGGTGCGTGCGACGAGTCCTGCACCTGCGCCTCGGCGGTCGCCGCTGCCGGGGACGTGTACCGGTTCCCGACCGACCCGGCCAGCACCGAGGCGGCGTTGGCGTGCGACCTCGCCGCGGACGGCGGCGACGCACACGACCGGATCGGTGTCTGGCAGCAGGTCTTCACCCACGTCCGGGGCCGCGAACCGCTCGCCGACACCGAAACCGGGGTGGCGTTGCGGTTCCCGCTGGACGCCGACCTCGCCGCGACCCTGGCCCGGCTCGCCGCGGCGGAGTACCGGTGCTGCTCCTTCGGCAGCTACACCCTCGTCATCGACCACACCGGCCTGCGCCTGGAGGTCCGCATGCCCGCCGACGCCGCCGGGATGCTCGCCGCCGTCGTCGGCCTGCCCGACCCGCCCGCACCGACCATGGAGGTTTCCGGTGCAGCGGATCAACCGTGACGACCTGCGTGCCCTCCTCGAGACCGGCGCCGTCACCCTCGTCGAGGCGCTGCCGGAGCCGCACTACGACGCCGAGCACCTGCCCGGCGCGGTGAACCTGCCCGGCGAACTCACCGCCGACCTCGCTGCTGCCCTCGCCCCGGACCGGGCACGGACCGTCGTCACGTACTGTTCCGGGCCGTCGTGCGGCCGGTCCAAGGTCGCCGCCGCGGCGTTCACCCGGCTCGGCTACCCAGACGTGCGGGTCTACGACGGCGGCAAGGCCGACTGGGCCGACGCCGGCCTGCCCTTCCACGGCACCCGCGCGGCACCGAGGGCGGCGTGATGCTCTCCCCGGACCGGGCCGGGCTGCGCACCGGGGAAGTCGCCGAACAGGCCGGCGTCAACATCCAGACCCTGCGCTACTACGAACGCCGCGGCCTGCTCGCCGAACCCGTCCGCACCAACGGCGGGCACCGGCTCTACCCACCCGACACCGTCGCCCTGCTCACCGTCATCAAGACCGCGCAACGGCTCGGGTTCACCCTCGACGAGGTCGCCGACCTCCTCGAAGCCGGACGGCGCCGGCACCCGACCCCGGACCTGCGGCAACGCGCCGTCGACAAGATCGCCGAGATCGACGCGCGGATCGCCGACCTCACCGCCATCCGCGGCGCGCTCACCGAGGTCGTCGACGCCCGCTGCGACAGCCTCACCAACTGCACCTGCACCGACTGCCCGATCCCGTTCCTCACCATCGGCACCGCCGAACACCCAGACGGAGACCCCACATGAGCCTGCCCCTCACCCCCGTCACCCCGGACCGGCACCACCACGACGACCCGCCGAACATCGACAACACGCCACCGACCCGAAGCAAGGTCACCGGCGCCCTCGCCGCCCTCGCCTGCGCCGCCTGCTGCGCCATCCCGCTGCTCATCGCCGCCGGCGTACTCACCGGCGCCGGCGCGGCCATCCTCGAACAGACGCTCCTCGCGGTCGCCGCCGGCCTCGTCGTGCTCGCGCTGGGCATGTGGTGGCTGCACCGGCGCCGCAACGCCCACCGCGCCCCCGCAGCCGGTGGCGGGGCCAGCTGCGGATGCGGTGGCGGAGGATGCGGCTGCTGAACCGGACCCGTGCCGCGGCGGCGCACCCCGACGGTGCCGCGGCACGCCGGTGTGCTGCCATCACGTCATGACGATCATCCGATCCATCCTGCTGTTCCTGCTCGCCGCGGTCGCCGAGATCGGCGGCGCCTGGCTCATCTGGCAAGGCGTCCGCGAACACAAGGGCCTGCTGTGGATCGGCGCCGGCATCGCCGCGCTCGGCGCCTACGGCTTCGTCGCGACGCTCCAGCCGGATGCCAACTTCGGCCGCATCCTCGCCGCCTACGGCGGCGTCTTCGTCGCCGGATCGCTGGGCTGGGCCATGGCCTTCGACAAGTTCCGACCCGACCGCTACGACATCGCCGGCGCGGTCATCTGCCTCATCGGCGTCGCCGTCATCATGTACGCCCCACGCACCTGAACCCGCCACCACCCACGAGACCTCGGCCGTGGCGGCGGCGACACCCGCACACCGCCCGCACCCGGACGAGGACTCCATGACCGTCACCGAACGCGCACCCACCACCGAACGCGCACCCACACTCAGCGCACTACTGCTCACCGGCTCGACCGCGCTCTTCGCGATCGGCGCCCTCTGGGAACACCGCACCAACGGCGAACAGACCGAACCCGTCACCGACGAGACCGGAGAAGCCGGCGACAGTCCCTCATCGAACTCCTCGAATCACCCGCCGTCATCGCCGTCGCCGTCATCGTCGGGCTCCTGCTCGCCGTCGCCGTCTGACGCCGGCCGGGCATCGTGTCGCTCCTCGCCCTCGCCGCCTTCACCATCGGCGCCGCCGTCTTCGACACCCTCGAAACGGCGCACCACCTCGATGACGGCCACACCACGCTGACCGCCCTCGCCGCGCTGGTCACCGTGACCCGCCTCGGCGCCGCCGGCACCGCATTGGCCGCACTCGCCAGACGCTGCTGACCGCCAAGCGACCCGGCGACCGCGATGCGTGTCGAACGCGTTCGGACGTTCGGCAACCGGCGAGCACACGGGGCCGCACTTCAACACTCCATCAGTACATCGCTTCCTGTATTCAGGATCGCCGGCGCCGGCCTCACGGCGATGGTGCCCAACGCCGTCGGCATCCCCGCCACCGTCGTGCTCATCACGGCCGTCGAGGTCCAGGAGTCGGCTGTGCGCGGTCGCACCGTCAACGTTGCGCCGACGATCGGCCCCAACCGGGCGGCGCCGCATCGCGAACGTACGTCCAACCTGTCGGCCGAATCGTGGAGGCGTTCACGCTTTACTGGCGATGCTGTTTCGCGCTGTAATGGCGCAGATGCGGGCGCTCTTGGAAGGTGATGTCACCAACCGGGGACGGTAAATCGCCCAGCACGGCCTCGCCATGATGTTCGGCGGGCTGGCGACGTTGTGGGAGTCGCAGGCGCTGCCGGCGCCCGACGCCCTGGTCAATCTCATCGGCATCACTCGCGCCGGCCTGCTGGTCCAGCTTCGGACACCCGCGTCGTCGACCGAACTGGCCGCCCGCCTCGGTGTCATCACCACTGCCGTCAACCAGCGCCTTCGGCCGCTGCACGCGGGCGGACTGCTGGTGCGGGCACGGCATGGCCGTTGCGTGCTGTACCGCCGCTCCGATCTCGGCGAACGGTTCGCCGACCCGTCAGCATCGGCCGCGGACTGATGGCGGTATCCCCTGGCGAGTCACCCTGTTTGTGTGTCGGGGGATTCGGAGGCGAGGCGCCAGCGGATCCAATGGGTGCTGTGGCCGACGGCGGCGGCCAGGCGGGTCAGGGTCCAGTCGTCGGTGTACCGGTCACGGAGCCAGGCGCGGAGGTCTGTGGTGCCGACCCGCTGGGCGGCGGCCTCGTCGGCGCTCGCGGCCCGGGATCGTTTGCCGGCGGTGGTGTTGTGGCCGGTCGCTCGGATCTGGACGCCCGCGGTGTCGAGGGCGGTGCGGAGCCGTTGCCGGCCGAGGCCGGTGGTCCGGGCGAGTTCCTCGACGCTGGCGCCGTCGGTGTAGGCGGTCCGGAGGTAATCGTCGAGGGTGTTGAAGCCGAGTGCGGTGAGGCGGTCGGTCAGGTCGCGCTGGCGGTGGGCGGCGATGGTCTTCCGGCCGGCTTGGAGCGCGGCGCGGCGCCGGGCGACGCGCTGTGGCGGGTCGGGTGCCTGCAGCGCTGTGCGGGACCGGGCGCTGAGTTCGCCGCTGGCGAGCATGGCCGCGGTGGTGGCGAGGCGTTCCCGGACGTGCTCGTTGCGCTGGTAGGCGAGGTGCTGGCGGTCCGCGATCGCCTGGGACAGGTGGGCTGCGGTCAGGGGTTCGGTGACGCAGAGGCCCATCGTGGTGCGGTAGGTGGCGGCGGTGTGGACGTGGGAGCCGAGGGACACGTACCAGTTGCCGCAGAGGTGGCAGCAGAGCCGGCCGGTGGCCTCGTCGATGGTCAGGTCGCCGGGTGGGGCGTGCAGGCAGGTGCCGTCGGGGAGTTGCCACAGGTGGTGGTGGTCGCCGCGGTCAGGTCCGGGGTGCGATTTCACGGTGCCTCCTGCGGCGGTTCACCTGTGATGGGGTTCGAGGCGGTGATCCGTTCGGATGGGTCGCCGGATTGTGACGAGGGTGGCTGGTAGAGCCGATGACGCCGCTGGCAGCGCCGAGCCGGTCCCAGCCCCGTCGTTTATGGAAGGTGGTGGCTCGCGGGGCGGTGGTGGTGCGCAGCTCCACGGTCTGCACCCATCGGAGCCTATCTGCAAACTAGTTGCAACTACATATAGGGTGCAACAATGGCGATCACCCGGGGCAGCGCCCGACCGATCACGTTCTACGGCCAGCCGGTCCTGCACCGCCGTTGCGCCGACGTCACCGTCTTCGACCAGGCCCTGGCTGATCTGGTCGGAGACATGTTCGCCTCGATGTACGCTGCGGAAGGCGTCGGTCTCGCCGCCAATCAGATCGGTGTGGACCTGCGGGTGTTCGTCTACGACTGCCCCGGCGACGGCGGCATCCGGCACGTCGGGCACGTCGTCAACCCGGTCCTGCAGGTCGCGTCCGCGCTCGCCGGCACCATCACCGACACCGAGGGCTGCCTGTCCGTGCCGGGACCACGCGCGGAGGTACCTCGCGCGGCGCTCACCACGGTGACCGGGTTCGACGTCACCGGGGCACCGGTCACGGTGACCGGCAGCGGCTACTTCGCCCGCTGCCTGCAGCACGAATCCGACCACCTCGACGGGACCGTCTACGTCGACCGGCTCCCCGCCGAGCAGCGCGAGCAGCTGCTGCGCGAAGCCGGCCTCACGGTCTGAGCGATGCCGCTGGTTCTAGGCATCGAGACGTCCTGCGACGACACCGGCGCCGGTCTCGTCCGCGACGGTGTGCTCCTCGGCGACGCCCTCGCATCGAGCATGGACGAACACGCCCGGTTCGGTGGTGTCGTGCCCGAGATCGCTGCCCGCGCCCACCTGCAGGCGTTGCGGCCGATGGTCGAGCACGCCTTGGACCGGGCCGGTGTGGCGCTGTGCGACGTGGACGCCGTCGCGGTGACCGCCGGTCCCGGTCTGGCGACCGCGGTGCAGATCGGGCTCGCCGCGGGCAAGGCATACGCGCTGGCGCTCGGGGTGCCGCTGTACGGGGTGCATCACCTCGCCGGGCACGCCGCCGTCGACACCCTCGAACACGGGCCGCTGCCACCGTCGTGTGTGGCGCTGGTCGTCTCCGGCGGGCACACGTCGCTGCTGCTGCTCGGCGACCTCGCCCGCGACCCGATCACCCACCTCGGTGACACCGTCGACGACGCGGCTGGGGAGGCGTTCGACAAGGTCGTCCGGCTGCTCGGCCTGCCGTACCCGGGCGGTCCTGCCATCGACCGTGCCGCCCGCGACGGCGACCCGGTTGCGATCCGGTTCCCGCGCCCGCTCACCGGTCCCGGCGATGCGCGGTACGGGTTCTCGTTCTCCGGCCTGAAGACGGCAGTGGCCCGGTGGGTCGAACGCCACGACGGGCCGGTGCCGGTGCCGGACGTGGCCGCGTCGTTCCAGGAGGCGGTCGCCGACACCCTGTCCCGCAAGGCCGTCGCCGCGTGCCGCGACCACAGCGTCGACACGCTGCTCATGGTCGGCGGGGTCGCCGCCAACAGCCGGGTCCGGGCGCTGACAGCACAGCGGTGCGCGGCCGCGGGTATCACGCTTCGAGTGCCCGGCCCGCGGTTGTGCACCGACAACGGGGCCATGATCGCCGCCGCCGGTGACCTGCTGGTCCGCGCCGGTGTGGCGCCGGACCGGCTCGATCTGGCCGCGGACCCGTCAGCCGTCCTGCGTGGCGCGCTGCTGCACGGCCCGCGCGGGCGGTGAATGCCTCGCCCAGGTGAACAGCAGCATCGGCTCCCCGCCGGCCGTGAACGCTGCCGCCTGCTGCCAGCCGCACCGCCGGTAGAAGGTGGGTGCGCCGCCGTCGCGGTGCGTGACCAGCCACGCCGCCGGGGCGTCCACGACGTACGCGGACAGCAGCCGGGCGGCGATCCCGCGGCGCCGGTGGGAGGTGGCCACCATCAGCTCGGCGACGACCAGCGACGGCGCCATAAGCAGCGCCCGCGCATGCGGTGGCGTCGCGTCGGCGACGGCCTGGTCGAACGCGGTCTGCCGGGGCAGCGCGGCCGGTGCGGGCCAGCCGTAGACCGCGCCGACCAGCGCAGCACCGTCGTGGGCGAGGAGTCCGCGGGCGCCCGGGTGCGACGTCTGCCGCAGCAGCTGCGCGGGAAAGTCGGCGAGTTGCTCCTCCGGCTCGGACCACGGCGGCCCGGCGAAGCAGTCTCGGTACAACTCCTGCAACAGCGCGGTGCGCGCGTGCAGCGCGGCCGGGTCGGCCGGCCGGAGGGTGGTCATGCCGGCGTCGGGCAGGCGCCGGTGCACCGGCCGTAGACCACCACGCCACCGGCGCGGCCGTCCTCGTCGACGCTGACCGTGCCGTCGGCGTTGACCGCCCGGACGAGCGCTTCCGCCAGGTCGTGGTGCAGTTGGCGGACCTTGCCGCATTGGTTGCAGACCGTGTGGTGGTGCGCCTGGTCGGCCATGCCGTAGGTGGTGGTGCCGTTGACCGGCACGGTGTGCACCACGCCGGCGTCGGCGAGCGCGGACAGTACCCGGTGCACCGTGGACGGGTCGATCTGCACATCGTCCGCGGTCAGCCGCGCCGAGATCTCGGATGCACTCAGGTGGGTCGCCTTCGTCAGGGTGTCCAGGACCGCGCGGCGGGGTGCGGTCGTCCTGCCGCCACGGCCGCGCATCGTGGCGAGCGCGGCCGAAACGCGATCTTCTGGGGTCTTTGTCACCTGCCAGGTCCACCCTTCCACCGTTCTTATTGCAAGATGATGGCAGAAGCAACCTCATGGCATCATCCTGAGAGGATCGCGCATGGCTGTCTACACGCTGCCCGACATGCCCTACGACTACGGCGCCCTGGAGCCGGCGATGTCCGGACAGATCCTGGAGCTGCACCACTCCAAGCACCACGCCGCGTATGTGAAGGGCTCCAACGACGCCCTCGACCAGCTCGCCGAACTGCGCGAGAAGGGTGACTTCGCCGCGCTGGTCGGGCTGGAGAAGACCCTGGCGTTCAACCTGTCCGGGCACGTCCTGCACTCGATCTTCTGGAACAACCTGTCCCCGGACGGCGGTGACCGCCCCGACGGTGAGCTCGCCGCCGCGATCGACGAGCACTTCGGCTCGTTCGAGGGTTTCTCCGGTCAGCTGTCCACCGCCACCAAGGGCGTGCAGGGCTCCGGCTGGGGCGTCCTCGCGTGGGAACCCCTGGGTAAGCGGCTGCTGATCGAGCAGGTGTACGACCATCACGGCAACGTCGGGCAGGGCACCACGCCGCTGCTCGTCTTCGACGCCTGGGAGCACGCCTACTACCTGCAGTACAAGAACGTCCGCCCGGACTACGTCGACCAGCTGTGGGGCCTGGTCAACTGGGCCGACGTCACCGCCCGCTTCACCGCCGCCACCGCGGCACCTTCGGTGTGACTGGCGCCGCCCGTGCGGGCGGCGCCGAGATCGTCCAACGCGCCGCCGGGGTCATCGTCGCGAAGCACCGCGGTGACCTCGCCGGCGCCGAGGCGCTGCTCGGCGCGTTCACCAGCGAGACCGAGAAGGCCGGCGCGTTCTACCTCCTCGCCGAGGTCGCGCTCGGGCTCGTCCGCGCGCAGAGCGGGCAGAGCATGGACGAACTCGTTCGCGAGCTCAACCTGCTCCTGGAACGGGCACTCGCCGGTCCGCCGGACTGACGCACCACAGACTGGATACCTGCGGGCTGGGTATCCAGCAGGCTGGACACCCTGCCGCGTCCGACGTTGCGGCGGGGTGTCCGCTAGGTTTGACCCGCGATGGAAGCCGCCGAACCGACCGACCGCGCGAGCCGTGCCTGGCACCGGATGATCACCGCCGGTGCCCGCCGCACCCTGGCCCGGGTCATGGTCATCGACGTCCTCGCCGGCACGGCCGGGCACCTGTCGATCGGCACGATCCACCATGCCATCGCCGCGATCCGCCCCGAAGTCAACCTGTCGACCGTCCACCGGACCATCGCGTTCCTGGTCGGGCTCGGCGTCGCACATGTGCTGCAGCGGCCGGGTGAGGCGCTGTACGGGCTCAACGAACGCCCACACATCCACGCCGTCTGCGAAACGTGCGGCACGCACACCGAGATCCCCACGGACGCCCTCGCACCGGCCATGACCGCAGCGCAGAAGGCCGTGCAGCACGAGGTCGACTTCGAGGTCGGCACCGCCGGGCTGGCGCTGTTCGGCCGCTGCCGGAAGTGCGCTGCGCAACACCCCTGATCCCGTAGGACCGATCGGCGGCACAATCAGCGAAGGTGGCGGCGCCCAGTTCAGGCTGAGGACCATCGCGCTGGGCGCCGCCGCGCCTGATCGCACCCTGCGCGACCACGGCGTTCACGACCACCTACCCGGGCGACGCTTCCCCCTGGCCGCACCCTGCAGGTCATCTACTGCCAGTCTCCGGTATTTGCCAACAGGTTGCAACAGTGCCCTCCTGCAAACGATTTGCTATCGCCATCTGATTGCAGGGGTACATCGAGCGGGGTAGCTTGCGCTTGACCATGTCCCTCGCGTGGTCCTTGCGTCATCGCTCGCGTGGAAGAAGGCCCCCTCATGGCCAGTTCCGAGATGTCCGTCGACGCCTCCGGATTCACCCGGTTCCGCCGCAGCCTCACCCGCGGGGACTGGCGGTCCCTCGCCGGGATGACCGGGTTCATCCTGCTGCTGCACGTCGTCGGGTTTGGTGTCCTGTTCGGCCTGGTGGTGCCGAAACACTTCCACCTCGGCGGCGACCACCCCGTCTTCACCGTCGGCGTCGGCCTGCTCGCCTACACCTTCGGCCTGCGGCACGCCTTCGACGCCGACCACATCGCCGCCGTCGACAACACCACCCGCAAGCTCATGGCCGACAACACCGGACGCAAGCCGCTCTCTGTGGGTTTCTGGTTCTCCCTCGGCCACTCCACCATCGTGTTCGCGCTGGCGTTCCTGCTGTCCGTCGGCGTGAAGACCCTCGCCGGTCAGGTCGAGAACGACGACTCCAGCCTGCACTCCATCACCGGCGTCATCGGCGCGTCGGTCTCCGGCGTCTTCCTGTGGATCCTCGGCATCCTCAACCTCGTCGTCCTGCTCGGCATCATCAAGGTCTTCCGGCAGATGCGCAGCGGCGCCTACGACGAACAGCAACTCGAGGACCAGCTCAACAAGCGCGGGTTCATGAACCGGTTCCTCGGCGGCCTCACCAAGTCCGTCCGCAAGCCGTGGCACATCTACCCGATCGGGGTCCTGCTCGGGCTCGGCTTCGACACCGCCACCGAGGTCGGCCTCCTCGTCCTGGCCGGTGGCGCCGCCGCGTTCAACCTGCCGTTCTACTCGATCCTCGTCCTGCCGATCCTCTTCGCCGCCGGCATGTGCCTCATGGACACCATCGACGGCGTCTTCATGAACGCCGCCTACGGCTGGGCCTTCGCCAAACCCGTCCGCAAGGTCTTCTACAACATCACCATCACCTCGATCTCCGTCGCCGTCGCCCTCATCATCGGCACCGTCGAACTCATCGGCGTCCTCGCCGACCAGGCCGGCATCACCACCGGACCCGTCGCCGCCATCGCGAGCATCCCCCTCGACTACGCCGGCTACGGCATCGTCGCCCTCTTCGTCATCGCCTGGGCCGCCGCGATCGCCGTCTGGAAGCTCGGCCGGGTCGAACAACGCTGGTCCGCCAACCTTGCTGGCACACGCCAGCCGAAGGGCGCTGAATAGGTGGGTTCGGCGGCGACTGGGGTTCTGAGCCGCTACTGGCCGTTTGGTGTTGTAGACGGCGAACTGGTCCACCACGTGTCCAACCGCCTGTAAGAGGAGCGGCCCGGCCGATGCGACGTTGGATATCCGCACCGACGGCGCCGGGTTCGAACTGGGAACCACGAGCGGACGACGGTGGCGGCAGGGTTCGGTCAGCGGTGATCGAGGCGGGTGGACCAGCGGACGCCGTTGGGGCCGTCGCGAAGGTCGATGCCGGCTGCGGTAAGGGCGTCCCGGACTGCGTCGGCGGTCGGGTAGTCGTGGTTGGCGCGGAGTCGATCGCGAAGTTCCAGCAAAGGCTGCACAAGGGGCTGGAGTTGAGAGGCAGGGTCGGCGACGCCGGTGGTGGCGGCGTGTCCGAGTCGCAGGATCAGGGTCCGCAGGACGGCTCGGGCCTGCTCGGCGCCGTCGTCTTGTTCGGTGTCGGTGCTCCAGTCATGGATGGTGGCTTCCAGGTCGAGGACGGCCTGGGTCATGGCCGGGGCGTCGCGGCGGGCGTGCGCGGCGTTGAATCGTTGTTCGCAGTCGGCGGCGACCTCGGTGACGGTCGCCGGTGCGGTATCCGCCGCCGAGACGGGGGTGGTCCGGGTCGGGATGACCATGGTGACGCTGTGGCCGTGGGCGAGGCCGCGGAGTTCGGTGAGGGTCAGGGTGAGCCCGGCGGGGAGCACGGTACTGGCGCCGTGGCGACGGACGGTCATGGTGCCCCGGCCGACGACCTGGACGGTGTCGGTGGCGGGGTCGATCAGCGCGGCGGTGTGTTCGTCGATGCCCAGGAGGCACGCGTCGTCGGGGAGTTGCTGTTCCATCAGGTGCAGGCGGCGTTCGCCGAGATAGCAGAAGCGGGTGTCGTGGGTGCCGCCCTCGGTGTTGTCGTAGTGGGGGATCACCGCGGCGTGCAGGTCGAGGTGGTACAGCAGGTTGAGGCCGTCGAGCCAGTGCGGTGGTGCGCCGACCTTGTAGATCTCGTACACCGGGACGACCCAGCGGCCGAGGGTGGCTGCGGCGGCGGACGCGAAGACGGTGATGCCGTGGCGTTGCCGGATGCGGTCGTGCAGGGCATGTCCGACCGGCGTGGCAGACCATGACCGCATCGCGTAGGTGGGGCTGCCGGGCCCGGAGAACAACCAGTCGGCGGTCCGGAGCATCGCGAGGCCGTGCTCGGCGTCGTCGGGATCGGCGCCCCGCAGGCCGGGCGCGGTGGTGACGCTCAGGCCGACGCTGCGGTCGAAGTACTGGCAGGCGCGGGAGGAGATGTCGGCGACGTTCTCCTGGAAACCGTATGGCGTTTCCAGCAGCACCGCGGACGCACCGGTGGGGAGCCGGGCGGCCAGGGTGCGGTGGATGCTGACCATGGTCGGGGCGGTCTCGCCTGACCCCATGATCGCTAGCAGTCCGGACATGGGCGTGTCGTCCGGCGCATTAGGGCACCCACCCTCGTCGGGTTGTGACGCGGCCGTGACTCTCCGCGTGGCTTGTTGCCAGGTTATGGCAGTTGCCGCACTATTGCCAGATGGATCTACGGCAGTCACCGGCAGTGCGGCCGGGATCCGACGCTCCGGCGTTGCCGGGTGTCGGCGTCATCGTGGAGACGTTGCTGATCGGTATGCACGGCGGTCGGCTCACCTATCGGGTGGCGGAGCGGATGCTCGGCGACGAGGAACACCCCGATGCCGCTGCCCTGCGTCTCACCGGGTTCGATGACGGCACGGTGGCCGGGCGGGTGTTGCACTCGACGTCGTGGCGGTTCGCCAACGGCCGGATCGTGCTCACCTACGCGGCGCTCCCGGACCCGGATCCGGGCACCGCGTTGGTCTTCACCGCCCCGGAGGTATTGGCGGCGGGCGGCGGTCCGTTGTCGCCGGCGCCCGCGCAGATCGGTGCGGCCGACGTGGTAGCCCATGCTTGCAGGCATCTGGCGTTGCTGTCCCGAACTGATCCGGTGATCGCCGCCGCCGCGGTGTCATACCCGCAACTGTGGGCCTTGCTCGACGCACATCGGCCGGACGTTGCGGGCCTGCTGCACCAACCGGAACTCCTCCACGTCTCGCCGCATTGACCCGTACGACGTCGGTGCTGTGTCGGTGGGTCGGCGGTGGTGGCGACGTGCACGCGTGGCGCCGGGCGGGCGACTGCTGGTCAGCCGCTGCGCGCAAGGGGGTGGCACCGACAGCGCCGGCCCTAGTTGAGCCGGCCTGGAGCGCGACGTCAGTATTGCCGCTGATCCGCTACTACGGCTGTCAGGCCGGCAAGTTCCTGGTGCAGCTGCGTGAGCCGTTGGCGGAGTCGTTGACGGGGTTGGACGCCGCGACCGTGACTAGGTCTTACGGGTCTGCGAGTCAGCCGGATCGCGCTGGGCTGCAGCAGCCATCACATCGAGTGACGGAATCGGTTGCGAACGGCTAGGAGGCTCACGTGGCATGCTGGCCGTATGGGGTTCTTCGACAGTGCACCGTTGGACAAGCCCGAGCCCGAACGAGTCCCCGTTCCGGTGTGGGCGAAGCCCTACGGCGAGTTCCCTGCCGTCATCGGCGACTGCTATGTGCTGGCGCAGAACGACGAAGCCGCGATCGCCGTTCATGGTCTGACCGTGTACTCGACGGGGTTCGAGTTCACGGTCAACGCACTGCTGCGCGATGACGACCGGCGCGGCCGGATCTTCGGTCCGGGCTTCCGTCATCCGCTCCGCCCGGACGAGGCCGTGCCGGACGAGTTCCTCCGGGTGGGCGTGCGCTTCGCCGACGGGGCAGCGATGACGAACCTCCGCGGCCCTGGGTTCCCGCCGTCAGGCGAACCCGTGCGCGGGCCGCTGCTCGTTCCGAACGGCGCCAGCAGCGACGGCCGCCGCTACACGGCGGCGTTCTGGGTCTGGCCGCTGCCGCCGCCGGGACCGGTCACGCTGGTCTGTGAATGGCCCGTGATGCACCTCGCCGAATCCCACGTCGACATCGACGCGCACGCCATCACCGAAGCCGCCGGCCGGTCGACGCCGATCTGGCCCTACGGATCAGAAGGTTAGGGGTTCGAGTCCCTTCGGGCGCGCTTGATCGAAAGGGCCTGAACTGCAGTGATGCGGTTCGGGCCTTTCGTCGTTTCCGTCCCCTGTGGACGGTGGGTGTCACGTGGGTGTGATGTGGGTGCCGTCGGGGAGACGGTCGTTTCGCGGCTGGGCTGGCTGGTGACCTGTGGCTTTCCGGCCGGCTTCCGTTTGGTCGCGGCTGGAGCACCTGTTTTCGGTTTGGCCGGGGCTGGAGCTGCTGTGGTGGGGCGGTCGGGCCGGTTCTTGCGGGCCTTGGTCTTGATCTTCTTGCGGGTGCGGCGGGCGGCGTTGAGGACGAGTTGGGCGGTGGCGTCGGCGCAGCGGCGCTGGATTTGCGGGAGGACGCTGGTGTAGGTGTCGGCGGTGACCACGATGCTGGAGTGCCCGAGTAGGTCCTGCAAGGTTTTCAGGTCGGCGCCGGCTTCGTGGGCGAGGGATGCGGCGCCGTGGCGGAGGTCGTGCAGCCGGACCGGTGGCAGCCCGGCCCGGCGGACGAGGAGCCGGAATCGGGTGGTGGCGTAGTTCGGGTTGATCGGCAGCCCGTCGGGTCGGGTGAACACGTAGCCGGAGTCGGTCCAGGATGTGCCGTTCGCGGCGGCCTCGGCCCGCCGGTCCTGCTGGTAGCGGCGGTGGACCCGCAGGATCTGCACGCTGCGCCGGTCGAGGGCGACCGCTCGACGGCCGGCTGGGGTTTTCGGGTCGCCTTCGACGACCTGGTAGCCGGCGGTGGTGCGGTTGCGTTCGATGGTCAGCACGGCGCGGTCGAGGTCGATGTCGCTCCACCGCAGCCCGCACAGCTCGCCGCGGCGTAGTCCGCGGAGGCCGGCCAGCCAGTAGAAGGCGAACAGCGGGTCGTCGTTGACGCTGCCGAGGAACTCGGCGAGCTGGTCGGCGGTCCACACCGCGACCGCCGGGTGGATCCCGGTCAGCTCCCATGATTCGACGCGGGCTTCGGTCCACACTTTGGCGTGGGGCTGCTGGTAGCCCTTGATCTCGATGTGCCGGGCCGGGTTGCAGTCGAGGACGCCTTCCTTGACCGCGAGGTTGAGGGCGGCGCGCAGGGTGGTGCGCAGGTGATGCATCGCTGAGACGGACTGCGGGCGGCCTTTGGTGTTGCGGGTGTCGGCGATCGCGGCGAACACGGTCCGCAGGACTTGGGCGTCGAGGTCGGCGAGCCGGTACCGGCCGAGGTGGGGGATGAGGACGGTATCGACGTCGCGGCTGTAGTGGAACCGCGTCGTGGGCCGGATACTGGTCCGGGAGTCTAGCCAGTGCCGCAGCCACCGCTCGACCGTCCACCCCGCAGCGGTGCGGTCGGCAGCGGTGCCGGCCAGGAACTCGTCCCGAGCCTGGCGGGCGGCGGTCTGCGACGGGTACCCGCCGCGGCGGGCTCGTTCCCGGCGGCCGAGCAGGTTGGTCGCCGAACAGTGGAAGTACCAGGAGCCGTGCCCGCGCTCGCCGAGCCGGGGACATGACTGCTCGAGCCTTCGCCGGCTGGCGTCGCGACACCCGCACCGTTTGAAGATCACACCGTTGCTCGACCGCATGACCGCCGCCTTCCGCCGCTTCCGTCTGCGGACAGCATGGAGAGGCGGGCGTGATCAGGTGGTCACTCGACTGGGCGACACCGACCGGTCCGGGAGCGGCGTCGCCGTTACCAGCTGGGCGGGTCGGGTGGGTGGTGGTCCAGCAGGTAGGTGGGCCAGCGGGGCCAGGGCGCCTCCTTGCCCTGCAGGTCGGCTGCCGGCTCGCCGCCGGCGCTGCGGGCGGTGATCGCGTCGTGGAGCTGCTGGCTGGTCTGCGGCCGGTCGATGCCGGGCAGCAGGATGAGGCGCTGGCCGAAGGTGACAGCGACCGCCCGCAGGTCGTCGGGTTGCTCGACGAGCAGGATGCGGCGCTGGTCGAGGGCTGCGGTGCGGTCGCGCCAGACCCGGATCGGCACCGTGGGGGTGGCGGGTTCGCGGAACTGGATGCGGTAGGGGGCCATGACGGGGTGCAGGATGTAGCGCCAGCCGAGTGCGGCGAACGCGGCGAGGTAGGCGGCGCGGGCCCAGGAGAGCTGGTCGCGGTCGGCGTTGTACCGCGGGGTCTGGATGGTGAAGGTGAGGTCGGGGTTCGGGTCGGCGCGGTCGACGTACTCGTCGAGGGTTTGCACGTGTGCGGCCTGCTGGCCGGGGTGGTTCTGCTTGGGCACTCCGAAGATCTGCAGGCTGCCGTCGTCGGTCCATTGGATCGTGCCGCGCAGCGGGATGCCGGCGGCGTGGACGGTGACGGGCAGCGTGCGTCCGGTGGCGGTGCGGTGGGTGAAGAAGTCTTCGAGGTGGCGGCGGCGCACGGCGTGGGCGTCGAGGGCGGTGCCGGCGGTGTTGTTGCAGGCGGCGCAGGTCAGCAGCAGGCCGTGACCGCCGAGCGCGTGCGGCGGGACGTGCTCCTCGGTCAGCACGCCGGCGGCGACGGCGGCGCGGGGGTAGGCGACCAGGCACAGCGGGCAGGCGTACCAGTCCTCGCCAGCAGGCAGGGCGGCGCCGAACCCGAGCCGGTCAGCGGTCGCGCGCAGCAGCGGCGCGCCCTCGTCGAACCACCGCAGCCGCTTCTCCACGAATGGCATCCTCGCGACCGCGGCGGTTGCTGGTCAACCGCCTTCCGGGACGCCGCCAGTACCTCCACCATCGGCTGCCCGCCCGCCGGTGGGGCGTCGGTGCGGGCCACAACCGGCCTGGCCTCGCACCGACGCACCACGTCGGCTTGTCGGCTGGCGGTCCGGGCGTGTGAGCGGGTATGCAGTACGTTTCATTGGTGACTGAACAGAGCGGCGCTGATGAGTCGTCCGAAGAGCCGCGACTACCACGCCCGGACGAAATTGAGATGGCCTTCGAGCTGCTGCCCAGAGATGGCCCGACTTGGAGAACCTTCACCTTTCACGGTGCGATCCAGAATGACCCGGTTCTCGAGGACCTTCTCGATACAGTCTGCACGCCGGAGTTTCGTGGCCGACTCGACGTCAATCAAGTTCGCGACCTGCTTTCGGGTGCCTCACCTACCAATGTTCCGCGGTATCCCGCTCCCGACGTCGCCTACGTCGTGTACGTCTACGGACATCCCGAAGGTATCGTTGTCAGTGGGAAGAATCCGCAGGCAATGATGGCCCAGTACGTGACCCTGCTGTTCCGGCCGGAACAGGGTGGCTGGCTGGTCCATCACGTCGGGGATCCAGTTCCTCCTGACCAGATACCCCCGAAATAGCATGTCGCCCCCGAGGGTCGGGCCGCTCCCTCGAAGGGCGACATTCTGCTCGATGCTCAGAGGCGCGATGGTGCTACCACCGCGCAGCAGCGTAGTCGGTGAGCAGCTCTTCGGACCTGCTGGTTATGTCCAGCCGACCCCGGTAGGGCGGAAATGTCTATCCTCAGCCGGCTGCGTTGTCGACGTGATCCTATCGGCGAGGTCGTCAGTCTCGACGATGTGCCGAGTTGGCGGACGAGCATGCTGCCTGCGCCGTGTGCGTACGCCCGGCTCCTCCGGTAACACATTGACGACCTTGCCGACAGGTGTGGCGATCAACCGCTGCCGGTTCGCGGTGGACATCAACGCGTCGTCGCAGACCTCTGCCACTTCGAACAGGGGGCCGAGGATGATTAAGTCGCGGAACGCGCGTCTCAGATAGCCGTACAACTGTTTGGGCAGCGTCTTGAGGTGCGTCTCCGGTGGCACGTCGCCGTGGCCACCTTCGACCGGATGCCGTACGCATGCGTGATCGCCCGCCGGATCTCGAGGCGCTCTTCGTCGTCGGTACCGATAAGAATCGCCGTCCGCTGGGACACCTTCCGGCTGAAGTCACCGTCAGGGCTTTCGGTGATCATGAGGTTTTCGAGGGCTGATGTATACCAGAAGATGATCTCTGCGCGGTCGCGTTCGTACAGCACATCGCCGTCGGTGCCGAGACGCGGACCGAGGGCGAGGAACCGGTGGGCGCTGCGCTGCAGACGCTCAGCAGACTTCTTCGCGAACCTACGCGGGGCCCCGGTCAGACTTTCCCAGGTCTGCCACCGCTGTAGCAGCGGAGACATGACATCGGTGAATGCTAGGACGTCGGCAACCTCTTCCTCGGTGAGCCGGCAGGGACCCCAGCCTGGCTCCTCCCATTCGTCTATGCCGTCGGACGTAGCGGGCACCAGATCCAGACCGGTACCTCGCACGCGTTCGACCATCCGGCCCGGCTCGATCACATACTCGGCGGCGACGATCACCCGCTCGGCCTGCGCGAGGTTAATCAGCAACAGCGGCTCCCACGCCGGGATCACGAGTTCGGGTTCGAACAGGCTCCGCAGGATTTCCGTGCCCCAGATCGACGGGTTTCGCGCTTCGAGGTCGTCGCTGACCCGCCGCAGCACGCAGCAACCGCCGAGGCGCAGGGCCGGATCCCATGGGTCGGCGGCGAACCGGTTGCTCGACGGCAGTGGCGTGACCGCCTCCAGGTCGACGGCGGTGGGCTGTGTGAGTTGCCAGCCGCAGACCTCGTGGGATTCCTGGATCGGCAGGTCCGCGTCGATGACCACGAGACGCTCCGACGGAATTGGGGGGCCCGCGAGATAGGCGGCCAGATCGTCGGCGAACCGGTCAGGTACTTCTGGCCGGCGCAGCACATCGAGGACGCCGAGAGAGCGGATATTCTGGCGGGTCAGCCGGCGGCCCCAGTGTCCGCCTGCCTCGTCATTGCCGTACTGCAGGTATCCGTTGGCGCTGGCGGCGGTGCCAGCGGCGTCGTTGACCGCCCTGGTCTCAGGCCAGGTCGCAACTTGCCTTGCCAGCTCGTTGTCATCGATGGCGGCGAGCTGGTCACGGGCGCTTTCGGCACGTACGAGCATGGCGGAGATCGCCGGCATCAGGGCGAGCTCGGTGGACGAGTCGGTCACCGTGACATCGTGCACCAGAGTCCGGGCAGTGTGGGCTTGCCTCGTGCCGTCGATCCACAGCGCCCCGCCCGGTCCGCAGCTGAAGGCCGCACCGTGTGCTGCCCCGGAGGGGCCATGCTGCCGCGCTGTCGCATGCCCGATGCCGGGCTTGACGGCAGCGTTGCCCGAACCGCAGACCACAGGGCGCCCCAGTTGCACATACGTAAGACGCGGAGGGGTTCACGTCGCCTATGAGGTGACAGTTCCGGCCGGCCAGGCGCCGTGGGTCCGAGTCAGGTGCCGACGCGGATGCCGGGGCGGCGGGCGGGGTCGGGTTCATGCTTGCGGATGATTCCGCGGGTGACCGGGGGCTCAGGCAGCCAACTACACCGTGACTGGCCCACCGTTCAGCATTCTGCTCGTCGGCGATCACAGCAACCACAGCGGCGGCTATCGCGACATCCAAGGCAGCGTCTGGATTCGGCCCCTGGCGCGGACGCCAACCGAGACCCCGCGCCTAATCGTCATCGGCGTACTTCCGATCGGCCGGCCGACCCCCTCTGATCTGCGTGTAGGCACCACACCGACCTAGAGGAACCCATCGGTCTATGTCCTTCGGTTCGCACGGCGCGTCGCCCGCCCTCCCGGCACGGTCAGTTGCTGAACCCAGCTGCTGGTGCGCCTCTGGGAGGACTACCGGCTGCCCATCTTCGTCACCGAGAACGGCTCCGCCTTCCACGACGAGACCGGCTTCGTGCCCGTCGGCGTGGTGGGCGGGGGGCGGGGTCGGGCCGCCGCCTCCGGTACAGGCGCCGAACTGCAACCGCAGCGGTCGTCCATTCCAGACACCCATGACCCGCTCCTGCCCCGTCCAAACAGATGATCCACGAGCCGGCTGCGTCAGACAACCCGGTACTTTCGCGGACAACGCGGTACATGACGGGACGATGCCTGTAAACAGGTTCCGCCAAAATTTCATGATCTTAAATATTCTTGCGGGTCGCGTTCCGCTGGGGTGATCGCCCTGTTTGACTCCAGCCAA
Source organism: Dactylosporangium sp. NPDC050688 (assembly GCF_040654515.1). NCBI lineage: Bacteria > Bacillati > Actinomycetota > Actinomycetes > Micromonosporales > Micromonosporaceae > Dactylosporangium > Dactylosporangium sp. NPDC050688. Next base: position 124,928 of record NZ_JBFAIC010000027.1, read on the forward strand.
GCGGATGATCGCTCCACGGGGCTTCGCCGACCGGCTGTGCGGGCCGGTCTGCGGAGGCGGCAGACGCCAAGTTGGACCTGCACGGACGCCTCCGCGCGTCCCCGGCGCGATCCTCCGGCCGATCGAGTGGTCCGGGAGGAATGTTGATCGTCAGGAATCAGCGACAACGCCGTGACCGATGGCGCCGGCGGCTCGCCGCCGTCGCCATCGGCGCCATGGTCGCGCCGCTGCTCGCCGTCGTGACCGCCGCAACGCCGGCGTGGGCGCAGCAGACCGAGGCGGTCGCCGTGGGACTCGGCCGCGAGTCCGACAGCCGGGTGCTGCAGGTCGCCGGGACGGCGAACGGCGCGGCTGTCACGGCACAGAGCTTTCAGGCGGGCATCGGGAGTGCCGTCGCCGGACAGCGGTGGACCGTCGACCTCTCATACATCGTCGACATCGAGGTGACACCCGTCTACCGCTTCCGGAACGTGCAGAGCGGCAAATGCCTGACCCGGGCGGCGCAGAACGTCAACAACGCCGCCGTCACTATCGCCACGTGCGACGACAACAGCCTCGCGCAGATGTGGACCGTGCCGTACGGCGGCGCCTGGTTCGGCGTGATGCTGCAGAGCATGCAGGACTATCGGTGTCTCGACCTGTCCGGTGGCAGTTCGAGCAACGGCGCGCCGGTGCGGGTCAGCAACTGCATCGACGACTGGGCCGTCGACGACTGGTATCAGCGCTAGCAGCTCCGGTACAGCTCCTGGGTCTGCGATCAGTGGAGCAACGCCCGCATCCTGACCGGCCTGTGTGTCGATGTCGGCGTCCAGCCGATGTACGGCGCGTTCGGCACCTGGCAGAACGTCGAGGTCGACTACACCCCCGAGGCCGGCTCGCTGCCGAACACGGTGGAGAACTTCCTCGAGGTGAGCAGCCGCGACGCACAGAACAGTGACACGCAGGTCGATGGCGTGGAGTACGGACTGCACAGCTCGTACAACGCGGACGAGGGCATCGAGGAGTACTTCCCCTACTGGCTGGAATGGGGCGAGGACACCGAGGAGTACCACGCGCTGTCCGGCGTCGGCGGCGGCACGCCGAACACCCGGCTGCACAGCTACATGGTGCTGAGCAACGGCAACGGCGAATGGGATCTGCTATACGACTTCAACACCGTCGGCACCACCCGGCTGCAGGAGGGTGCGCAGCTCACGCAGATCTACGCCACCACCGCTGTCGTCTACCCCAACACCTTCACTCTGCTCCAGCCGTTCGAGAACCGGGTCCAGGTCCTCGACGGCAACGACCAGTGGCGCAAGCCCTACCTCGGCGAGACCAGCCGCTCGGAGCCGAAGACCTGCGGCGCGCTGCCGCACATGAACGACCCGCTGTGGGAGGAGCTCAACCTGCCGCCGTGGTGCGTGACCACCAGCCAGGGGACGGTGCAGGTGCCGAACTTCCCCACCCAGGTCGACTACTTCCGGGTCGACAAACGCAACACCACCACGGCCCGGGCGGCGGGCCCGGCCGGCACACCACGGACCGTCGACCCGGCCGCCCGGGTCGCGAACGACGTCGACCAGGCCGCGTTGCAGGCGTGCCTCGACAAGGACCCCTACGGTTGCCTCACCACGGTCCCGGGGCTGCGGGCCTGTGTCGCGAAGCGCCTGGCGTGCAACGCGGGGACCGTCCCGGACGCCGTCGGCGGCCGGACGAAGCGGATCTCGGCGCAGCAGGCCTTGAGCATGGCCGGGCAGCGGACGAAGGCACGCCTCGGTGACCGGTCGGCCAGCCTGCTGACCGACGCGAAGGTGCGCACCGTCAGCACGGACGGACTCCCGCAGCCGCTCACCCGGCACCTCGGCCCGGCCGCCGGCCGCACCGTCCACCTTGTCACCGGGGAAGGCACCGTGCCGGGCCTGCGCAACACCGGCTCCCGGCAGTACACCGGCTACACCTTCGTGTACGACGCGGGAACGGGCGCCCTCATCTACTCCTGCCTCGGCCGCAACTGCCCCTAGGAACGGAAAGGACGATCAGGTGAACAGACGCATCACGGCGCTCCTCGCCGCCCTGCTGACCGTCGTCGCATGGCCGTCGATGGCCCGAGCGGCCAACTCGGCCGCCGCCGCACCCGCGCCGCTGCTGGCGGCAGATCTGCGGCAGGACTGCGAACAGCACAAGTCCGAAGCGGAACAGCCCCGCGGGTGGGCCCGCAGCCGCTTCGAACAGTGCCACCGCCTCGACCAGAAGATCAACCTGTATGCGGTCGGGACCAACGAGTACAAGGGATTCATCCAGTACGACCTGTGGGTGCTCGCCCGAAGCAACGACGGCGACCGGACGGTCACCTTCGAGATCCGGCTCGAGAATGCCGGCATCGCCTCCCAGCTCAACGCCGACCTGGGCTACGTCTCGCTGGACTTCGCCGGCTGCAACACCCTGAACGTGAGCTGCAACGGCGCCACCACCTACCGGTCGGACAAGATCGAGAACTGGTTCCACCACCCCGAGTTCGCCACCATCGTCGCCACGAGCCCGAACAATGTCGGGGCCGGGGCCTACCACACCGTCGACCTGCTGGCCCAGATGTCGCTGTTCGTCGAGTACCGCGACGGCATCACGATCCCGTACAGCAACCCGACCGCGGTGATCAACGCAAGCCGGTTCGACTCGGCCGGTGCGCCCCTCGGCGGCAAGTTCCACGGCGCGGTGTTCACGGACTTCGTCCCCACGCTCGAACTGGATGCCCGGCAGGGCAGCAACCACCGGTCCGAGGCACGCCATGTGCTGGATGCGCTGCAACGGCCGCGACTCACCTTCCCCAGCGTTGTGGGCAAGAGCGTGCCGGGAGCCGCGGGGAGCAACCGCCCGCTGCACCGGCTCATGCCGAAGAGCTACCGGGATCAGAACCATGACGGTGCCGTGTCCATCTGCACCGAAGTGTGGGGACCGGAGTATCCGGCTGGCGGCCTGCAATGCGACGAGTACCCTTTCCAGAGCACCTACGAAGGTTCATCGACCTCGACCGGTGGTAACCCACGGCAGTGGCACGGTTCGGCCAGGCCGATCGACGGTGCCGAGAACGGCGCCGGCGGTACGCTGCTTGGAAACTTCTACGGCGCCCAGCGGCTGATCGACACCGGCGACCCCGCCGTGTCCGGTTCCTACGGCGACGCGTTCTATGTGAAAGTCCTGACGTGACCTGACACAACGCCCCAGCGCCGTGGCCCTGCCCTGACGAACCGTCGCGGCGGGGCCACGGCCCGCCGAGCGATCCGACGGAGATGCCGCGATGCACCGCGATGCACAGCCAGCAGCACCGACCGAGACCCAGCAACTAACCTTCGTGCCCGACTACGGGCTGATCACGGTGGCCGATGTCGGTCACGGCGGCGTCGACAGCGACCTCGTCGCCGCGGCGTACAGCACGGTGTCGGCGGCATCGGCCACGGCCGTCGTCATCAAGGTGGCGCAGGACCAGCTGCCGGTGGACGTGTTCGCCGAGGTCTGGAGCGACGCACCGCAGATCCCGCACGATCAGGGCTGGTCCGCGCCGGTCGAATACCGCATCGAGTGTCCGAGCGGGGACATCCGGGTGGGCGCGCCGGCCGGCGACGCCATCGGCGTCTCGTTCGCCGCGGGGCCGCACGTCGTGCGGCTGGCGCACCGGGGGCGCGCCGAGGCGGGCGACCTCACGGCCGTTCTGCGCCGGGAGACCGCGGGGACGGATCCCGTCACCCGCCGCGCCGAGCTCGACCGGCGTGGCGGCGGCGTCGAGCAGTACCTGCTGCAGTTCTGGCCGGCCTCCTGAGTGCCGGGGCGTCGACGAGCATGGAGGGTGGCGTCGCAGGTGCCGGCGCGGTCGCGGGCGGCGTCGAGCATCTGCGGGTGAGGTCGGCGCCGAAGAGCATGCCGGTCGGGCCGATCGCGTCGCGCAGGGCGCGGCCGGTGCCGCAGCCGAGGTCCAGGACGGTGCTACCGGACGGCAGGGCGGCTTCGGCGGCGGCGGCGTAGGCCGGCAGGTCGTCGCCGAACTTGGTGTCCCAGGTGGCAGCGCGGGCGGCGAAGAATGCCTGGGACTCGGTGCGGTACCACACGTCGCCGGGGACGAGCCACGGGTTGAGGTCACGGATGACGGGCCAGGTGCGGTCGTGCAGGTCGATGACGGCGTCGGCGTTTCGCCGCGGTAGCCGCCGTTGCCGGCGTGGCTCGCACGGGCGGTGCGAACCCAGACGGTCGGGTCCCACGTGTCGGCGGGGAGCCGGTCGCGCCAGCCGGGTCCGTCGGCGATGACGACGCTGGTCGGGGTGCGGGTGCGCCGCCGTCGCTGTCATCGGTGCAGGCGGCGGCGGTGAGCCGCACGCAGTGCCGGTCCGCGATGTGCAGCCGGTCGGCGAAGAACGCGGCGCCGCTGTCGGCGCCGTCGACGACGACCCGGGCCTCGCGGTGCGGGAGCGCGGCGACGAGGTGGTCCAGGACGGTCGCCCACCGCTGCCGCTGTTCGCCGGTCAACCCTCCACGGCGTCCCGCGTCCACGCTCCAACCATTCCTCCACGATGCAGATGCGGCCTTTCCAGTACTAGGTCGAGCCGAAGGTGCGGATCGATCGTCCGGTTCCGGCTTGCAGATGCCGGACGATACAGTGGCCGCCGTGATGGTCTTTCGGATCGGTGAGGCGGCCGACCTGCTCGGAGTCAGCCCGGACACGGTGCGCCGCTGGGTCGACGCCGGCCGGTTTGGGCGCGACCCGGGACGAGCACCGGTCTCCGCCGGGAAGTCGAAACGGCATTGCGTGGACCGTCGCCGCACTCCTTCACCGACGCGGTCGGCGTCGGAGGTCTGATCGTCTCCATCGCGGCGATGGCCTGGACGATCTACAAGGATCTCCGCAAAACGACCCCGCGGCCGGACGCCGTCACCGTGCAGCGGGAGATTCAGGTCCGCATCGGCCAGGACCAGGCGCGCCTGGCCACTGATGATGTCGTTTCGGTCGTTGTTGTCGGCGCTCACGTAATTCCCCAGCTGTAGCGGTCTGCCGCTCACGTAATTCCTCACCCTGGTCGCTCACGTAATTCCCCATGGGGATGACGAG
>NZ_JBFAIC010000028.1:0-129327 GCF_040654515.1 Dactylosporangium sp. NPDC050688
AGAACTACGTCTCCAGCCTCCTGGCAAAACTCGGCCTGGAGCGACGCACCCAGGCCGCCGTGCTCGCCTCCCGGCTCCTCGGCAAGCACTGACCCCGGCACGGTACGACGACGGACGGGCCCGGCCGATCATGATCGGCCGGGCCCGTCCGCTTACCGCTGGGTTCAGACGAGGTCGAAGTGGTCCAGCTCCATGACCTTCGTCCATGCCGCGACGAAGTCCTGCACGAACTTCTCGCGGGCGTCCTCGCTGGCGTAGACCTCGGCGAGGGCGCGCAGCTGGGAGTTGGAGCCGAAGATGAGGTCGACCGCGGTGGCGGTCCACTGCACCTTGTCCGTGGCCAGGTCACGGATCTCGTAGACGTGCTCCTCGGACTCCGACGCCTTCCACCGGGTGCCCGGGGAGAGCAGGTTGGCGAAGAAGTCGTTGGTGAGCACGCCGGGCCGGTCGGTGAGGACACCGTGCTGGGTGCCGCCGACGTTGTTGCCCAGCGCGCGCAGGCCGCCGACGAGGACGGTCATCTCCGGCGCGGTCAGGTCCAGCATGTACGCGCGGTCGACGAGCAGGATCTCCGGCTGGGTCTTCTCACCGGGGCGCAGGTAGTTGCGGAAGCCGTCGGCGCGCGGCTCCAGGACGCGGAACGACTCGACGTCGGTCTGCTCCTGCGAGGCGTCGGTGCGGCCCGGGTGGAACGGCACGGTCACCTCGACACCCGCGTCGCGGGCGGCCTTCTCGACCGCGGCCGAGCCGGCCAGGACGATGAGGTCGGCGATCGAGATCTGCGCGCCGCCGGCCGCGTTGAACTCGCCGCGGATCGCCTCGAGCCGCTCGATGACCTCGGCGGTGCCCGCGTTGACCGCCCAGCTGCGCTGGGGCTCCAGGCGCAGGCGGGCACCGTTGGCGCCGCCGCGCTTGTCGGTGGAGCGGAAGCTCGCCGCGGACGCCCACGCGGTCGACACCAGCTGCGCGGTGGTCAGGCCGGACTCCAGGACCTTCGCCTTGAGCGCGGCGACGTCGGCCTCACCCACGAGCTCGTGGTCGACGGCCGGCACCGGGTCCTGCCACAGCTGCGCCTCGGGCACCCACGGGCCGAGGAAGCGGCTGACCGGACCCATGTCGCGGTGCAGCAGCTTGTACCAGGCCTTGGCGAACGCGAGCGCGAACTCGTCGGGGTTCTCCAGGAAGCGGCGGGAGATCTTCTCGTACGCCGGATCCACCCGCAGCGACAGGTCGGTCGTGAGCATCGTGGGCTTGTGCTTCTTCGACGGGTCGTGCGCGTCGGGGATGATCGCCTCGGCGTCCTTGGCGACCCACTGCTTCGCACCACCGGGGCTGGTGGTGAGCTCCCACTCGTAGCCGAAGAGGATCTCGAAGAAGCGGTTGCTCCACTGGGTCGGCTGGTCGGTCCACGTCACCTCGAGACCGCTGGTGATCGTGTCACCGCCCTTGCCGCTGCCGTGGCTGCTGAGCCAGCCGAGGCCCTGCGCCTCCAGCGGCGCCGCCTCGGGCTCCGGGCCGACGTGGTCGTCGGCGACGCCCGCGCCGTGCGTCTTGCCGAAGGTGTGGCCGCCGGCGATGAGGGCGACGGTCTCCTCGTCGTTCATCGCCATCCGGCCGAAGGTCTCGCGGATGAAGTACGCCGCCGCGAGCGGGTCGGCGTTGCCGAGGGGGCCCTCGGGGTTGACGTAGATGAGGCCCATCTCGGTCGCGCCGACCTCGGGCGCCATCTCGGCGGCGCCGACGTAGCGCTCGTCGCCGAGCCAGGTGTCCTCGGGGCCCCAGAAGATCTCCTCGGGCTCCCACACGTCCTCACGGCCGAAGGCGAAGCCGAAGGTCTTGAAGCCCATCGACTCCAGCGCCACGTTGCCGGCGAGCACCAGCAGGTCGGCCCAGGAGATCTTCTGGCCGTACTTCTGCTTCACCGGCCACAGCAGGCGGCGGGCCTTGTCGAGGTTGGCGTTGTCGGGCCAGCTGTTGAGCGGGGCGAAGCGCTGCCCGCCGTCGCCGGCGCCGCCGCGGCCGTCGTGGATGCGGTAGGTGCCCGCCGCGTGCCAGCTCATCCGGATCATCAGGCCGCCGTAGTGGCCGAAGTCGGCCGGCCACCAGTCCTGCGAGGTGGTCAGGACCTCGGTGATGTCCCGCTTGATCGCCTCGACGTCGAGCTTCTGGAACTCCTTGGCGTAGCTGAACTCCGGCCCGAGCGGGTTGCCCTTGGACGAGTGGGCGTGCAGCACCGACAGGTCGAGCTGGTTGGGCCACCAGTCACGGTTGCCGCGCGGGCGGCCACTGGTCTTCCGGGTGGGCGAGTCGATCGCCGGGTTCTCGCTCTCGCTGCCGTGCGCGGTCACGGAGTCGTGCGCGACCGGGCAGCCGGCCGCGACCTTCTCCTCCACGCCCTGTGCGCTGACTGGTGCATTGTCCTGGGTGTCGCTCATCAGTTTCCTTCCGAACTGGCGGATCAGTGCGAGGTGGGTTCGGTCGCACAGTCGGGGCAGGTGCCCCAATACACGACTTCCGCCTCGTCGACCACGAAGCCGTGATCGTCCGAGGCGGTCAGACAGGGAGCGTTGCCGGTGGCGCATTCGACATCGGCGATCACGCCGCAGGAACGGCACACGACGTGGTGGTGGTTGTCCCCCACCCGGGACTCGTAGCGGGCGGTCGCACCGGCGGGCTCGATACGCCGCACCAGCCCGGCGTCGGTGAGCGCCCGCAGAACATCGTAGACCGCCTGGTGGGAGACCGTCGGATGATCCGCGCGGACCAGCGCGATCACCGTGTCGGTGTCGACGTGCGGGTGATCGCGCAGCGCGGCGAGCACCGCCAGTCGAGGCCGGGTCACGCGCAACGAGACCGCACGCAACTGCGCCTCGAAGTCCAACGTCACACGATCAACATATGCCACGAGTCTGGAATAGTTCAAGTTTTCAGCCGGTACGCCGGAGAAAATCACCCGCAGCGGGTTTGCCCAGCTCAGAGGGGGGCGCGGAGCCCTGCCACCGGCGTGTCGCGGGCTGCGGCCCGGGATGAACACCCGATGAAGGTTGCGACCTGGACGACCGGCAGCCGGCCCCTCCGGAGGTGGTGCGGCGCGTCACGGCCGGCCTCCAGGCGCAGGGTCTCACGCGCCTGCCCGCCGGCCGCACGGACACGCCGGGGCCCGCACCGGCCGGTAAGGTCATCGGCGTGGATCTTTCCGACATCGCCGCACGGCTCGGCGTGCACGTCGAGGACGTCGAGCGCGTCGACCGGCTCGCCGCCGACCGGCCGTCGGCGCCGCTGCCCGCCAAGGACGACGCCCCGGCGATCCTGGAGCGGCTCGCGGTGCGGCCCGACGACGCCGCCGAGATCATGGAGGGCTGGCCCGACCCCGGCTCGCCGCTGTGGACGCCTGAGCTGCGCTGGCTGCTCGACCGGACCATCGCCCTGGTCCGCGCCGACCTCGGCGGGTACACCTGGCTGGTGCCCGGCCCGGAGCTGCCCCGCGACCGGGGACCCGCCTGGCGGCACCTCTACGTGTACGCGTACCTGGCCCTGGTCGACGTCGTCACGGCGTACCACCGCGACCACGGCATCGACCCGGCCGTCACCTGGGCGACCCTGGCCGACCTGGGCCGCAACCTGGCCGTCGACCGCCGGATGCAGCGCGAGGGCTGGCCGGTCATGCAGAGCTGGCTGACCCTGCACGTGCGCGGCGGCCTGTACCACCTGGGCCGGCTGCAGCACCAGCGCGGCGACACCGCCATCGACCTGCACATCCCCGAGGAGGGCCCACTGAGCCCGGCGGCGGTCACCGCGTCGCTCGACGAGGCCCGCGCCTTCTTCCCGCGCCACTTCCCCGACGAGCACTACACGGCGTTCGCCTGCGGCTCGTGGCTGCTCGACCCGCAGCTGCTGGAGTACCTGCCCGAGGACTCCAACATCGTGCGCTTCCAGCGACGGTTCGAGCTGGACCCGTACGAGGAGCCCGAAGGCCTGGACGCCGACGTGGAGGTGCTGCGCTTCGCCTTCCGCAGCCTGACCACGCCCCTGGACCGGCTGCCCCGCGGCACCGGCCTGCAGCGCGCCGTCATCGACCACCTCCAGGCAGGCCGCCACTGGCAGTGGCGCCGCGGCCGCTTCCCCCTGTAGCGGCCTCGCACGGGCCCTGCGGGGGCGCTCGGCGGCGGTAGGCTCGCGCATGCCTATGGATGAGACGCTGGGCGTGCCGGCGCACCCCGGCGGGATCGTCGTCGACCGGCCCGAGCTGCGCGTCGGAGTCGTGCAGGCGGTGTCCCGGCCCACCGGCCTGGAGCTCGAGCTGATCGCCAGGCAGCCCCTCGACCGGCGCAGCGCCACCGAGCGGCAGGCGGACATCCGCGCGGGCCGCCCCGGGCCGGCACCGGCGCCGCGGCGGCTGTTGCCGCAGTTCGACGAGGGCATGGACCTGCGGGTCGGCTGGCTCGACAGCACCGGCCGGACCCGCTGGACGTTCGGCTCGCGCTCGATGCGCAGCGGCGATCACTTCGGCGGCACCACAGGGCCGAGCCTGCGCACCGTGCTGCGGTTTCCGCCGCTGTACGACCACGCCTCCGTCGTCCTCGCCTGGCCGGAGATCGGGTTCCCGGAGACCGTCCTCGAGCTGGACCTGCCGGACCGGGCCACGGTCGAGCGCGACACCGTGTCGGTGTGGGACGCGCCGGTCGACGCGGCACCCGTACCGGCGGACCTGCGGCACATCGCCGACCCGGCGTGGCTCGACGAGCCGGAAGTCGAGGCGGGGCGCATCGTCGCGGCGCCGCGGGTGCTGAGCCGCGGCGACGGGGCTGTGGTCGTGCTGTCCCGGCTCACCGCGGTCGGTGCCGCCCTGTCGCTGCAGCTGCGCAGCATGCTCGACGGTCCGCTGGCGGAGGCCGCCGGCGCCGCGATGGCCGACCCGGCGCGGCACCGGCCCGGCCGCACCGACGACCCCGAGCAGCTGCGGGCCGGCGGTCCCGGCGCCGCCGTCGCGGTGGTGCACGGCCGCGACGCGGTCTGGGCCAGGTCGCAGGGCGGCACGGGCGGCGCGGGCGACCGCACGTTCCGCGCCGCGACGGAGTCCACCGCGGCGCACCCCGGCGGCAACGTGCTCGATCTGCTGGTGGCGTGGCCGGCCGCGGGGCTGCCCGACGTCAAAGTGCGGGTGCCCCTCGGCGAGCAGGACGTTTGACAGCGCCGGGGGCGATCGGCCAGGATCACGGCAGGGCAGATGATCACGTGTTGGACAGCGACTGAAGGAGTCGACCGACCATGCGCAAGCTCACGGTGCGCCGGAGCATCGCCCTAGCCTCGACCTTCGCAGCACTCGCCGTCGGCATCGCCGTGCTGCCCAACAGCTCGGCGTCTGCGGCGTACGCATGCCACTACGCATGGGACGCCGCCACGGGCTACTGGTACGCCGGCTACTACTCCGGCAACACCGTCCAGCCCACGGCGAGCGGCGTCTCCACCGCCGGCATCGAGGCCCAGTGCCTGCTGAAGCGGTACGGCTTCACCCCCGGCCCCGGCACCATCGACGGCGTCTTCGGCCCGAAGTCCCAGGCCGCCGCGAAGGCGTTCCAGCAGGGCGTGAACGCGGGCCTCGTCGCCGACGGCAAGATCGGCCCCGCCTCCTGGCCGGTGCTGCGCCGCCAGCCCTGACCGCTCCCGCTGCGCACCGCCCGGCGCCCACCCCGGCCGCCGGGCGGTTCACTGCGCTCTGGCATCGAGGGGGAAACTGAGCGCAGGGGTATCTCTGGTGGGTCTCAGAACTGCGTGTGGGTCATCGTGTACCAGGTCGGCGCGAACGTCGTCAGGGCCATCACGATGAGCACCGCGAGTGACGTCAGTACGCGCCGGGTGGTGACGGGGGTGGGCTCGACGGGCCGCAGGCTGAACCGGCCCGCGGCGATGAACGCGGCGACGCCGCCCAGCAAGATGTTGGCGGGCACCAGCGCGGACTCGCCGCGGAGGATGTGGAAGCCGGCGGCCATGATCATGGTCAGCGCGAGGCCGCAAGCGGCGAGCGGGACCAGCTTCGGCTTGACCCGGGTGATGGCCGGCAGGATCAGGCCGATGCCGCCGAGCACCTCGCAGACCCCGATGAAGACGATGAGCGGCTGCGGCACCGCCGCGTACCACGCGACGGCCCGGGGCGCCTCCGCGTACAGGGTGGCGTCGACCAGCAGCACCTTGCCGAAGCCACTGCCGGCGAAGAAGAAGCCCCACAGGATCTGCAGCGTCCACAGCACCCCGTTGAGGGTCACCCGCACCTTGCGCTCACTGCGCGCCGGCGTCGTCGACGTGCCGGACAGGGCCGTGCTGGCATTCGCGTTCATGGTGTAGCTCCTTGGCAATTCGTGCATGTCGCTGACAGGAGACAGCTGACCACCGAAGTGCCGGGACGCGCGCCGTGCGTGGGACACCGTGGGACACCCGAGACGAGCCCGACCTGCGCGAACACGACCTCGTACCGTCGCTGCAGACTGGGACGGTGGCAGGCGGGCTTTGCCACCCCACGCAAGGGTGCGAGGACCGGCCGGCATCCTCGCACCCTCTTTCGAAGAGCGGGTCGCCGCCGACCGGGAGTGGCCTCTCGGCCCAGAACACCCCTCACCACCGCGGTGGCCAACGCCCCGCGACTGTGGAGGGCCGAAGGCTGAAGAAAGCAGACGCCGATCGTGCGCGGCGGCCCGCCAGCGATCGTCACGCCCTGTAGGCCGCTGTTGGTGCCTGATCTTCGGTCGCTGCGCGCACGTAACCGATGAGCGCTCACGTGATCAGAGGGTGACCCCGGACTGCGATCATGCCATCAGGCGCGCCTGACGCTGGTAAGGAGTAGTGCAAGCCCCGGTGGCCGCGGTCGGACGTAGATAACCTGCTGGACCTTCCTACGCAGGACAGTTACGGGCACAACCAACTCGCTGGAATGCTTCAATTCCTGGAGTACCTCCAGCAGAGGAACCCGGACAGGGAGGGCCCCGCCAATCGATCACGGCTACAAGTAAACACGACACGAGACGAGTGAGCCGCCACGTATGACCGCGTGCAGGGACAGCGCACAGGCGCTCGCTCGTGCCACGAACGGCGCGGCAGCCCGGACCACACCGCCACCCAAGCCGAACCTGACAACGTTCCGCCCAAGGCGAGCAGCCACTACAAGATTCCGTGCACTGTCATGCCCCCGATCGAGCGCGCAGCCCGTCCGGCGCTCGTCACACGCCGTAGCCTCGCCTTGCCCGGGCGCAGGCCGCTGGCCGGTGAGCGCTCGTGCCGATGTGCGTACATCCGCTGGCCACGTCGTCCGCGCGGAATGGCGCCGCAGGCGGATATCATCGTCGCGTGGACGATGACAGTCTCGTGGCCGCGGCCCGAGACCTGGTCACGCGGCCGTTCCCCGCTGATGGTCCCAGCAGCGGGTCGTGGCTCGTCGGCGAGACCGAGTCCGTGCCAGGCGGCCACTTCGCGCCGATCGCTTCGAGCCCGAGTCTGTACGAGACGCCGGCCGACGACGACGGCACGATCGGCGACATCTACGAGCGGGTGTACACCGACCTCAAGAGTCGGCGCCAGCGGGCAGCCGACGCGCTGGCGGCGATCTGGGGTCCGCCGCAGTCGGACTCGTTCGCGGCGGAGCTCGAACGGTTCTGGGCCGATCACGAAAGCCTCTCGCCGTTTGAGTACGACTTGGCCCTGTTCGCCGGCGAGGAGCCGTTCCCGTCCTGGCGACGCCACGACCGGCTGGTGGCGCTGCTCCTGGGGCAAATGGACAAGGAGTTCCCGATCGTCCTGACGCTGGCCGTCCTCGCCCGTCCGTGACGCTGCTGCCCCAGGGCTCACGCCGGCGATGCCACCACCACGGATTCTGGCATCCGGATCTGCCGCAGGTCTCGCGCTGCGGCTCGGCGGTGACCGTCACGCTGCGTACGCCGTCCCGGCGGCAGGCTCTGCGGGGCATGCGCGTGCTCGTGCCGATGTGCGGATAGAGATCGCACGATCACGGTCGCCCGGCGGTCATCAATTGCCGGGGAGGTTTTGATCCCGGTACCGCTGGAAACCATGCCAACCGGCGGCTTCGCCCCGAGCGCCGGTCAAGAACTCGCCGGTGGAGAGGTCGAGCGCTCGCCCACCCACCGAGGCAGCGATTTGCGCGATTGCGGTGAGAACGTCATCGCCACTGCCGCGCACGTGCAACATGATCGAATCGACGGGATCCTTCGAGCCGATGTTGAGTTCGATGCTCCAAGTCGGACCGTCCAAACGGCCCCACGCGGGATCGGACAGGTCGAGACCGCGGACGCTGTCATGTAACCGCTGCCTGATGGCCGGCCCGGCGCCCAGCGGCGGCGGCCTGAAGCCCTGCGGGATCTGATCGACCGACGTAGCGTCGGATGGCGCGTCGAAGATGAAGACGTCCCAACTCACGGCACCCCCGGTGTGCTCGCGCAACCTCGGCAGCTTACGGCTGCTGGCATCGAACGTGCGGCCGCCTTCCGCTCATGCCGCGACCTGCGCAGTTTGCCATGAGTGCCTGGAAGGTATGCGCGCGTGCCCCGGACGCGTTGGCTCCGCGGCCGGCGGGTCCGGGGCGAGCGTTGTCCGCTCCGGGGTGCTACGGCTCAATGGTCAGGCGGGAGCCGAGAATCTCGATCGGGCCGGGACCGTCCATTCGCAGCCAGGTCAGGACGTTGCGGTTGTTGTGATGGTGCAGCAGATGGTGGACCTGCTCAGGCCAGGGGCCGTCCTGCGGCAACTGCAGCGCCGTGAACTCGTCGATGAAGTCGTTCCAGGACCCCGAGGTATCCATCTGGATGTGGAGCACATCCTGGAGGACCAGTACGACGGTGTCCATGCCGTCGTCGGCGACCAGCGTGATCCGCACGGCGCTGGCCGAGCATGCGGCGATGACGGCGATGTCACGCAGGAAGTACCCCCGAAACCGCTCAAGGTCCACATCTCACCCCGTCCTGACCCGGTGGCCGTCCGCGAGCGGCGCCGTTGGATCTGGACCACGGCCGGACTTCGACGTCTGCCGCGTCTACCCGTCGAAGACCACATGCCGCGCCAGCTACATACTGTGCTCTCGGCGGTATGGCGGTCGGGAGGGACATCCGTCGTATCGCCGAAGGTCTCGACGGCCCGATGCAGCCCTGTCAGGCTGCGGCCCGCTCAAGCGTTGCGCGGACAGCGCGCAGTGCGTCGACGGCCTCCGCGTACCTGCCGGCGTCTTGCCATAGGTCGTGCCATTCCGAGTTGTCACCGAAGATCCGGTGCAACGCGCGCAGTGCAAGGAGCGGGATGTCGGCGGGAATGTCGAGCGTTCCGCCGTCCAGCAAGAAGTCCGGCGCGTACGCCGTTACGAGCGGTTGCCCGCCCGGCAGTTGGGAGGCAACCACTGCGGCAGCGGCGATCGCTCGATCGGCCAACGGGTTGTCAAGGTACGTGTCGCTCTCGTCCACGACGGCGCTCAACGTGGCACGGATGAGCGGCAGCCGCTGGTCACTGACGGCATCGTGCAGATCGCCGCTCCAGTCGGCGGCAGTGTCATTGTTGAATGGTCCAACGTCCCACGTGCCCATGGGTGCCTCCGGCAATCACGTAGCAATGACCTGGCGATGATCGCATCTGGGCTGGATAACGCCGCTACTCATCGGTTTGCCGCGCCGTCGCCAACCTTAGCCGAACGACAACGGAGTCGCGGCGATCGGCACGCAACCCAAGGTCAGGTGAGCTGCCATGCCGCCGTTGGTGCGCGGTCGCGGCGGGGTCGACCGTGGCTGGTCACGGACCGTCAACAGCTCGCCGTGGCCGACGCTTCCTGTCCTGCCGATGAGCGGGCGTCTTGCGATGCTCTTCCAGTCGGGCCGTGTCGAGTTCTGCGTAGCCCTGCTCGTTGGGCAGCGGTTGATGTGCCAGCTCGATAGCGTAGGTGTCGGTCATATCAAGGTCCGCGACTGCTCGTACGGCGGCCGTGTGTTCTCCTCGCGCCCGAAGCAGGCGCACGAGGAAGTACAGGGCGGTCTTGTCACCGCGCTCAGCACGCTGACGCAGTTCTCCATCGCGGCTGTCCTCGAACAGGAACCGGTCCAAGCGGCGCCGTGCGTGCACATCCACTTCCCCCCGATCGGCCAACTCACTGAACAGCCGGGCCTTCACGAGCAGTTCCATGTGCCACAGGTGTGCGTTGTGCCGGTGATGGTCGTGGCTGTAGCACTCGGCGTACTCACTGACCAGGGCAATCGCTGTGGCCCAGTCACCACGCGCTTCAGCCGCCTCCGCCGATGCTTGGTCGAACTGCGACATCACCGCGCCAGTATGACGTCCGGCCGTGGTCGGCGCCGCCGCCCCCTAGAACCGGACGTGCGCTGCCAGCCGCATCCGGCTCAAGCAAGCCCCGAAGGGCGGTTCAGGTGCGTGAAGATGCCGGTTCCTTGCTGTCCGTACCGGTACTGGTCCGGCGTTGGCAATAGGTGTGGATGAGGCGGGTTTCGTTCGGCGTGCCGTCCTGCCCGCGTGCGATGATGAGTTGCCTGGTGATCGCTTTGCGGGTGGTGCGGTGCCACTGTTGCCATTCCTCGGGGGTGTGTCCCGTTCCGGTGGGCGGGAGGCGGCGTCATCCTCACCGCAGCAAAGTCCACATCTGCGGCTCGGGCAGGGACGGGTTCGCTGCTGCAGATTCGGCGAGTTCCGGATGGTCGAGCAGTGCGACGATACGGTCCGCAGGCAGCCGCGGGCATGCGGCCATCGCCCGCCGGACCACAGGTTCTGGGTCTGCGATGAGCTGGTCGACGTGGTCCGGTAGCACGTCCGGGTCGAGCGCGACAAGGGCCCGCGTGGCCGGGGCGGAATCGCCGGCAAGCCGGGACAGACCCGTGCGCGGGAAGTTGGGGAGGAGCGGCAACCGATGCCGCGAGCAGCTTCGATGCTCGCGGAACACCCGCAGGAGCAGTTCGGGCGGGGCCTCCGGGTGATGGTGCGCGAGCCTGACGCGTACGCCCGGGTCGTTGTCATCAGCGAGCGCGGCGACCACCGTGGCGGGCAGACGCGGGTCCTGGGCGGCCCGCCGGCGTAGCAGCGGGTTGACCGAGCGGGCCCACGCCTCGCTCTGCCGCACAGAGTCCGTGGGTGGCTGGTCGCCGCCGTACCCGTAGGGCAGGGACTCGGTCGAATCGATACGGATGTCGGCCCGCTGCTCCTCACTCAGCCCGGGGTGTACGGACACCGTGGTGCGTACCTCCAGGTCCGCGTCCACGGCCAGCCGGGCGAGCTGATCGGCGGTGAGATCCACACGCTCGGCGGCCCGCCGCCGAACCTGTGCCTCAGGGTGAGCGATCAGCCCTGCTACCACGCTGTTCGGCACGTTCGGATTGACCGCCAGTTCCGCCAAGGCGTGCGGATCACCCTCGGCGATCAGATCGTCTACCAGCGCGCGGGAAAGCCGCATCGTGGAGAGGATGTGGCGTACCTCGTAGCCGTTGCCTTGCACGTCGGCCCGCTCCACCTCGCGGGCGGAGCGGGCCATCAGGTCGTCCACCAGTTCGGTCGCCGCGCCCCGCACCTCGGCGGATTCGTCCAGCAGCAGCGCCTGGACGGCCTCGTGATCGGGGTCACCGTGCGGGAATCGGAAGAAGCCCAGCAGGGCACGCCGGATGACCGGTTCCGGATGGCGCTGCACCGTGCCGATCCGGCGTCGGTCCCGGGAGATGAGTTCCGAGACCTCGCCCGCCAGTTCCTCCGGAATCATCAATCCACGGACCCACTGCTTGTGCAACCGGTCCAGCTCCACGACCACGAGCGGGTCCGGCACGGGCAGCGGCAGGCTCCGATCCGAGCGGAGCCGGTGGACCACGTCGGTGTTCGGGTCGTCGGCCAGCAGGAGCCGGACCTTCGGATCGACCCGGCGGTTGGCGGCCAGCGCTGCGCGGATCCGCGGATGGGGGTGGCGCAGCATCGCCTCGATCAGCGGCGCGGCGAGTGCCCGGCGCCGGAATGCGGCGGGCACCGCCTCCGGCCGGGCCAGGAGCAATTCCAGGAGCACCGGCACGGGCGCGGCCGGGTTGGCGGCGAGCCCGCACAGCGCAGCGGTCTCGGTGCGGCTGTCGAGCCAGGCATCCGGATCGAGGTGCAGCACCTGCCGAGAAGCGGGTTCAGCCGGTCCAAGCCATTCGCAGCGATTCACGAAAGGTCACCATAGCAGCCATATTCGCAGGTCACATGAGCTCTTCGCCCGAGTGACCATGCCCTCCCGGCCGGTTTAGACTGATCATGGCGTCACAATTACGCCTGGCGACAGCACCCGCGGCCAGCAATGACAAACGATGACGTAGCAGTCGCAGCGGCGTCGTTGCTTGCTGGGGTCGCCGCCCACGCGGAAGCCGAGCGGTCGCAAGCCTTGATCAGGTACACGGAGTAGCCGCGATGCGCGTGTCGACCGCCCCGCTGTAGGCGAGCGGAGCCGATAAGCGCGCAGCTCCGCCCTGCGACCCAGCCGGCATGGCAGGGTCCGTCCATGGGCGATAACGGAAGCGCGATCTGGGACACGTATGCTGCGACGTTCGATGAGGAGCCAGACCATGGTCTTCGAGACCCGTCCGTCCGCAGTGCCTGGGCTTCCCTCCTGGCATCCGTTCTTCCCGTTGCCCCGGTACCGGTTGTCGACCTCGGCTGTGGAACGGGCAGTTTGACGACGTTGCTGGCCGAAGCCGGACATCATGTATACGGCTTGGACGCATCCTCAAATATGCTCAAGGTGGCGCGTCACAAAGCGGCACACCACGGTGTAGCGGTGTCACTGATTCGTGGCGATGTGAGCCGACCGCCGTTCGCGCTCGGCTCGTTCGACGTGGTTCTGGTACGGCACGTGCTGTGGGCGGTCCAGGATCCCGAAACGACGCTTGCGCGGTGGATTGGGCTCCTTCGACCGCAGGGGAGGCTCGTCCTTATCGAAGGCCGGTGGGCAACGGGTGCTGGACTGTCGGCGGCAGAGTGCACCTCGCTGGTGCGGCGTCACGGCCGGAAGGCCGAGCTGCGGCTCTTGGACGAGGACCCGCTTTGGGGCAAGACGATCACCGACGAGCGCTATCTGTTACTGAGCCGGCAATGATGACCGCCGAAGCTGAGGCGCCCGCCGGTATCCGCTCATGCTGCAATCCGTTTGCGGCGCAGTGTTATCCGCTGCTGGGGAGCGTCCCACTGACGGATGGGGCGGCGGAGTGGGGGCCGATCTGGTTGGATCGGCGGTCATGCAGATGGTGGAACGTCCATGGGGGATCAGCGCGTTCGGCGCCGCGAGTGTGAAGGCGGTGCCGGATCTGGTGCGCGTGCGGTTCAAGATCGTACGGTTGGAGCAGGCGCCGGCCGCTGCGTTCGAGGCGGCGCGCGCAGCTGTACGGGCCGTGCGTGGCGCGTTGCGCGAGCATGGGATCGTCGATGCGGCGGTTGAGGGTTCGCGGCTGGACCTGAGGACGGCGACGGAGTTCGTGGACGGGTCACGGAAGTTCGTCGGCTACCAGTGCCAGGCTGCTTTTGCGGTGGAGTCCGGTGCGCTGGACGATGTCGAACCGTTGCTGGTCGCCATTGTCGCGGCCGGCGCCAACGAGATCGAGGGCGTCGACTTCGACGTCATCGGCAAGCGCGAACTGCGGGCCGAGGCTCGGCGCAAGGCGGTGGCCGCGGCCCGCGCGAAGGCCGACCTGTATGCCGAGGCTGCCGGTGTTCGTATCGGCGCGGTCGTGCACATTGAGGACGTGGACCCGGAGCAACCGGGCGCTGCCCGCTACCGCAGCCACGCCGAGGCCGCCGCGACGACGGCCCAGGACCTCGCCCCAGGCCACATCGTCGTCTCCGCCGCAGTGATCCTTGGTTACGCTGTGGCCCGCGACTGACCACGTGTGCCAACGCCGACCCTCAAGGTCACGCGCGTACTCATGCCACCACGAAGTCGTCGGTGACTGGCAGCGTGTCCGACCAGTCGCGGAGGTTGAGCCGAGCGGCCGCCGAACACAACAGTCGCCGGCCGATCTCGGATCCGGCGCCGGGGTCGGCCGCGTCGAGCAGGGCGAGCTCCTGCCACACCAGCCGCACCGGTCCCGCCCCGGTGAGGTCGATGTCGGTACCGGTCTCGAAGTCGGCCGGCGACCATGCGGCCCGCGGGTCGATCGCCGCCAGGGCGGCGCGCTCGTCCGCGGTGGACGCGTGGACCTCGACGGACAGCGCGGGCGATTGGTGATAGCTCAGCGCGACGCAGGCGGCGGGGCCGTCGACCGTCAGGCGCGCCACGGCGTCCGGGATCAACGTGACCAGGGCGTCCTCGACGGCCCGGCATGCCACGTCGAGGTCGAACCCGGCCGGCGGCCGCTCGTAGCGCACTTCAGACCCGCGGCCCATGACCTCGACGAGGCGGACCAGGCCGTCGTCGTCGTGTTCGGCCGTCAACGTTGAACATGGCCGACCGTTGTGCTCGATCTCGACACGGCTGATCCGCCCATGGGCGTACGTGTACGACTCTCGCCCCGAGCCGCGCCGCGCGACGGTGTCAGCCGAGCGCATCAGCCCGCCCACGAAGCTGTACTCGTGTAGGTAGATGGGCCCGTCCGTGTCGAAATGCGCCGCCTCCACCACGTCGCTGCCGTGGCGGACGAACGTCTCGTAGTACAGGCGGCCGCGCAGAAAGCCGGAGTACTCCTCGGTCACCACCGCGCGGCCCTCGGCGTCGAAACCGATCCGCAGGACATCCCGGTCCGCCGGCGGTCGCGTGTCCAGCCTGCGGCCAGGCTTGAGCAGGTCCCGTTCGAAGTGCAACGGACGCAGATCCAGGCCCGGCCAGCTGTACCAGTCCCAGCGCTCGACGAGCGCGGTCGCCGCCCGCTTGCGGGCGCCGTATTCGCCAGCGGATCGGTGGGTTGGGTAGGTACCACGTGCCGAACTGGCGGCGCGGTTCAGGTCGAGCGGTCCACGCGAGGTATGACGGCGTCGATGGGTTGAGTCGTGGCTGTTCTGAGCCTCGTACCAGTCAGCGACGTTGAAGACGCAATGACAGCTGCTGCAGATCGCATCGCCGAGCAGCCACTACAAGATCCCGTGCGCGCTCATGCCACTGGCGGATCAGGGCATGCCGTGCAGCAGGTCGTTGGTTGTCGGGGGATGAACTCGGCGATGGCGAGCCGATGACGTCCGCGCGGATCTCACCACTTTTCTGACCATAGTCGTCGAGTCCGCTGGTCGCCGGTCATGCGTGCCGGCTCTTGCCGGCGATCATGTCGACGAGGGTGTCGGTGAGGTCTTCGGCGGAGACGCCTCCCCACTTCGGGTCGGTGAGCTGGCCGCTGGCCTCCAGGCCGGCAATCCCGTTCGCGCTGCTGATGAGCAGGGCTGCGTATCGGCGGGCGTCCTGCTCGCCGACCAGGTCGGCGACGACGGCCAGAAACTCGGTCTGGCTTCGCTGGGCGGCACGGGCGAGTGCTGTGGGGTCGCCGGGCGGGTTGCTGAACATGAGCTTGTAGAGGTGTGGCTGAAAGCGGCCGATGTCGATGAGTGCAATGAGACCGCCGCGTATTTTCTCGGCGGCCGACAGGCCCGGTTCCGCGCGAAGGGCTTGCATGCGGTCTCCGAGCGTGTCCCATGCCCGGGTCCCGACGGCGATCAGCAGGCTCTCCTTGTCGAGGAAGTGCCGGTAGGGCGCTCCGCGAGTCACTCCGGCGCGCGCCCCCACCGCGCGCAGCGTCACGGCGTCGAGGCCACCGGAATCGAGCAGCTCAGCGGCCGCGTCGAGCAGGGCGCGGCGCGTGGCAGCGGCTGATTCGGCACGGCTGGTCACGCGGACGATTCTAGCCCACTTGTGATGACTAAGTCACTTGAACCAGTTGACGCTGTCATCTCATTGCCGCACACTCAAGAGATGACAGCGTCATCTGAAACTCGGGAACTTGTGATCGTGTCCGGGGCGTCGACCGGCATGGGCGCGGCCACCGCGCGGGAACTGGCTCGGCGCGGCTTCCATGTCCTCGCCGGCGTACGGCGCGACAGCGACCGGATGCCCCTGCGGGCCAAGGGCATCGAGCCGGTGATCCTCGACATCACCGACCCCGACCACATCGCCGCGCTCGCCGCACGTGTCGAGCGGGGTCCGCGGCCGCTGCGGGCGCTGGTCAACAACGCCGGCATCCCTGGCGCCGGCCCGGTCGAAGTGATGCCGCTCAGCGAATGGCGGCGCATCTTCGAGGTGAACCTCTTCGGCCACGTCGCCGTCACCCAGGCCCTGCTTCCCGCGCTGCTACGCGACAAGGGACGCGTCGTCAACATCAGTTCCCTCAACGGCAAGATCTCCATGGCCGGCTACGGACCGTACGCCGCCAGCAAGTTCGCGATGGAGGCGATGAGCGACGCGCTGCGCAACGAGCTGGCCCCCCACGGTGTGCAGGTGGTGGTGGTCGAACCGGGCGGCGTCAAAACCGAGATGTCCCGCGTCGGCCTCGCCGCCCTCAGCCGCCTCGACGACGGGATGACGCCCGAGCAGAACGCGCGCTACGGCGCTCTGATGCGGGCAATACCCTCCCACGTGGCGGCGTTCACCAAGGCCGGCGTGACCTCCGACGTCGCCGCGAAGAGGATCGCCAAAGCGGTAACCGACGGCAGGCCCCGCACCCGTTACACCATCGGCGCGACGGCTGCCTTCCTCATCCGGGCTTCCCGCATCCTTCCCGACCGGATGCTCGACCGGATGACGACCTCCGACCTCCGCAAGCACTACCCGGCCGAGAACCGTGGCCGCACGACCGCGACACGTACCGACTGACCGAAACAACTGCCGGAAAGAATCGAGAGAACGACAATGTCGACCACCAGCACCGCCCGTAATCTGATCAACGGCGAGTGGAGCTACACCGGCTCGGTCCACGAGTCGATCGACCCCTTCACCGGTGAGGTCGTCGGAGCCTACGTCTCCGCGGGCCGAGCCGAGGCGCAGGTCGCGATCGCTGCCGCACGCTCCACCTTCGACACCACTGGCTGGTCACGCGACCCGTCCCTGCGGTCGCGGGCACTGAACGAACTGGCTGCCCGGCTCGTCGAAGACGTCTTGCGAGCGGCAGCCGCCCAGGACGGCACACACGGCCGGACCGACCGCTTCACTTACCAGCTCGCGTAGCGCTGTAAGGATGGCCTGGCAACCGGCGTGGCCGCGATCCGCGTGCTTCGGGCTCCCCGATTCGATGTGATTTCGCCCTGCGGATACCCGGGCGCCGAGCGGGTCCTTCAGATACCTCGGGCCCGCGGCTGGGCAAGATCAGTGCCGCCGTGGTGCGGGGTCTTGACATAGCCGGAGTGGCCCGGCGGGATCGCCGCCAGACACGCTGCGGAGCAGGCGTTGACAAGCAGCGGCAGCACGTCGGTGGCCACGCCGAGGGAGATCCAGGCCTGGTGCAGTTCGCTGTCGACCGGTTCCCCGCACACGCTGCACGCGTTGACCCTGTCAGCGCCCCACACTCCGGGGTCGAGCTGCCTGAAGTCGGCCTCGGTCGCGGTGGTCAACGGCCTCAGGCTCGGAAACGGCGGCCGGTGCTTGAAGTTGCCGTACAGCGCGCGGGTGCTGACGGTACTGTCCCGGAGCCGGGTGCACCTGGTCAGCTCGTACGGATACCAGTGCAGGCGGTGCGAGGTGTACGGCTCGAACACCTCAAGGCTGGCCATCGCCCCGATCTCGGGCGGGATTCGAACCAGGTTGGTGCCGTACAGGACGAGGTGTTCGACCTTGGTCAGGGTCGCGATCGTCGGTGGCAGGGTGACGATCTGCCGGCGCTCCTCGGCGCTGAGCTCGACGAAAGGCTTGAAGACGGTCCTACCGTCGGCCGCCGCCTCCTCGATGAGCATCAGGAGGTGCCGCCAGCCTTCGCTTGCGGTGTCCTGCCGCTCGGCATGGAAGGTCACCCGCGCCGGTCGCGTCTCGACCGAATGACCCACGCACCGGCACCGGTCCCGGTCTGGTACTCGACCCGACGGCCCGACAGCATCGGCGAACCGGTTGGTGAACACGCGCGGCTCGGTCTCGTTGTCACCCATGGCGCAGGAGCCTATCCACGCCGCGCCTCAATGTCCTGCTCTCCGCCGGCCTGCCTCCATCACGTGCGTAGCTGCAGGGCCGACAATGCCCGGGCGGGCCAAGCGGGCGCCGCGCTGTCGGGCGCCCGCTTGGCGGGGGGTCAGCCGTTGTTGTCGATCAGGCTGGCGATCTCGTTGTAGATGAGGTGGGCCTTGGCGCCCTGGTTCGCCGGGCAGCCGCCGAGGTGGTGCAGGGCGACCACGCGGTGGGCGCTGCTCAGCACCGGCGAGCCGGAGTTGCCGCCCGAGGTGTCGCAGCTGTAGCTGATGTTGTACGTGTTGTAGTTCGCGTTGCTCACCGCGCAGGTCGGGCCGTTCTGCGTGTTCTCGAAGATCGACAGTCGCTTCGGGCTGCCGTCGCCGTGGCCCGGGATGTAGATGCGCGTGCCGGCGGTGGTGGCGCTCGTCGCCAGGTACAGCGTGCCGAAGCTCTGGATGTTGGCGAAGTTGTTCACCGAGTACAGGGTGTAGTCCAGCTGGCTTGAGCCGCCGCTGCTCACCTTGTACAGGGTGGCGCCGCTGACCTTGGTGCCGGCTCCGGGGTTCCCGCCGCCGCATGTGGCGCACTGGTAGTTGAACTGCATCTCGCTGCCGCTGACGGCGGCCTGCGTTGAGAAGCAGTGCTTGTTCGTCAGCATTCGGTTGGTGTTGCCGACCCGCCAGGTGGTGCACAGCCCGCCGCCGCTGATCAGCAGCCGCGCCACGGCCCCGGCGCGGGCGTACTCGATGGGGTGGCTGTTCTGGTAGCAGACCACGTCGCGGCGGGCGTCGGTGCTGCAGACGGACATGATGGAGAAGTTGTACTGGGCGATCTCCGCCTGGTCGTAGCCCCGCCAGAAGCGGTCGACCGTGACGGCATTCGCGCGGGAAGCGCGCTTGCTGTGCACGGTCACTACCGCCGTGTCGCCCTCGACTGACATCGCCCAGAAGCCCGGCTGCCCGTCGGTCGTGTAGTCGGCGCCGGTGTCCCGGTTCAGGCTGCGGTCGTACCGGTAGCTTTCCCGGCCGTCAGGGCTCGACACGGTGACGTACTCGCCGCGAGCCAGCCGGAGGGCACTGATATGGACCTTGATGTAGGTCGCGCCGGGATGCGAGATGATCTGTGTGCGACCGGCGGCGGTATTGGACAGTGCGGCGCCGATGGTACGAAGCTCGCCGACCGTCGTGACGCCCTCCGCCGAGAACTGGTCCGATTCGGGTGCGCGCACGGAGTTCGGCGCGAGCGGCTGCAACTCGGCGTGGGCGGCCGGCGTCGGCAGCACGCTCAGCCCGAGCACGCAGGCACTGCCTGCGACTGCTGCGGTCCGCAGCCAGTGCAGTAGATGTCTCATCGTTCCTCCCCAGGAATCAGCACCTGTAGATGCTTTCCGCCTTCATACAGGAGGTCGTCACGACATACAAGAATGTCGATGCATTGGACATGCGCACAACGGGATAGCAATTTGCTCATACGACGTCGCGTGGACGCAGGCGGCGGAACAGGACGGCGGCGGTGAGCGCACCGGCCAGGGCCGCCCCGCCGGCCGGTCTCCAGGGGGACCATGGTGGCGCACGACATCGTTGCGCGCCGATGCGGTGGGCCGCACAATCGGCGGGTGGGCACGCACGCGTGGGACGACCTGGTCGCGACGTTCACGGCGAGCGGGCTCCCCGTCCCGCCGGTGCCCGAGCCGTTGCGGCCCGCGCTGCAGGCCCCACAGCCGTGGTGCTGGACGACCCGCGACATCGACCCGGTCCGGATGTACCTGTTCGACGCCGGGTTCCTCGCCGACATCCTCGCCGGGCGGGTCGAGGACCACGTCGCGGTGAGCCACGCCGGGCACGGCATCAACTCATATGCCGTCAACTACCATCTGGTGTACGGACCGCTCGCCGTCCTCATGCAGGTCGGCTGGGGCGGCGTGTACACGGACAACGCGGCCGCGGCGGCCCGGCTCGGCGAGCTGTGGCGGCGCTGCGACGCGCTGCTGACCCGGCCCGCGCCGGACGGTGGCGGGCGGGTCGTGTGCGTGTTCAGCGAGCTGCGCGGGGTGTCGGCGTGCGGGCCGGTCCCGCCCGGCGGCGGCGATGCGCACGACTTCCTCGCCGCGCACGGCACCGCCGGTGACGCGGCGTTCGACGCGGCCCGGCGGCTGCTCACCCGAGCGTAAGACGGCGGCCGGCACGCCCGCCGGCCGCGCCGTGCCAGCCGACCGAGCGCGGCGGCCAATCGAGGACGGCGGCCAACCAAGGGCGGCAGCCGACCGAGTGCGGCGGCCGACCGGAGTGCGGCGGCCGCGTCACGCCGCCGGGGTCGTGGTGCAGGCCCAGTCCTGCTGGCCGGGCGGGCTGTAGGCCGACACTCCGGAGGCCTTGAACGCCCGCACCTTGAAGCACATGTACGTGCCGGGCGCCAGGCCGTCCCACGTGTACGACGTCGCGTTGGCGCCCGTGTTCCTGGACGTCTCGCCGTTGATGACGGTGAAGCCTGCCTCGTCGGCGGAGCCGTCCGTCCACTGCAGGCGGATGGCGTTCGGGCCCGACGGCGTCGCGGTGAGGCCGCTCGGCGCGGCCGGGCCGGTGCCGCCCAGCGTGACGGCGCAGACCCAGTCCTGCTGGGCGGTCGGGAAGTACGCCGACACGCCGGACGCGTTGAACGCGCGGACCTTGAAGCACATGCGGGTGTCCGGGGCCAGGCCGTCCCAGTCCAGCGAGGTCGCGTTGGCGGCGGCGTCGCGGGACGTGGCGCCGTTGAGGACGCTGAAGCCGGTCTCGCCGCTGGAGGTGTCCGTCCACCGCAGGCGGATCGTCGTGGCGCTGACCGGGGTCGCCGTCAGGTTCGCCGGCACGGCCAGCACCGCACCCCGTCCCGGGCCGGCGCTGCCGCCGGCCGCCGACGCCGGGCCGGACGTGCCGGGCACCGCCGCCGCGCTCGTGGCGCCGGCCCCCGCAGCCCCCGCAGCGAGTCCCGCGGCGCCGGCCGAGTCGGCGGCCGCCGGGTTCGCGGCCGCCTCGGGGGTCCGCGGGTCGTCGCCGCCGCCGGGGACGGCCAGCGCCACCGCGACGACCGCGACCGCCACCACCGCGGCGGCGGCGCCGAGCGCGACAGTCCGGCGCCGGCCGGCGTTGCGAGGGAAGGCGGCGGCCGGCGGTGCGCTCTCGCGCCGGGTCAGCTCCTCCGTCAGCGCCTGCCGGGCCGCGGTGGCGAACTCGGCGGCCGACGGCCAGCGCTTCGCCGGGTCCTTCGCCAGGGCCCGCTCGACCACCGTCCGGACGGCGGGCGGCACGTCCTGCGGCAGCGGCGGCAGTTCGTCGTGGGCGTGCCGCAGCGCGATCTGCAGCACGCTCTCCCCCACGAACGGCAGCCGCCCGGCCAGGCACCGGTACGCGACGACGCCGAGGGAGTAGATGTCGGACCGGGCGGTCGCCGGCTCGCCGCCCGCCCGCTCCGGCGCCAGGTACGAGGCGGTGCCCAGCAGCAGCCCGGCGGCGGTCTGGTGGGTCGTCGCGGCCGACCGGGCGATGCCGAAGTCGGTGAGCACCGTGCTGCCGTCGGGGCGCAGCAGCAGGTTCGCCGGCTTGATGTCGCGGTGCGTCACGCCCTTCTCGTGCGCCGCGTGCAGCGCCTCGGCCGCCTCGGCGACCAGCCGCATCGTCGCCTGCGCCGTCAGCCGCTCCTCGCGGTCCAGCGTGCGGGCGAGCGACTCGCCGTCGATGTACTTCATCACCAGGTACATGCCGGCCGCGGGGTCGTCGCCGAAGTCGTACACGTCGACGACCCCGGGGTGACTGATCGTCGCCATGGTGCGCGCCTCGGCCCGGAACCGCTCCGCGAACTCGGGCTCGTCGGAGGGCGCCCGAAGCAGCTTCACCGCCACCGTGCGCCCGAGCACGCTGTCCACGCCCTGCCAGACGTCGCCCATGCCACCGCTGGCGATGTGCCGCCCGATCTCGTACCGCCCGGCCAGCACTGTTCCCGCGCCGATCACCGCGTCCCCTTCCCGCAGGTCAGGCCCCCACCGAACGATGCTCGAGCCGCTGTACGCCGAGGGATTCATACCGCACGCCGCCGGACCACGGCAATCCGAGTCCACGCTTGACGCATACCGATATGGGTATACGATGGCCGCCATGGCACGAGCAGCGACGACGTCGGACGTCTTCAACGCGATCGCCGAGCCGCAGCGCCGGGAGATCCTGGTGCTACTGCGGGCGGGCGAGCGGCCGGTGACCGAGCTGGCCCTGGAGCTGGGGATGACCCAGCCCGGGGCGTCCAAGCACCTGCGGGTGCTCCGGGAGGTCGGGCTGGTGCGGGACCGCAAGGCGGGCAAGCAGCGCCTGTACGGCCTCGACGCCCGCGGGCTGCGGCCGGTGCACGAGTGGACCGGCGGGTTCGAGCGGTTCTGGAACGAGAGCTTCGACCGGCTGGACGCGTACGTACAGGACCTGAAGCAGGCAAGGCAGGAGGGGTAGCCAATGAGCGCGACGGCCGACCGTGAGGTGGTGATCTCCCGGGCCATCAGTGCCCCACGGGAGCTGGTGTTCGAGGCGTTCACCGAGGTGCGGCACTTGTCGCGGTGGTGGGGTCCGGAGGGGTTCACCACCACCACGCGGGCGTTCGAGTTCCGCGTCGGCGGAGTCTGGGACTTCGTGATGCACGGACCGGACGGGACGGACTACCAGGAGTGGATCTCCTGGACCGAGATCACCCCGCCGGAGCGGATCGCGCTGCTGCACGGCGAGCACCGCGACGACCCGAACGCCTTCACGTCGGTCCTCACGTTCGCGCCGGACGGCGCGGCGACCCGGATCGAGCTGCGCACGGTGTTCGCCACCAAGGAGCTGCGCGACGAGGCGGTCGAGAAGTACCACGCGATCGAGGGCGGCCGGCAGACCCTGGACAATCTGGCCGCCTACGTGACCGAGCTCGTCCGGCAAGGGAGCTGAGCGCTGATGGCCGGGAAGGTGTTCTTCAGCGTGTCGATGTCGCTGGACGGTTTCATCGCGCCCGCGTCCCTCGGGGACCTGATGGGACAGCAGTGGATGGAGCTGCAGCAGTGGATGTTCCCGCTGCGGTTCATCCGGGAGAACCTGAAGCTCGGCGAGGGCGGTGAGGAGGGCCGCGACAACGACATCGTACGGCAGACGCATCTGCGCACCGGCGCGAGCGTGATGGGCAAGCGCATGTTCGACGCCGGCGAGCACGCGTGGCCGGAGGAGGCGCCGTTCCACACGCCGGTCTTCGTCGTGACGCACGAGCGGCGTGCCCCCTGGGAGCGGCCCGGTGGGACCACGTTCCACTTCGTCAACGACGGCATCGAGGCCGCGCTCGACCGGGCCCGCGAGGCCGCCGGAGACCGGGACATCCGGATCGCGGGCGGCGGCGCGACGATCCTGCAGTACGTGAACGCCGGCCTGGTCGACGAGTTCACGATCGCGCTGTCCCCCGTGCTGTTCGGCTCCGGGATCCGGCTGTTCGAGGGCGTGGACGCGGGCCGCGTGGCCCTGGAGCCGGTCCGCGCGGAGCCGACGCGGCGGGTGACCCACCTGACCTACGCGGTCCGGCCGCGGTAACCGCGCGGGGCTACCTACCCGTCGGCGACGACGACCCGGTACCCGGCGTCGAAGTCGTCCTGGTCGAGCAGGGCGCGACCGGTGCGGCGCCGGCCGGGCGCTGGCGGACCATGACGGCGCTGGGCTCGACGGCGACGACGGTCTGCGGAGGTTCGTACGAGCCCGCGCCGGCACCGACGTTGACCACCGAACGGGCATCGCCGAGCGCGGCGGTGACACGGGCGGCGATGCGCGGGTCGGGCCGGCGGGTCGTGGCGTAGCCGGTGCCGATCGTGTCGTAGACGTCCACGGCGCCGGTCACTCGCGCTCGACGCGGCGCAGCCCCTGCGCCGGGGTCCACCACTCGACGACGAGCAGCGTCGCCTCGGCGTTGAGGTGGGTGTGCACGACCTCGGTGATGTCGGCGCGGAAGCGGTCGCCGCCCGAGCCGCCCGAGCCGCCGTCGCCGCCCGAGCCGCCGTCGCCGTCCGAGACGTCCGGGCCGTCCGAGACGCCCGGGCCGCCGGTGGCCGGCTCGGCAAGGACCGCCCGGCCGGAGATCTTCGCCTCGCCCGGCCACTGCGCCTCGGCACCTTCGACCGGGTCGACGGTCGCGCTGTGCAGCGCGAACCTCGGGTCGCGGCGCAGGTCGGCGCCCTTGCGCGCGTGCGCCATCGAACCGAAGGTGAGCTCGCCGTCGGCGAAGACCACCTCGATGCCGGAGATGCGTGGTGCGCCGTCGGCCCGCAGCGTCGCGATGGTCTTGTGCCGGTGGGCGTCGAACAGCTGCTGCACGCGGTCGGCGAACTCCGGCGCCGCCGCTCGTACGTCCCGCCATGCCGTCATCGTCCGATGATGCCACCGGCGGTGTCGTTTCCGTACAAGACGCCACCGGTGACCGTTCCTAGCATCGTCGGCGGGCGTCGCGCCCGGCACATGAGGAGCACAGCACATGAGGAGCACAGCACATGAGGAGCACAGCAGATGCGTGAACTGGTCTACACCGCGTTCGTCTCGCTCGACGGCGTCGTCGACTCGCCGGGTGGCGGGCCGGGTGAGGAGCACCGCAGCGGCGGCTGGGTGTTCAAGGACATCGAGTTCTCGCCCGAGGCGTTCGCCCTGAAGGGTGAGGAGCTGCAGGAGACCTCGGCGCTGATGTTCGGCCGGCGCAGCTACGAGGTGTTCGCGCCGGTGTGGCGCGAGTCGGAGGACCACGCGGCGTACAAGGAGCTGCCGAAGTACGTCGTGTCGGCCACCCTGCCGGACGGTGCGCTCGTGGACGGCTGGGGCGACACGACGATCCTGCGCTCGACCGCGGACGTCGCCGCGCTCAAGCAGGGCGACGGCGGCGCGGTCTTCATCCACGGCAGCGCGCAGCTCGCCCGCCGCCTGTCCGACGCGGATCTGATCGACCGGTACCACCTGTTGGTCTTCCCGGTGCTGCTCGGCGCGGGCAAGAGCCTGTTCAGCCGGGCCGACCGGGACAAGCAGTCGCTGCGGCTGCGGGCGTCGGAGGCGTACCCGAACGGCATCGTCAAAATGGTCTACGACGTGACCCGCTGAAGCAGGTCCAGGGCGATCGGGCCGCCGGTGCCGTCGCGCAGCTGGCGTGCCGTGCGGCCGACGTACTGGCGCAGGGCCCGGGCCAGGTGCGGCTCGTCGAAGTACTCGAACCGGGTGACGACGTCGGCGACGGCGACCCCGGCGGCCAGCGCCACCGACGCCTCGCGGGCGCGCTCGATCTGCCGGACCGCGCCCTGGGTGAACCCGGTCACCGCGCGGAACCGCCGCTCGACGGTGCGCGCCGACACGTCGGGCCGGCGCCCCCGGCGGACCTGCGTGACGAGCGGGTCACGGATCAGCGTCCCGGCGCGCACGAGCCGGTCGACGAGGGCCTCGGCGTCGTCGGGGCCGGGCGTCTCGAAGCGCAGCCCGTCCAGCCGGAACATCCTGCGGGTCGCGTCGGGCAGCGCCACGCCGCCGTCGACCAGCGCCGCGGCCGGCGCCACCCGCAGCGATGTGCCGACGGCGAACTCGATGCCGACGAACGCCGCCCCCTCCGGCACCGGCGCCGTGCCGGTCCTGGACTCGGGGCCGCTGACACCCGCGTACGGCACGCCGTCGAGCTGCCAGAACACCAGCCCCCAGCACACCGCCGCGACCGAGGTCATCCGGGTCACCCGCTCGCTGGTGCAGGTCCACACGGTGTCGACCCACGGCGAGTCCGACGCGCGCGTCTCGAACCGCAAAGCCACGCCTGCAGGATAAGCGCACCCGGCGCCCGGGGCGGGGACGCTGTGCGAGGGTGACGGTCTGCGCGGGCCCGATCACGGCGCCCACATCCGGGACCTTGGTCCCGCCGTGCCGGACATAAGGGCCCTGGAGCGGGCCCGGCCGGGGAGATCGAATAGGCGCAGGCGGTCGGCGCACCGCCCGGTCAACGAGGGAAGGACGAGATCATGTCCCGCACGCACGACGAGGTCTCCATCCAGGTCCAGCTGCAGGAGGACATGGAGCCGCAGCTGCAACGGTACGCCCGGGAAAAGATCACCACGGTGCTCGGGCACATCGGCCGGCCGGTCCTGTACGCCAGGGTGCGCCTGGACCAGACCGGCAACCCCGCCGCGACCCGCCCGGTGACCGCCCGCGCCGAGATCGACGTCAACGGCCGGGTCCTGCACGCCGAGGTGTCCGCCGACACCGCCTACGAGGCCGTCGACCTGCTCCAGGACCGCCTGCAGAGCCAGCTGGAGCGGGAGAAGACCGGCCACCGCTGACGGCCGCGGGTCCCTGCCCGGGCAATGGTCCCGCCCGGGTAGGGACCTTCGGCACTGCCGGGCCGTGCCCCCCGCCGCCGACACTGGCCGGATCACCGATGCAGGAGGTGTACCCCCGATGCAGGACCTCGACCTGATGCCCACCGGCGAGGTGGAGCTGCGCAGCCACGGCCCGATCGGCCAGGACGACCGCGACGGCGCGCGGGCGGTGGTCGCGGACGTGCTCGCCCGCCACGGCTGCGTCGCCGGCGCCCGGGTACGCCTGACCGCCGGCCACCGCTCCGGCGGGCCGATGGTCGTGCAGGTGAACCTGCGTGTCGCCGGCGCGCCCGCCCGCATCCAGGTCGCCGGGGCGACCCCGGCCGCGGCCGTCGCGGCCGCCGCCGTCCGGCTGGACCACCAGGTCCAGCGGTTGCGGACGGCCTGGGAACCGTGGCCGTGGCCCGACCCGCAGCGGCACCCCCTGGCCATCCCCGGACGGGACCGGATCACCCGCCGCAAGGCGGTCGTGCTGCGCCCCCGCCGTACCTGCCAGGCCGCGTCGACGCTGGCGGCGATGGACTACGACGTGTGCCTGTTCACCGACGCCGACACCGGCGAGGACGCGGTCGTCTACCGCGCCGGGCCGACCGGGCTGCGCGTCGCCCGGCAGCGCAGCATGCGCCCCGCCCCGGCGTCGGGCACCCCGGTGCCGACGGTCAACTCCCGCCGTACCCCGGAGCTCACCCCCGAGACGGCCGCGGCGCGGCTCGCCGAGGGCTGGCTGCCGTTCCTGTTCTTCACTGACCCCGGCACCGCCCGAGGGGCGGTCGTGTACCGCCGCTACGACGGCGGCATCACCCTGCTGTGCCCGGCATGACCGGCGACAACGCGGCAGCCGGCCGGCGGGCCGACAACGCGGCTGCCGGCCGGCGAACCGGCACCGCGGCTGCCGGCCGGCGGGCCGGCGTGACCAGCATGACGACGCGGCCGGCCGGTGGGCCGGCGGAAGAGAGTGGACCGATGACGTCGATGCGAGCCCTGGGCCGCGACCGCTGCCTGCAGCTGCTGGCCTCGGTGCCGGTCGGCCGGGTGGTGTTCAGCATGCGCGCCCTGCCGGCGATCCGGCCGGTGAACCACCTCGTCGACGGCAACACCGTCGTCATCCGCAGCAACCTCGGCGGCGCGCTCGCATCCACCGCCACCCAGACGGGCGCCGTCGTCGTCGCGTACGAGGCGGACACCTTCGACCTGGACAACCACACCGGCTGGACGGTGGTCGTCACCGGCACCGCCAGGCTCATCCTCGACGCCGACCGGCAGGCACGGTACGAGCAACTGCTGCACCCCTGGGTCGACGAACCGATGAACTGCGTGATCGGCATCGACTGCGACCTGGTGACGGGCTACGAGCTGGCGCCGGCCTGACCGCCGTGCCGGTCGCGGGCAGCGGCCCGGTGTCTTCTTCCTCGGCGACCAGCCGCAGTGCGGCCAGCGGCCCGTCACCCCACGGGACCAGGTCGACCACGGCGGCCCGCGGCACGAACGACACCTCCACCACGTCCTGCCACTGCGGCCCGGCCTCCGGCGGCTCGGCGTCGTGCAGCTCGATCCGGAACTCGACCTGGCCGTAGTGGGTCCCCGCGATGAGGAACAGCGCGCCCGGCTCGCCGGCCCCGCACAACCCGTTCACCTGCCCGGCGAACGCCCCGCTCATGCCCGGCACGTCACGACTGGTCAGGTAGACCTGACCGTAGTCGACCGGAACCTTGCCGTCGAAGAGCACCCGCATCGGCCGATGATGCCATCGACCATCGCCCCTGCACCGGCCGGCCCGGGTCAGACGGGGGCGGGGCGCTGGAGGCGGGCGGCCAGGGCGGCCGCGCCGGGGCCGGTCAGCTCGGGCAGGGTCGCGCGGCGGCCGGCGATCACCATGAGCAGCGCGCCCATCGGGCCGCGGACCTCTGGGCCGGTGCCGGTGGACCACGACGTGTCGGTGGCGGTGAGGCGCAGACCGGCGACCTTGCGCACCGACGGCAGCGGGGGTGGCATGCGCATCGTCAGCAGGCGGGTCGCGGCGGTCGCCGCGGCGGCCGTGGGCAGGTCCAGGCGGCGCCCGAGCGGGACGGCGATGTCCTGGCTGTGGATGAGGGCGTCGGCGAGGGCCTCCAGCGGGGTGACGCCGACGGTGTGCCGGCGGGAGCCGACCATGCCGCAGATCTGGGCGACCAGCCGGTCGGTGGGCTGGGCGGCGCGGCGGCGGGAGACGTGCGCGACGGTGCGGTCCATGCTGCCGCGCCAGTGCAGGACCACGCCGAGCGCGGCGAGCGGGCCGAGCTGCTGCATGGTCAGGTGGGCGGCGACGTCGCGGACGGTCCAACCCTCGCACAGCGACGGGTGGCGCCACTCGTCGTCGGTGAGGTCGTCCAGCAGGTCGCACAGCGCGGTGCGCTGGGCGTCGACGGCCGCCCACACGTGGTCGAGCTCCAAACGGTTCATCGTGGCACCTCCGGGGACGTCGGGCTGATGACGGTCGTGACGAGCGCGAGGATCTGGGCGGAGGGGTCGAACGCCGGGTCGGGGATGGCCAGCTCGTGCAGGACGAGGCCGGTCCAGTGGTTCATGATCAGTGGTGCGTCGCGGTCGGGGTCGGTGGAGCCGGCGACCCGCAGCCAGTTCATGAACCAGGCGTTGACGCCCGAGCCGGTGGTGAGCAGCTGCGCGCGCAGCGACGGGTGAATGCCGGATTCCACGAGGATGGCGTAGCGGGCCAGGGTCAGCGTCCGGTGCGGGCCGGTGGCCTCGTGCGCGGCCGCCGTGAGCGTCTCGGCGAGCTCGGCCGGTGTCGTCGGGTACCGCCGCAGCGCCAGCTGCTCCCAGATGGCGCGCTCCCGCGCGGCGAACCGCTCGACGACGGCGTTGAGCAACGCGTCGCGGGTGCGGAAGTGGTTGGACGTGGAGCCGGCCGGCAGTTGCGCGGCGGCGTCCACGGCGCGGTGCGTGAGGGCGTGGATGCCGCCTTCGCCGAGCACGGTGATCGCGGCGTCCAGCAGGGCTTCCCGGCGGCCGGCCATACCCGATACTACGATGATAGTGAACCTCACTACAAGCGTAGTTTTACCCGGCGAACGAACCCAAACTGGCCGATGCGGCGGCAAAGCGCCGTGACCGTCGGTGATCACCTGGTGCTGCTGGACGGATGGCGGGCCGCGATGCTGACTTCCATCGGCTTCTCGGGTACTGTCCGCGAAGCATTCTGCGTGCCGGCTGTGTCGCGGGAGCTCCGGTCGTGGCGGCTGCGAGACGACCCCAGTCCGGTCTGCGGAGCCGCCGCCGAGGAGGGCAGAGACCATGACACAACACGGGATGCGACCGTATGACGAGCGCCTCGCCAACGGTCAGGCGACGCTCGGCCCGCCCACGGAGCAAGGCCCCCGGCACGACGTCAACGCGCAGCACCAGGCCGTGAACGCACAGCACCAGGCGCTGCAGGTGCTGACCATGGCGCAGCGCACCGCCGAGGAGCACCTCGACGGGGCGCGGCGCGAGGCGGAGCAGATCCGGGCCGGGGCGCACACCGAGGCGCAGCAGATCGTGTCGAAGGCGCAGGCGCACGCCGACGCGCTGCACGACGAGGCCGAGAAGATCATCGCCGAGGCGCGGGCCGAGGCGGACCGCATCGCCCAGGCGGCGGAGGCGTTCGCCGGCGAGACGGAGCGCTCCGCGAGCGAGGTGCTGGCCGAGGCGCAGGACCGCTCGGAGAAGATCGTGCAGCAGGCCCGGGCCAACGCGCACGAGATCAAGCAGCGCGCCGAGCAGATCTACGAGGACGTCGTGGGTGGCCTGACCGCCAAGCGGCAGGCGCTGCAGCAGCAGATCGAGTCGCTGGAGCGTTTCGACCACGAGTACCGGTCCCGCCTGACCGCGTTCATGCAGCAGCAGATGCGCGCGCTGTGGGTGAGCCAGCCGCAGGTCGAGGCCGAGTTCGAGGAGGCCGAGGCGGTGCCGGGCGAGCTGACCGCGGCGCCGCGGCACGACCAGGCAGAGATCGAGGAGTAGCGAGGCGAGCGGTCCGCGGCCGTGGCGGTCGCGGACCGGTCAGTGCCTGTATCGCCGCTTGTACCGCCGTTGGTACCACGAGGTCACCTATCTGTGCAGGTCGTCCCGGTGACCTAATCGATGCACCCCTAAATCAGGAGGCATCGAATGCACGTGGCAAGACTCCGACGGCGAGCACTGCTGGCGGGCACCGGGCTGCTCGCCCTGGTGGCCGCCGTCCTGCCGCCCGCCACCGCACACGCCGCACCGGCGTCGTTCGCCCCGACGGCGACGTACAACGGCGGCGGCACGCGGTACACCGGCGCCACCGTCACCTCCCCCGAAGGCACGTACCGGGTCGCGACGAACCTGTGGAACCCGGCGGTGAGCGGCGGGTTCACCATGAACTACGACACGGCGCAGTCCGGGTTCTCGGTGACGAACTACACCGCCAACTCCTACTTCGGCACCGACGCCAACACCGGCCCGGCGTGCACCGACGGCGCGGACAGCTTCGACCCGACCTGCGACTGGGCCGGCGCCGGCGACCCGTGGATCAACCCGAACACCGGCGCCCGGGACCAGTACGCGACCACGGGCGGCACGGCGCCGTTCGTGCTGCAGCAGCCGCCGGCCGACGGCGTGAACCACACCACCGGCACGGCGAACGAGTTCAGCCACCAGATCCACGCGCCGGCCGCGTACCCGAGCATCATCGCCGGCTGCCACTGGGGCGCGTGCGCGCCGACGACCACCACGCCGCAGGGGGCGCCGTTCCCGAAGCAGGCCGCCGGGGTCGCCCGGATGGACTCGGTGTGGAACATCAGCACCCCGGCCACGACCGGCACGAACGAGGCGTGGGACGCGTCCTACGACATCTGGCTCGACTCGAACTGCCGGCCGCAGCCGTCCAACTGCACCACCCAGGGCAGCACCCTGCCGACGAACCCGACGCTGCTGAACAACCCGGGCCAGAACGACGGCGCCGAGATCATGATCTGGGTCAACAACCAGGGGTACAACAACGCCAACGCCGCGGACGCGCAGAACCCCACCAGCTACGCCGCGCACGCCGGCAAGATCCAGCCGGCCGGCATCCCGCTGCTGGTGAACGTCGCGATCCCAGGCATCCGCACCATGGTCAACGGCGTGTCGACGGCGACCACGTTCGACGTGTGGGGTGGCCGGGTCCGCAGCTTCGACAACGGCGTGCGGTGGAACGTCATCTCGTTCGTCGCCCGCACCAAGGGCACCGGGCTCGTCGGTGACCCGGCCGTGCCGCAGTCGATGGCGGCCAACGGCGGCTTCGACAGCCACATCTTCACCAAGTACGCCGCCAGCCTCGACGACATGGGCATCTACTGCGCCACCGACCCGAACTCGCCGATCACCCCGGAGCAGACCGTCTGCCTGGAGATGCGCTGGTGGCTGACGTCGGTGCAGGCCGGCTTCGAGATCTGGAACCTGCCGCAGACCTCGACGATCGCGACGACGAAGTTCAGCGTCAACCCGGTCGCGGTCAGCGGCGGCATCAACACCGGCGGCCGGGCGACCCCGGACGGCACGCCGCTGGTGCACTGGGACGACGTGTTCAACATCAACGCCACCGGGTGCACCCCGTCGACCAGCGCCACGTGGAAGATCGTCGGGCGCAACTACGCGACCACCCCGCCGACGGAGGGCTTCACACTCAGCGGCACGCTCACCGACACCGGGGCGGGCACGTACACCGCGACCGGCGTCGGGCCGCTGCGAAATCCGAACGCCGGCTACGTCCTGCACGACGAGGCGCAGGTGATCATCGCGATCACGTGCAACGGGCAGACGTTCACCAGCACCGGCAACCTGTTCATCGACCCGAGCGGCCGGGTGTTCAACACGGCCGGGGCGCCGGTGAGCGGGGCGACGGTGACGCTGTACCGCTCGGCGACGCAGAACGGCACGTACACGGTGGTGCCGAACGGCAGCACGACCATCATGTCGCCGCGCAACCGGGCGAACCCGTCGATCACCAACGGGTACGGCTTCTACCGCTGGGACGTCTCGCCCGGCTGGTACAAGGTCCGCGTGTCGAAGGCCGGCTGCACCCAGCCGGGCAGCTCGCAGACGTACGTGGACTCCGTGGCCAAGGAGGTGGCGGTGAACCTGCCGCCGGTGACGAACCTCGACCTGGTGCTGTTCTGCGGTGAGACGCCGACGCTGCCGACGACCGTGGTCGTGCGGCCGCCGGGGATCCGGCCGATCAGCCAGGGCGGCTACTGCGCCGACGTGTACGTCACGAACAACACCGGCACCGCGAAGGAATGGTTCACGTCCTTCGCGATCCCGGCCGGGCAGCACATCAGCCAGACCTGGAACATGGTGCTGACCCAGCAGGGCGCGACGGCGGTCAACGTGCACGCCGACCCGGCCAACCCGTGGAACAAGATCCTGCAGCCCGGGCAGACGACGAGCAGCGTCGGGTTCTGCACCGGTCCGTAGGACCGCGGTGGAAGGCCGCTGAAGACTGGCGGGTGCCGGCGTATGGGAGGCCGGCACCCGCCCCTTCATGTCCCGTCGGTGGCGTAGGCGACCGCCTCGGCGAGGGTCATCCGGGCGCCCCGCGCCCACGCCCGGGCCATCGCCTCGTGGTCGAGGTCGCGGTGCACGACGGCGAGGTCCCGGTCGTGGATGGCCTGCTCGACCGGGTTCATCAGCGCGCCGCTGCTCTCCGCGAGCAGGGCGAGCGCACCGAACAGCTGCGCGGCCCGCTGCGACTGCCGCTGCACGACGGCGAGGCTGGCCAGGCCGGCGAGGGACCGTACGATGCCGGCCCGGTCCGCCTCGGCCTGGGTCAGCTGCAGGCTGCGCCGGAAGCAGTCCCGGGACCGGGCGGCGTCGCCGGCGGCGAGGGCGGCGTGGCCGAGATGCTCGAACGAGGTCGCGATCCCCCAGTTGTTGGCCAGTTCGTCGAACAGGCCGAGCGCCTCACCGAAGCGTTCCGCGGCCCGGGCATGGTTGCCCTGGGCGAGATCGGCCAGGCCGAGGTGGTCCAGTGTGATGGCGCGGCCCCAGGCGTGGCCGAGCCGCTGGAACAGCGCGCGGCTCGCCTCGAACAGCGCCTCGGCGCCGACCGGGTCGGGCAGGCCGAGGCGGCTCTGACCGAGGTGGTCCAGGGTCCACGCGATGCCCTCGGTGTCGTCGAGGCCGCGGTACAGCACCAGGCTCTCCTCGAACAGCGCGAGGGCCTCGGCGCTGCCGCCGGACGCCTGCAGCATGGTGCCCACGCCGTGCAGCGCCTCGGCGACGCCGCGCGGGTCGCCCAGCTCGCGGAACAGGGCCAGGCTCTCGTCGAAGTAGGCCTTGGCGCGCACGTGGTCGCTGCGGTCCACGGCGATCCAGCCGGCGCCGCACAGCACGTGGGCGCGCACCGCCGGGTCGTGCTCGCCGGACAGGTGCATGACCAGCGTGACCCACCGGCTGGCCTCGGTGTGGTGGGAGCGGATGTGCCAGAACTTCCACAGCGCGGCGACCAGCCGCAGCCCGGCGTCGGCGTCGTCGCGCTGGATGTGCCACTCCAGGGCGCCGCGCAGGTTGTTGTGCTCGACGCCGAGCCGGTCCAGGTCGGTCTCCTGCTCGGCGAGGGCCAGGTAGTAGCGGGCGTGCCGGTCCCGGACCCGGTCCTGCTCGCCGGAGGCGACGAGGCGTTCCAGCGCGTACTCGCGGATCATCTCGAAGAAGTCGGCGTACCGTTCGCCGTCGGCGCGGACCTCCTGCCGCAGCAGGTTCTTGTCGACGAGCCCGGTGACACCGTCGAGGACCGTGGCGGCGTCGAGGTCCATCACGGCCTCCGCGGCGCTGAGGCAGAACCCGCCGGTGAACACCGCGAGGCGGGCGAAGAGCAGCTGCTCGCCGGGTTCGAGCAGGTCGTAGCTCCAGTCGATGGTGCGTCGCAGCGTCTGCTGCCGCTCCGGCAGGTCCCGCGGCCCGTCGGTGAGCAGCGTGAGGCGGTGGTTGAGCCGGGCCAGGATCGCGGCGGTGGACAGCAGCGCGACCCGGGCGGCGACAAGCTCGATCGCCAGCGGCAGCCCGTCGACGCCGGCGCAGATCGCGGCGACGTCGCCGGCGTTGGCGTCGGTGAGCCGGAACGCGGGGTCGACGGCGGCGGCGCGTTCGACGAACAGCTCGACGGCGGCGCAGCGGGCGACGGCGGCGGCCGTCGGGTCGTGCCGGGCGCTGGGCAGGGCGAGCGGCGGCACCGGCACGAGCCGCTCCCCGCGGATGTGCAGCGGCGCCCGGCTGGTGGCGAGGATGCGCAGCTCCGGGCAGGCGGTGAGCAGCTCCGCGAACAGCCTGGCCGCGCCGAGCAGGTGCTCGCAGTCGTCCAGCAGCAGCAGGAGCCGGCGGTCGCGCAGGTGCTCGACCAGCACGTCCGCCAGCGGTGTGCCGGCGACCTCGCGCACGCCGAGGGCGGTGGCCAGGGTCGGCACGACCAGGGCCTCGTCGCCGACGGGGGCGAACGCGACGAAGCAGACCCCGTCCGGGAACACGGTGCGCAGCTCGCCGGCGACCTCGACGCTGAGCCGGCTCTTGCCGATGCCGGGCGGGCCGACGAGCGTGACGATGCGGACGCCGCGGTGCATGACGGTGTCGCGCACGAGGTCGACCTCGGTCTGCCGGCCGATCAGGCGGGTCAGCGGCGCGGGCAGGTTCGACCGGGTCGCGGGCACCGGTTCGAGGCGGCCCAGCCCGACGAAGGCGCCCTGCTGCTCCGGGTCGATGCGCAGGCAGTGGGCAAGGCGTTCGGCGAGCTCGCGGGACGGGCGGCGCTCGTCGGTCTCGACCTTGCGGATCGTGACCACCGAGTAGCCGACCTGGTTGGCCAGGTCTCGCTGCGTCATGTCGAGCGCGCGCCGCCGGTGCTTGATGACCTGCCCGAACGTGGCGACGGCGGCCACCGACCACCTCCCATCACCCAAGAGACGCAAACCACGACGGTGTTACCGGGCGTGATGCGCCCGGTAACACGCTGGAAACGCTTCCAAGGTGCCCGGTCGTCCCGCCGCCGTCATGAGTGGCGGGTGCTCAGTTTTCCGCGGGCGGGCTACTCAGCCCGGCTTCGAGCCCTTCGCGGCCGTGCACGCCGAGCTTGAGGTACACGCGGGCGAGGTGGTTCTCCACCGTACGGCCGGAAACGGTGAGCCGCTCGGCGATGTCCCGGTTGCTCAGCCCCTGCGCGGCGAGCAGCGCGACCTCCCGCTCCCGGCGGGTGAGCCGGTCGCCGGTGCCGGCCCGGGACAGCAGCGGGGTGCGCAGCCCCGGGCACTGCGCGGCGAGCGCGGCGGCGGCCGCAACGACCCGGGCCGGTTCGCGGGACGTGCCAGCCGTGGCCACGGCGGCTGCGGACAGCGCGTCCACGGCGTACACGGTGAACCCCAGCCGGCCGAAGGCGTCCGCGGCCGACTCCAGCGCCACCGGGTCGCCCTGCGCCGCGCCGGCGACGAACGCCGCGATCGCCGCGCCGAGCGGCCACCCGTCCGGCAGCGTGACCTCCAGCGTGACCTCTGCCAGGACGGCGGCGGCGAGGTCCGCGCGGCCCAGCCGGGCCAGGTCGCCGGCGAGCACGACGGCGGGCATGACCGCGCCGCGCTCCGCCCAGTGGCGGGCCTGCCCGGCCAGGGTCACGCAGGCGTTGTCGGGGTCGCCGGTGTACGCGGTGTGCCAGGCGACGGCACGGTCGATCTCATAGTGGTACATGCGGATCTGGCGCAGCTCGGGGCGGGTCGAGGCCAGCTCGGCGCGCAGCACGCCGGCACGGGCGGTGTCGCCCTGGTGCACGGCGACGAGCAGCCCGATGGCGAGGACCCAGCCGAGCCCGATCGGCGAGTTGACCCGCCGGAAGTACGCGGCGGCCTCGACCGCGTGCCGGCGGGCCCGTTCGAGGTTCCCGGCGGGCAGCTCCAGCGAGGCGAGCCCGGCGGTGATCCAGGCCAGGCCGTGCGCGTCGCCGGTGTCGGCGGCGGCCCGCAGCGCCGCCCCGCCGAACGCGCGGGCCTCCGCGGCGTGCCCGGCGTCGGTGATGACCCGCACGCACAGGCCGGCCAGGCCGGTGAGGACGCCGATGTCGCGGTGCTCGCGGTCGGCCTCGGCGATCAGCCGGTACGCCCGGCGCGACAGCCGCATCGCCGCCGGGAACCGGCCCGCCATCATGCAGGCCATGCCGCCGGCCGCGGCGGCGCGCAGCGACGGCTCGGCACCGTCGCGGCCGTCCACGAGCGGCTCCAGCAGCCGCAGCGCCTCGGCGGGGGTGCCGGACGCGGCCAGCAGCATGCTGCGCTGGGTGGCCAGCTCGGCCCGCCACACGGGGTCGGTGACGGCGGCTTCGGCGGCCTCCAGCACGTCGAGGGCCTCGTCGAGGCGGCCGGCGCCCCAGCCGCGGTAGAAGGCGCGGGCCAGGGCGACCCCGGCGCGGCCCTCGTCGGAGTCGACGGTCCCGGCGAGCCGGTCCAGGGTGCGGTACCCGTCGGCGAACCGGCCGTCGTCGAACTGCGCGGCGCACACCAGCAGGCCCGCCTCGACGTCGCCGGTGGCGGCCCAGGCGTGCCGGGCGAGCCGTTCGCGCAGCCCGGCGCCGGCGCGCAGGACCGTCGCCCGGCGGGCCGCCTCGGTCATCCACGCCGGGTCGAAGCCACCGCCGCCGGTGAGCCGCCACACCGCCCAGCGCAGCAGGTCGTCGGCGCGCCGGGCGCCGGCGTGCTCGTACAGGTCGGCGAGGGTCCGGCTGTGCCGCAGCCGGGCGGAGGCGGGCAGGGTGGCGCGCAGGATCTCCCCGTACAGCGGGTGGGCCAGCCCCGCCGGCAGGCGGCGACCGTCCCGGCGGACCATGATCAGGCCGCGGCGCTCCAGCGACTCGACCGCCTCCGGGTCGCACAGCTCGTGCAGCCGGCTCAGCCCGACCTGACCGGCGAGGGCCAGCAGCTCCAGGGCGCGGCGCTCCTCGGGGGTGGTGCTGCGCAGCCGGGCGTCGAGCAGGTCCGTGAGCCGCTGCGACGCGGTCTGCGACGGCCGCAGGTGCCACAGCCCGTCCACGACGGTCAGCGCGCCGGTGTCCAGCGCGTCGCCGAGCAGCTCCCGCACGTAGAGCGGGTTGCCGGCGGAGACGCGCTGGATGAACGCGACGCTGATGCTGGAGACCGGCCCGGCGAGGACCGCGGCGAGCAGCGCGCCGATCGCCGGCGGGCCGAGCGGCTCCAGGTCGACCCGGGTCAGTCGCCCGGTGCGCAGCAGCGCGGTGACGAAGTCTGGCACGGGCGTGCCGGAGCGCAGCGTCGCGACGACGTCGAGCAGCCCACCGGCGACGATCTGGTGGATGACGAGCGCGGAGAGCGGGTCGAGCAGGTCGACGTCGTCGACGAGCAGGACCGCCCGGCCCTCCGTCGCGGGCCCGGCGCTGAGCGCGCGCACGACGGCGGCGACGGCGCCGCCCGCGTCGTCGCCGGCCCTGGTGCGGGCCGGCAGCCACCGGGCGAAGGCGCCCAGCGGCACGTCCCGGCCGGCCTCGGAGGCGTGCACGCGCAGCACCCGGTGCCCGGACCGGGCCGCTAGGGCCTCGTCGGCGAGGCGGCTCTTGCCGATCCCGGCCGGGCCGACGATGAGGGCGCCGCCGGCCTCGGCGCCGCCGAGGGCGCGCAGCACCGCGGCCCGCTCCGCGTCGCGGGCCACGAACGGCCACCGCCGCTGCGGCTGTTGCGTCTCGACCGTCATGCGCCTCCGTACATTCAGGGTCGACTACATCACGTCACCGCACCACCCCGCCAGCCAGCCGCCGGCGAAGAAGGCGGCGAGCGCCGGGGCCAGGGCGGCGGGGACGCGGCCCCGTGGTGGCGTGGTGTGCACGGTGGACGTCCCGGTGGGCAGGGTGGAGCGCCGGGTGCCGGCCATGACACTGGACCGAGTCCTGCGGTAGTGCCAGCCATAGCCTGGCGGCCCGGCGAACGTGGGCGCGGCGGGTGGCTAGCCGCCCGCCCGGTACTCGGCCGACGTGGCCGGGACCGTGTCGGTGCAGCCGCTGCGCCCGCACACGCACGCGTAGGGGAACGCCGGGAGGGTCAGGCCGGTGTGCCGCTCGTGCGCCACGATCTGACGGTGGACGACGTCGTTCTCATGGCGTCGCCGCGACGCCAGCACCCGCCCCGGCCGCAGGCGCGCGAACGGCGCCGTGGCCGCGCCGACGGCCGCCCGCACCGCCGCTAGCACGTCGTCCCAGACGACGTCGGTCGGCACCTCGACGACGGGACTGCCGGCGGCCAGGGCCGCGGACCGCAGCCGCACGCCGATCAGCTGGTCCCGCTCGACCAGGGCGTCCAGCCGGCGGCCGGCGGCGTCGTCTCCCGGCACGAGCCGTTGCCGCCTCGCCGTACGCGTCCGCTCGGCCGTGGTGACCAGCCAGATCGCGCCGATGGGCGCCCACGTCGCCACCGCCCGGGGATGCAGTTGCGGCCCCTCCACGACCGTGGGCACCTCAGGGACCTGTGCCGCCCGGACGTCCTCCATCACCGTGGGCAGTCTGCGCGCGGACGTGCGTTCGAAGTCGTCCGCCGCGGCCTGCGGCCCCAGG
This sequence comes from Dactylosporangium sp. NPDC050688, assembly GCF_040654515.1. Classification (NCBI taxonomy): domain Bacteria; kingdom Bacillati; phylum Actinomycetota; class Actinomycetes; order Micromonosporales; family Micromonosporaceae; genus Dactylosporangium; species Dactylosporangium sp. NPDC050688. The sequence continues at coordinate 39,013 of NZ_JBFAIC010000028.1, forward strand.
GCGAGCACGTCGTCGAGCGCCGGCCCGAGAGGGCCGAGGCGTTCCAGGTGGTCGTAGGTGTAGGCGTCCACCGGGTGCAGCGCTAGGTCGAGCTCGCGGGCGAGCCGGCGGACGATCGTCGACTTGCCGGACCCCGGCGTGCCACCGACCCAGAACATCGGTGTGCCCGTCACCATGCGCGCCATCCTGCCACGCGACCGGATGGGCGTCGCGCCTCGTGCGGATCCCGGCCGGCCACATATCCACATCGAACGGGCACCGGCACCGCGCTGCGCGGGAAGGGAGTACGGTAACCCGGCATGAGCGACTGTCCGTTGGCGGGCGGCATGGGCGGGCACTCCGTCACCGGCAGCGCGGAGCGTCGCAGACAACTCCTGGAGCGCTTCGGTGACCTCGCGGTCGAGGGCGCGGCCGGTGGCACCCCACGGCTAGGCCCGGCCGGGTCACCGTCGTGACGGTGGTGTGATCACAGGCTGGTGATCAGACCGCCGTCGATGACCACGTCGGCGCCGGTCACGTTTCCGGCCCGGGCGCTGGCCAGCAGCAGGACCAGGTCGGCGACCTCCTCGGGCCGGGTGAACCGGCCGGTCACCGAGTCGGCGGCGGCCTGTTTCGCCACCGCGTCCGGTTCGACGCCGGCGGCGCGGGCCACGGTCGCCGCGACGCCGCCGTCGCCGAGCCACAACGGTGTGCTGACCGGGCCCGGGCTGACCGTGTTGACCCGGATGCCGTGCGGGCCGACCTCCTTGGACAGCGCCTTGGAGAAGCTCAGCAGGGCCGCCTTGGCGGCGCTGTAGTCGATGACCAGCGGGTCGGGCAGCCGCGAGTTCACCGAGGCGACGGTCACGATCGTGCCGGCGCCCCGGTCGAGCAGCAACGGCAGGGCCGCGCGGGTGGTGCGGACCGCGGCGAGGAAGTTGATCGTCAGGGCCGAGATCCAGTCGTCGTCGGTGACGGACAGGAACCCGCCGGTGCGCGGCCGGACCGCGCCGACGTTGTTCACCAGGATGTCCAGGCCACCGAACGCGGACGCCGCCGCCCGCACCAGCGTGGCCGGCCCGTCCGGCGTGGCCAGGTCCACCTCCACCAGACGCACGCGGCCGTCCTCGCCGAGCCGGGCCAGGTCGGCGGTGACGTGGCGGGCGCCCGCCGCGACGTTGACGCCCTCGCCGGCCAGGGCCCGCGTGATGGCCAGTCCGATGCCTTTGCTGGCGCCGGTGACGACCGCCGTCTTGCCGGTCAGCTGCAGATCCATGGCGGAAATCCTCTCGTGGGCCGGCCGACCCCGGCGCCAGTGTGTCGGCATTCGCCGGGGTCGGCCGGTGGTGCTCAGGCCAGGAAGGGTGAGCAGGCGTTGGGTGAGCTCGGCCGGGTGCTCTTCGTAGATCCAGTGGCCGGACTCCGCGATCACGGCGCCGGTGACGTTGTTCGCGTAGCCGCTGACCTGGGTCTGCACGGACTCGCCGAGGCTGTTGCTGGCGCCGAGTGCCAGGACCGGCATGGTCAGCTTGGTCCTGGCATACCAGGCGTTGTCGGCGATGTCGGTGGGAAAGGCCCGGAACCATTCGAAGCTCGCCCGCAGGTGGGCGTCGTCGCGCAGGTACCTGGCGAACTCCCGCACCTGCACCGGTCCGATGGCGTCCTTCTGGACCTCGATGGAGTCGGTGAACCGGTCCACCCACACCTCTTCCCGGCCGTCGACGAGCTGCTCGGGCAGGCCGTTGGTCAGGGAGAAGAAGCCGAAGTTCCAGACGCCCGGCCCCCGCTTGGTGAGGGCCGGGAAGTCGTACAGGCCCTCGTCCGGGATGGGCGCCTCGCTGAGAACCAGCTTCGTCACCTCGTCCGGGTGAGCGGCGGCGTAGGCGTAGGCGATTATGGTGCCGATGTCGTGGTCGACCAGCCGGATGTCGCGGTGCAGTCCGAGCTGCGCCAGCAGGCCGTGGATGTCGGCCGCCATGGTCTTCTTGTCGTAGCCCCCGGCCGGGGCGTCGCTGCGGCCGGCGCCGCGCAGGTCCGCCGGTGCGCCGACGCCTCCGGCGGCCGCGACGCAGGCCGCGCGGGCCGGCGCAAGGCACGACCGCACCCCGGCATCAGCCGGCCCGGTGCACCAGCTCCGCCTCGGCGGGTGCCGGCTCGGGCAGGGCGGCGGCGACCGCGACCGCCTGAATCCCGCGCACGAACGCCTCGGCAGTGGCCGGGGCCACGTGGTGGGTGTCGAAGACGATGCGCACCTGGACGGCGCCGACCGCGTCCTCGACGTTGACCATCAGCGGCTCGTGCGGGTCGTCGCGGGCCACCGGCCAGTCGAGCCGGGTCTGCGCGAGCGCGGCGCTCATCCGCTCCAGGGTCCCTGCCGGCGTGGCGTCCCCGGCCCCGAGGTCGGACCGGTCGCCGGTGCGGCGGTCGTTGAACAGCACCGACAGGTCGACAGGCCCGCCGCGTTCGCGCTCGACGCCGGCGATGACCTCGGCCAGCTGCAGCGGGTCGAAGTGGGCGTACTTGTACGTCGCCAGCGCCGCCCGGCGCACCCTGGCGAGGACCTCCGGGAACGGGGCACCCGCGACCTCGACGACGCACAGGCCGGCCTGGTTGACAGGGCAGACGACGTCGGCGAGGCCGGGCCAGAAGCGGTTGCCGACGATCGGCCGGATCACCACCGGGTCGACGCCGGTGACCCGGGCGACGGCGACCGCGAACACCGCGAGCAGCGCCGTGGCCGGGTCGACCCGCTCCCGGTCCACGATCGCGCGCAGCGCGAGGTGCAGCGCCGGGGAGTGCAGCAGCCCCTCGCGGTAGCGCGGCTCGCACCGGTCGGTGGACTCCGGCACGGTCCGGGCGGGCACGGTGCGCAGCAGCCGCCGCCAGTACCGCAGCGCCGCCTCGTTCTGCCGGCGCCCTGACGGGGAGCGTTGCCGGCGCACCTGCTCCAGCGGCTGCGCGCCGGCGACGGGGGCCGGCTCGCGACGGGTGACCTCGTCCATCATGATCGCGCCGCCGAGCGCGTCGGTGACCAGGTGGGTGGCGACGGTGACCTGATGGGTGAGCGCCCCGCGGTGCCGCACGACGCCGACCCGGACCGGCCAGTCCTCGACGTAGTCGTAGTCCCAGGTGCGGAACCAGTCGTACAGGGCGTCGGCGAACTCGCCCGGGTCGGCGCCGTCCGGCGCGTCGTACAGCTCGATGGTGAACTCGCCGGCGGCGAACACCTCCTGCCGGACCCGCCCGCCGTCACCGAACCGCAGCCGGGTGCGCATCGTCTGGTACCGCCCGAGCGTGTACTGCAGGTCGTCGACGACGTCGGCGAGGGTGGTGCCCGGGGTGAGCCGGCTCGGCCCGCCGATCGGGATCCAGCTGCGCTGGCGCGTCATGGCCAGCCAGATCTCCTGCTGCCCCCACGCCAGATCGTCGACCCCGGCCCCCTCTCCGGCGAAGTCGAACTGGACCCGGTCGGACATGACAAACATGGCAGCTCTCTCGTTCAGCGTGGCTCTCGTCCAGCGGCCGTCTCTCGTCCGGTATGGCTTTCGTTTCAGCGGGTCGTGACGGCCGGCCGGGGCGCCTCGGCCTTGAGCCGGGCCTGCCGCAGCCGCCGGTCGGCCGCGGCCGCGTTGCGGTGCAGGCGGTCGGTCTCCGCGCTGAGCAGGTCCAGGCCCGGCGTGGTCAGCCGGTAGTAGCGCCGCAGCCGCGACGCGACGACCTCCTCACGGTCGACCTCGATGAACCCGTCGCCGCGCAGCCGCTCGAGGATGCCGTAGAGGGTCCCGGCCTGCAGGCGCACCCGGTCCTCCGAGATGCGTCGCACGTCCTCCAGGACGCTGTAACCGTGCTGCGGCTCTGCCGCGAGCGCGGTCAGGATGAGAAACGTCGGTTCACGCAGCGACAAGACCGGCCTTACCCTTCACGCAGGTACTGGCGTTCGTTCGCAGCCGACGCTAACACCGCCGCCGCGCCGTGAGCGGTTCGGCGAGTGATACAAAAAGTGATACACGCGGTCCGGCAGCGCACCCGGGGCGGCGCACCCGACAGCGCCGCGGCGCACACCGGGATCAGTCGTCGGCGTGACCTTCCTCGACGGCGTGGCCTCCCTCGACGGCGTGACGCTCCTCGACGATGATGTGGTTCTGATAGCTGGCGCCGCCGTCGGATTCCGCGGTGCCCGGCTTCGCGCCCCCCTCCGGCGGCCCGGCGACGGACTGGCCGCCGGCTGCGAGCTGCGGGAACTTGGCGTCGAAGGCCGGGCGTTCCGAGCGGACGCGGGGCATGCTGTCGAAGTTGCGCAGTGGAGGTGGGCACGACGTGGCCCACTCCAGCGAGTTGCCGTAACCCCACGGGTCGTACACGTGGACGGCGCGGCCCGCCTTGTACGTGATCCACACGTTGTACACGAACGGGATCGTCGAAGCGCCCAGGACGAACGAGCCGATGGTGGAGACCGTGTTGAGGGTGGTGAAACCGTCGGTGGGAAGGTAGTCGGCGTACCGGCGGGGCATGCCCCGGGTGCCGAGCCAGTGCTGGACGAGAAACGTGAGGTGGAACCCGACGAAGGTCAGCCAGAAGTGCACCCGGCCCAGGCGTTCGTCGAGCATGCGGCCGGTCATCTTCGGGAACCAGAAGTACACGCCGGAGTACACCGCGAAGACGATCGTGCCGAAGAGCACGTAGTGGAAGTGCGCGACCACGAAGTACGAGTCGGTGACATGGAAGTCGAGCGGAGGCGCGGCCAGCAGCACGCCGGAGAGGCCGCCCAGCAGGAAGGTCACCAGGAAGCCGATGGCGAACAGCATCGGGGTCTCGAACGTGAGCTGGCCGCGCCACATGGTGCCGATCCAGTTGAAGAACTTCATCCCGGTGGGGATCGCGATGAGGTACGACAGGAACGAGAAGAACGGCAGGAGCACCTGACCGGTCGCGAACATGTGGTGTGCCCAGACGGTCATCGACAGCGCACCGATGGCGATGGTCGCGCCGACGAGGCCCTTGTAGCCGAAGACCGGCTTGCGGCTGAAGACCGGGATGACCTCGGTGATGATGCCGAAGAACGGCAGGGCGACGATGTAGACCTCGGGGTGGCCGAAGAACCAGAACAGGTGCTGCCACAGCAACGGCCCACCGGTGGCCGGGTCGTAGACGTGCGCGCCGAGCACCCGGTCCGCGAGCAGCGCCAGCAGCACCGCCGCGAGCATCGGGAACACCATGATGATCATGGCTGAAGTGATGAGGATGTTCCAGGTGAAGATCGGCATCCGGAACATCGTCATGCCGGGCGCCCGCAGCGTCAGGATCGTGGTGATCATGTTGACGGCGCCCAGGATCGTACCGAGGCCGGACAGCACGAGGCCGACGATCCACAGGTGGGCGCCGACGCCCGGCGAGTCCGTGAGGCTGTTGAGCGGGGCGTAGGCGGTCCAGCCGAAGTCGGCCGCGCCGTTCGGCGTGATGAACCCGGCCACCACCACAATGCCGCCGAACAGGTAGAGCCAGTAGGCGAACGCGTTCAGCCGCGGGAATGCCACGTCCGGCGCGCCGATCTGCAGCGGCACGATGTAGTTGGCGAACGCGAACACGATCGGCGTCGCGAACAACAGCAGCATGACGGTGCCGTGGATGGTGAACAGCTGGTTGTACTGCTCGGTCGACAGGAACTGCATGCCCGGCCGGGCCAGCTCGGCCCGCAGCAGCAGCGCCATCACCCCGCCGGCGGCGAAGAACACGAACGACGTGACCAGGTACATGATCCCGATCTGCTTCGCGTCGGTCGTGCGCAGCAGCCGCCCGATCGCGGAACCCGGCAGTGGCCGCCGGACCGGCCCGGGCCGCATGTGCACCGGCACCGGTACCGGCGCCGGCGGCGGCCCCTTGAACAAGGTCATGCGCGCCGCTACCCCGTCACACCCGGCCGAAACATCCAGTTCGCTCGACCCGTGCCACGTCGCACGACGGCACCCGCACAGGCGTCGCGGTGACCGCGCCGGTGAACGCCGGCCCGCGCCCGGCCCGCGGCGACGAACCCGCCCAGGTGCTCGTCGGCCACCCCCACGCCCTGGTCCTCCGGGGAGCTCGCTCCTCGAACGCCGCCGCGTTCCACCGGGCCGGCTCAGCGCCCGGGTGCCCGGCGCGGCCGGCCCGCCACACGGCGCCAGGTCAGCTCGGTTCGGCCAGCGCGGCGAACGCGGCGCGCAGTGTGTCGAGGGCCTGCGGGATCCGCCAGGCCGCGCGGTCGCGGGGGCCGACGGCGTTGGAGACAGCGCGCAGTTCGGCGAACGGCGTGCCCGCGGCCGAGGCGGCGGCCGCCACGCCGAAGCCCTCCATGCCCTCCCCCGTCGCGCCCGGTACGCGCCGGCGCAGCTCCCCGGTGCGGGCCGCCGACCCGGTCGCGGTGCTGACGGTGACGACCGGGCCGACGACCGCGGTGGGCAGGGCCGCCCGCAGGCGGTCCAGCAGCAGCGGGTCGGCGGGGTGGCGGCTGCGGCCGAAGCCGAGGCGCTCCAGGTCGATGAACTCGTCGCCGTCCTGCGCGCCGAGGTCGGCCGCCACGCTCAGGTCCCCCAGGACCAGGTCGCCGACGCCGGCCCGGTCGGGGAAGCCGCCGCCGATCCCGGCGCTGAGCACCGCGCCGAACGGCCGGCCCTGGCACTCCGCGCGGGTCAGGGCCCGGGCGGTGGCCGCGGCGGCATCGGCGGGACCGACCCCACCGGCCACCACGACCGGCACCGCACCGGCAACGCCGGGACCGTCGCCCGCAAGGCCCAGACCCCGCAGGACCGCGGCGCGTTCCACCTCGACCGCGGTGACGACCAGGACCCGCCCGAAGCCCGGCAGCACCGCGCTCACCGCGCCCCCGGCACCAGGTCGAGGACCTGGGCCAGGCCACGCTCGCCGGTGCGGTGCTCCGCCGGCAGGATGAAGCAGCGCAGCCCGGCGGCGGAGGCGCCGCCGTCGCGGACCGGGTTGTCGCCGACCATGAGGGTCTCCCGCGGGTCGACGCCGAGGTCCGCGCACGCCTTGCGGAACAGCTCCGGGTCGGGCTTCTCCCGTCCGGCCTCGAAGGACAGCGCGTAGGCGTCGACCAGGTCACCGAGGCCGCGGTGCGCGACGTGCGGGCGGATGTCCCAGGCGATGTCGCTGACCACGCCGACCCGCACGCCGCGCTCCCGCAGGCCGCGCAGCACGGCGGCGGTGTCCGGGTACGGCTCCCAGGAGCCGGCGTGCAGGAGCCTGGCGTGCGCGGCCGGCTCGTGCCCGCGCAGGAACGGCACGGCGGCGAACCAGGCGACCATCGCGGCGCGGTGCCGGTCGGCGGACGTGTCCCGGCCGGCCTGCGCGGCGAGGACCTCGGGGCGCTGGTAGGCGAGGGTGAGGTCGTCCAGGACCGCCGCCGCCAGCGCCGGGTCGTCGAGCGCTCCGGCCCGGCCGGTGTCGGCGGCGACCTGCCGCAGCCACCGGTCGGCGTCGATCATGTGGAAGAGCGTGTTGACGAAGTCGAACAGCACGGCCCGCACCGGTGGCACCGCCCGCGCCGAGGCCGCCGGCTCGAGGGTGTACGTGGAGGGCGTGTCGAACAGGGTGCGCATGACCAGCACGCTACTGGTCACCACGCCTTGGGCCCGCCGTCGGGCAGCAGGTCCCGGCTGCGCCGGCGCTGGACCTTGCCGCTGGTGGTGCGCGGCAGGCCGCCGGGGCGCAGCAGCGTCACCGGACCGACGTGCAGCTGGTGCTCCTCGGCGACCGCCCGGCGGATCGCGGCGGCCACCTCGTCGTAAGGCACGCCGGTGCCGCCGTCGCCGCGGTCGACCCGGACCTGGCGGGCGGTTTCGGCGACGACGCCGAGCTGCCCGTCGTCGCCGTGCGGGACGGCCGCGACGCAGTCCGGGGCGATCGCCGGGTGCGCGCCGCTGACCGTGCGTTCGATGTCGGTCGGGTAGTGGTTGCGCCCGTCGACGATGATCAGGTCGTCGATGCGGCCGAGCACGTACAGCTGACCGTCGCGGAGGAACCCGAGGTCACCGGTGCGCAGGTAGGCGGTGCCGGGCCGGTCCGCGAGCCGGCCGCCGAAGCGGGCCGCGGTCGCCTCCGGCTGCCGCCAGTAGCCGCTGGAGACACTGTCCCCGGCGACCCAGATCTCCCCCACCAGCCCGTCGGGCGCGGGCGCGCCGTCGGCGACGATCCGCACGTCGAGGTTGGCCGGGATCCGGCCGCAGGCGACGACCTGCCGCGACGGGTGCCCCGGGCGCGCCGCGACGAGCTCGCCGCGCTCGGCGAGGGGCGCGGCGTCGAGGTCGGCGACGCGGGCGTCGTCCGGCTCGCGGGCGCCGGTGACGTAGACGACCGCCTCGGCCAGGCCGTAGCAGGGCCGGAACGTCGCCGGGCGGAACCCGGCGCCGGCGAACGCCGCCATGAAGGCGGTGAGCGTGCCGTGCCGCACCGGTTCGGCGCCGTTGAGCGCGACGGTCCAGCCGCGCAGGTCCAGCCGCGCCTTCTGCTCCTCGGTGATCTTCGCGACGCACAACTCGTAGGCGAAGTTCGGGGCGGAGGAGACCCAGGCGCGGAAGCGGCTGATCGCGTCCAGCCACACGAAGGGCCGCATGAGCAGCGCCACCGGCGGCAGCAGCACGACCCGGCCGCCGGGGTACAGGCCGCCGATCATCTGCGCCAGGCCCATGTCGTGGAAGATCGGCAGCCAGCTCACGACGCAGTACTCGTCGGGGTCGCACCGCGGCGCTTCGACGAGGACCGCGATGGCGGCGGCGTTGGCCACGAGGTTGCCGTGACTGAGCACGACACCCTTCGGCGCGCTGGTGGAGCCCGACGTGTACTGCAGGAACGCGGGATCCTCGGGCCGCACACCCGGGTCGCGCCACAGCCCGGCGAGGCCCGCCGGCACGTCGGCGACGACGATCGGCTCGACGCTGCCGAGGTCGGCGACCAGCGACGACTCGGCGTGCTGGGCGGTGGTGAGCATGACCGCGGGGTCGGCGTCCTTGACGATCCCGTCGAGCCGGCCGAGGGTCCGCTTCCCGCCGTGGATCGCGTCCGGGGCCGGTGACGGCACCGCGACGATCCCCGCGTACGCGCACGCGAAGAACGCGACAACGAAGTCGACGCCGTTGGGCAGCATCAGCATCGCCCGGTCGCCGGGCGACGTGGTCTGCTGCAGCAGCGCCGCTGTGTCCCGGACCCGCAGCTCCAGCTGCGCGTAGGTGAGGGTCCGCACCTCCTGGCCGTGGCTGTCCAGCTCGGTGCAGGCGGGCCGGTCCGGCCTGGCCGCGGCATGACCGCGCAGCAGGTCGACGATCGTGTGCACGCCCGGGACCCGGTGGATCGGGTGCCGGCCGGTCACAGCTCACCCGCGGCGGCGTGGCCGTCGGCGGCGGCCAGGATCGGCCGGGCGCCCGGGAACAGGCCGTTGGCGGTCATCGCGTCAGCCGCCTTGACCACGACCGCCACGATCCGGTCCAGGTCCTCGTCGGTGTGCGCCAGGGACAGGAAGCAGTTGCGGCCCTCCCAGATGTACAGGCCGTCGTGGACGAGCATCGTGTGGAAGATCTCGGAGCGCTCCGAGTTGGCCGGCTCCTCGACCAGCCGCAGCCGGAACAGCGAGCCGAACCGGGCGACGCGGATCGGCACCCCGGCGCCTTCGAACATGGCGTCCAGGCGGGCCCCGAACGCCTCGGTCCGCGCGTTGAGCCCCTCCTGCAGCGCCGGCCCGCGGCGGACCAGCTCCCGCAGCACGGCCCGGGCGGCGGCCAGCGACAGCGGGTGCTTGCAGAACGTGCCGGAGAAGAACGTGCGGACGGTCTGCGGGTACGGCTGGTCGCCGAACTCCCACGCGCCGCCGTCGACGGCGTCCAGGTATTTCGCGTCACCGGCGACGATCCCGATCGGCATCCCGCCGCCGGCGACCTTGCCGTACGTGGTGATGTCGGCGGTGATGCCGAAGACGCCCTGGGCGCCGTTCGGGTGCGTCCGGAACCCGGTGATGACCTCGTCGAAGACGAACGGGATGCCCGCGCCGGCGGTGATCCGGCGGACCTCGCGCAGGAACTCGACCGGCTGGACGTCGGGGCGGCGGCTCTGCACCGGCTCGACGATCACCGCGGCGAGCTCGTCCGCCCGCTCGCGCAGCACCTGCAGCGACGCCGGGTCGCCGTAGGGCAGCACGAGCGCGTTGGCGCTCACCTCCGGCGGGATGCCCGGCGCCATCGGCACGGACTCCCCGGAGGCGCCCTCGATGTCCTGCCGGGCCAGGATCGGGTCGGCGGTGCCGTGGTACGCGCCGGCGAACATGGCGATGCGGTGCCGCCCGGTGACCGCCCGGGCCAGCCGGACCGCCACCATCACCGCCTCGGAGCCGGTGTTGCAGTACACGACCCGCTGCTTGCCGGTCAGCTGCCGGATGAGGTCGGTCGTCTCCGGTACGAGCGGCGAGTGCGGCCCGAGCTGCATGCCGTCGGCGAGCTGGGCGGTGATCGCCTCGTTGATGAACGGTTCGTTGTGGCCGAACAGGTTCACCCCGAAGCCCATGGTGAGGTCGAGGTACTCGTTGCCGTCGACGTCCCACACCCGGGCGCCCTGGGAGCGGGTCACCACGATCGGGTAGCGGGTCTCCTTGAGGTTGAGGTACGGCTGCGGCGCGTGCCGCACGTCGGCGTGGCCGAGCCGCTCGGCGGCCGCCTGCGCCCGGGAGCCGCAGGTGCGGGCGATGTAGGCGCGGGACAGCTCGGCGATGAAGGCCCGCTGGGCGTCGGTGAGCTTCCGTGACCGGCCACCGGTGCGGGGGCCGAACGCGACAAACGTCCCCTGCGGCGCCGCCGGGATGGCCGTCCGCGGCGCCGGCGCGGTGGCCTCGGCCGCGGGGGCCGCGGGGGGCGCGGCGGGCGCGGGCGGAACCCCACCAGCGGCGGGCGGAACCAGGCCGGCGCCAGCAGCGGCGGGCTGGCGGCGGCGCAGCAGCTCGTACGCCTGGTCCATCACCTGCGCGTGGACGTCGAGGAACCGGTCGACGGCGCCGCCACCACCCGGCGCGAGCGGCGGCAGCGCTGCGGGAGCCGCCGGCAGCGGCGAGGCCGCCGACACAGGCGACATAGGCAGCGCGGGCGGGGCCGGTTCGCGCAGGGCCAGCACGGCGGCCGGGGCGGTGCGCATGATGTAGCCGGCCAGCCGGCGCAGCGTGTTGACCTCCTCGAACAGCATCCCGATCGGGACGACCACCTCGAAGGTGCGCTGCACGCTCTGGATCGTGTGGAACAGCGTCATGGAGTCGGCGCCGAGCTCCAGGAACGACATGTCCGGGTCGATCGGCGTGTCGGACTCCAGCAGCGTCGTCACGACCTGGCCCAGCTCTGCCAGGACGCGGTCCTCCGCTCCTGCCGACGTCGGTTGTGCCACGTGCTCCTCAGCCCCTCTCTGGACGGGGATCGTCGCCGGTGCGGGCTCCGGCGGGTGCGCCGTGGGCAGCCAGAACCGTCTGCGCTGGAACGGGTAGGTGGGCAGGTCGACATGCCGGCGGCGGAACCCCTCGTGGAGCCCGGCCCAGTCGAGGTCGTGCCCGGCGGCGTACAGCTGGGCGAGCGCGTCGGTGAGCACGTCGCCGTCCTCGGCGCCGGTGCGCAGCGACGGCAGCCACCGGGCCCCGGACACCACCCGGCGGCCGGCGCCGATCAGCACCTGGCCGGGGCCGACCTCGACGAACGTGGCGCAGCCCGACCCGGCCAGCCGGCGCACGCCGTCGGCGTGGCGGATCGTCGAGGTGAGGTGCCTGGTCCAGTACGCCGCGTCGGGGCGGTGCAGGTCGTCGAAGTGCCGGCCGTCGAGGTCGCTGACCAGCGGCACCCGCGGCGCCCGGTACGTCAGGGCGGCGGCGACCTCGGCGAAGGCGTCCCGGGCCGGGGCCATCATCGGCGAGTGGAACGCCAGCCCGGACTTCACCGGCCGCACCGTCACCCCGGCCGCGGTCAGGCGCGCGGCCACGGCGGCGACGGCCTCGGGCGTACCGGCGACGGTGACGTTGGTGTCGGCGTTGACCGCCGCGACCGCCAGGCTCGGGTCGGCCACCGCGGCCAGGGCGGCGCGGACGGTGTCCTCGCCGGTGAACGCCGCCAGCATCGCGCCGGGCGCGCTGTGCTCCTGCACGAGCCGGCCGCGCGCGGCGACCAGCCGCAGCCCGTCCTCGAGGTCGAAGACCCCGGCGACGCAGGCGGCGGCGAGCTGGCCGACGCTGTGGCCGAGCAGGTGGGCGGGGCGCACGCCCCAGCCGGCCCACAGCTGCGCGAGCGCGTACTGCAGGCAGAACAGCGCGGGCTGGGTGTAGCGCGTCTCGTCGAGCAGGTGCCGCTCGTCCGGCTGCGGGAACAGCACCGTCTGCAGGCTGCGGCCGATCAGGTCCCGCAGGATCTCGTCGCAGCGCAGCAGGGTGGCGCGGAAGCCGGCGTTCGTCACGTACAGCTGCCGGCCCATGTCGGCGTACTGCGAGCCCTGCCCGCTGAAGAGGAAGGCCACGCCACCGGCGCCGTCGGGCGGGCGCACGCCGGCGTGCAGCCCCCGGTGCGCCGTGCCCGAAGCGATGCGGTGCAGCTGTTCAATGGCCTCTTCGCGGGTACGGGCGGCGAACGCGGCCCGGTGCCGGAAGTGGGACCGTCCGGTGTGGACGGCGGCGGTGAGGTCGGCGAGCGACGGCGCGGGCCGCTGCTCCAGCCGGTCCGCGTACCGCGCGGCGAGCGCGGCGAGCGCCGCCGGCGTCTTGGCGCTGACGGTGACCAGGTGCGTGGAGCGCACGTTGCCCCCGGCCGTGGCCTTTGCGGTGGCCTTCGCGGCCGGCTTCGTCGCCGGCTGTGTCCCTGGTGGGGCCTGGACGATGACGTGGGCGTTGGTGCCGCCGAAGCCGAAGGAGCTGACGCCGGCGGTGAGCGTGCCGCGCCGCGGCCGCCACGGCTGCCCGGCGGCCGGCACGCTCAGCGGCGCGCCGGCGGGGATCCGCGGGTTGCGTTCGCGCAGGTGCAGGTGGGCGGGGATGTGCTCGTGCCGGAGCATCAGCACGACCTTGAGCACCCCCGCGATGCCCGCGGCGGCCTCGGCGTGGCCGATGTTGGTCTTCACCGAGCCGAGCAGCAGCGGCTCGCTCGCGGGCCGGCCGTCGCCGAGGACGGCGGCGAGCGCGGCGGCCTCGATCGGGTCGCCGAGCGGGGTGCCGGTGCCGTGCGCCTCGACGTAGTCGATGTCGGCGGGCGCCAGGCCCGCGTCGTGCAGGGCGTCGCGCAGGACGTCCTGCTGGGCGCCGCCGTGCGGGGCGGTGAGACCGTTGCTGCGGCCGTCCTGGTTGACCGCGGACCCGCGCACGACGGCGAGGATCCGGTCGCCGTCGCGGACCGCCGCGTCGAGGCGTTTGAGCAGCACCAGGCCGCAGCCCTCGGCCCGGACGTAGCCGTCGGCGGCGGCGTCGAAGGTCTTGCACCGGCCGTCCGCGGCCATCATCCCGGCCTGCTCGAACACCTCGGTGCCGGCGGTGTCCAGCAGCAGGTTGACCCCGCCGGCCAGCGCCGTGTCCGACTCGCCGGACCGCAGGCTGCGGCAGGCCAGGTGCAGCGCCACCAGCGAGGAGGAGCAGGCGGTGTCCACGGCGACGCTCGGGCCTTTGAGGCCCAGGGTGTAGGAGATGCGGTTCGCCGCGACGCTCAGCGCCTGCCCGGTCCCGGAGTGCAGGCTGTGCAGGTGCGGCTCGCGGGCGATGAGCCGGCCGTAGTCGCTGCCACTGATGCCGACGAACACGCCGGTGCGGGTGCCGGCCAGGCTCGCCGGCGGCACGCCCGCGTGCTCGAGGGTCTCCCAGGCGACCTCCAGCAGCAGCCGGTGCTGCGGGTCGACGTGCCCGGCCTCCTTGGCGGAGACGGCGAAGAACTCCGCGTCGAACTGGTCGACGTCGGCCAGCAGCCCGTGCGGCCGGCCGAGCGGCGGGTGGCCGGGCACGTCGCCGCCGACGGCGTCGGTGCCGGACTCCAGCAGTTTCCAGAACGCCTCGGGACCGGTGGCGCCGGGGAACCGGCAGCCGATGCCGATGACGGCGATCGGCTCGCCGGGCCCGCCGCCGGCGGTCGGGCCGGCCGGGCGGGGCAGCGCGGCCGGCTCGCCGGTGCCGGTGAGATGCCGGGCGAGCTGCCGGGCGGTCGGGTACTGCCAGAACACGGTCGCCTCGATCGTGCGGCCGAGCAGCTGCTGCAGGTCGCCGAGGAGCACCAGGGCGTCGCGGGAGGACAGGCCGAGGTCGGCGAGCACCGCGTCGGGCTCGACCGGGCCGGCGCCGGTTCTCGCCGCGACGTGGCGCAGGATCCACGCCTCGACCGCCGCCGCGTCCGTTGCCGCATGCGTCGCTGGTTGCACGCCTCGCCTCCCCCATGGTTGTAGGAAGCATCGGTGATCGCGGTTAAGGGTTCGCCTAGTTCGTCGGGCGGGCCGCGAGGTGCCGGCGCGCGGCGGGTAGCGTGGGGCAGTGACCGCCGTCGAAACCCGCCGCCGCGCGGGCCTGCCGATCGCCACCCTGGTCGTCGCGTTCGTCACCGCGCTCGGTGCCGCGGCCCAGCTCAACGATCCCGAGGTCCTCGACCGGTTCCGCCGCAACTACCCGGCGCTGCATGACGGCGAGTGGTGGCGCTGGTTCACCCCGCTGCTGGTGCAGTCCGCCGGGTGGGGGCAGATCCTGTTCAACATCGGTTCGCTGCTCGTCGTCGGCGTCATCGCCGAGCGCCGCTTCGGCACGGTGCGCTGGCTGGTGCTGTACGTGGGGATCGGCCTGGCCGGTGAGGCGTTCGGGGAGCGGCTGGACCCGACCGGCTCCGGCAACTCCCTCGCCGTCTGCGGCCTCGCCGGCGCCCTGGCGACGCTGCTGATCCTGCGCCCCGGCGCGGCGACCCGCCCGCACGCCTTCGTGGTGCCGTACTACGTGGCGTGCGTGGCCGGGCTCGGCTTCGGCGGGATCGCCGGCGCGACCGCGGCCCCGACCGCCGTGCTGGTGGTGATGAGCGTGCTGCTGCGCCGGGACCGCTACACCGGGGTGGCGTTCGCCGCCGGGGTCGCCGCGCTGGTCGCGGCGGGTGCCCTTGCGGCGCGGCCGGACCAGCACGGCATCGCGGTGCTCTGCGGCGCGGTCGCCGGGCTGCTGCTCTTCCCGCCGCGCGACCGGGCCGGGCGCCCCGAACCGGCCCGACCGGTGCCCTGAACCCAAGCACCCGCGGGCAGCCGACGGATGCCGGCGGCCGGCCGGGCGGTCCCAACCCCGCCCGGCCGGTGCCGGCACCCCGCTCCCGGCGAGGATCAGCCGGCGAACGCCGGTTGCCGGGCCGGAACGGCGATGCCGGTGAGCACCAGCCCGCGCTCGACGAGCCAGCGGCCACTGAACCCGGCGACCTCGACCCCGCCGACCACCGGGCCGGGCACCAGCAGCCAGGCGTGGAACGTCTCGCGCTGCGCCGCGATCGTCACCGTGGCCTCGGTGAAGTCCAGCCAGCGGCCGGTCAGCGGGTACCACGCCTTGAACACCGACTCCTTGATGCTGAACAGCAGCCGGTCCCAGTGGATGCCGGGCCGCTGCCCGTCCAGCTGCCGCAGGTGGCGGCGCTCCTCGACCAGCGTGATGCTGTCCAGCACCCCGGCGGGCAGCGGCGCGTGCGGCTCGGCGTCGATGCCGACGGTGGTGAGGTGCTCGGCGCGGGCGACCGCCGCGGCCCGGTACCCGGCGCAGTGGGTGATGGTGCCGACGACGCCGGACGGCCACAGCGGCTCCCGGCGCGGCCCGGACGGGATCGCGACCGGGCCGAACCCGAGCCGGCCGAGCGCCTCCCGGGCACACCGCCGGCCCGTCATGAACTCCGCGCGGCGCTTCACCACCGCGTTGCCGAGCGCCGCGAGCTCCTGCGGGAACAGCGGCGCCGGCAGCGCGTCGTCGAACGCCTCGGCGACGGCCGTGGCCTCCGGCAGGAGCCGGCCGAGCAGGGTCACCGGGCCCGCCGTCGTCACCGTCATGGCAACGCGTCCGGGCCGTACACCTCGACGCCGTCGTCCTGGCGGCGCACGTGGATGCAGTCGCCGGGACACTCGTTCGCCGAGTCGATGACGTCCTTCGCCGCGACCAGCGGCACCAGCACCGCCGTGCCGGGCGAGTGCAGCAGCTCCCCGTCGTCACCCTTGACGTATGCGAGCCCGTCGACGTCGAGCTCGAAGACCTCCGGCGCGTACTGCGCACAGATCCCGTCGCCGGTGCACAGCCCCTGGTCGATCCAGACCTCGAGCCGGCTCTCCTGCGGTGTCGTCGCTGCGGTCACCCGCGCTCACCTGCCTTGTCTCGTCGTTCGGTGGCCGGCACGGTCAGACCCGCATCGGCTGGGGCGTCTCGCGGCGCGCGTGGTCGGGCCCCTCGAACTCGCGGATGACCTCGTAGCGGGTGTTGCGCTCGACCGGCCGGAAACCGGCGTTGCGGATCAGGTCGAGCAGGCTCTCGCGGGTCATCTTGTCCGGGGTGCCGAACTCGTCGGCGTCGTGGGTGATCTTGTACTCGACGACCGAGCCGTCGATGTCGTCGGCGCCGTGGTTGAGCGCCAGCTCCGCGGTCTGCAGGCCGTGCATCACCCAGAACACCTTGACGTGCTGGACGTTGTCGAACAGCAGCCGGGACACCGCGAAGGTCTTGAGCGCCTCGGCGCCGGTCGCCATCGTGGTGCGGGCCATGAGCTTGTTGCGGATCTTGCCGTCGCGCGAGTCGTGGAAGTCGTGCTGGTACCGCAGCGGGATGAAGACGTGGAAGCCGCCCGTCTCGTCCTGCAGCTCCCGCAGGCGCAGCACGTGGTCGACCCGGTGCCGGGGCTCCTCGATGTGGCCGTACAGCATCGTGCAGGGCGTCTTGAGGCCCTTGCGGTGCGCGAGCCGGTGGATGCGCGACCAGTCCTCCCAGTGGGTGGCGTGGTCGACGATGTGCTGGCGGACCTCCCAGTCGAAGATCTCCGCGCCGCCACCGGTGAGCGACTCCAGGCCGGCGTCGATGAGCTCGTCGAGGACGTCCTCGGCGGACAGCCCGGAGATGCGTTCGAACCAGTGGATCTCCGTCGCGGTGAAGGCCTTGATCGCCACGGTCGGCGGCAGGGCCTCCTTCAGCGCCCGGATCGAGCGCGGGTAGTACCGCCACGGCAGCGTCGGGTGCAGGCCGTTGACGATGTGCAGCTCGGTGAGCTGCTCGCTCTCCATCTCCTTGGCCAGCCGGACCGCGTCCTCGATCCGCATCGTGTAGGCGTCCTTCTCCCCCGGCTTGCGCTGGAAGGAGCAGTACGCGCACGAGGCCGTGCAGACGTTCGTCATGTTCAGGTGCCGGTTGACGTTGAAGTGGACCACGTCACCGTTCTTCTGGGTGCGCACGTGGTGCGCCAGCCCGCCGAGCCAGGCGAGGTCGTCGCACGCGTACAGCGCGATGCCGTCCTCGCGGCTGAGCCGCTCACCGGCGACGACCTTCGCCTCCAGTTCCCGCTTCAGACCTGTGTCCACCAACGACTCCTCATCGGCTCTGTGTGGGGGCTTGCGAGCGGGGCTCAGTAGAGCCCCTCGGGCGCGGCCGAGGTGATCTGCAGCGGCCGGACGTTCGCGACGGCGTCGCACGGCCAGGCGTCCCCGGCCCGGTGCCGGACCGCCTGGTCGCGCTCCATGATGTTGGGCAGGAAGAGGTCGTCGTGCAGGACGGTGAGGCGCACCCGGCCGGTCTCGCCGTAGCCGACCGTCCGGCGCGGGTCCTCCTTGTCGACGACGGCCATCGTGACCTGCGGATAGTTGGGCAGGTACGGCAGGACGGCACCGTCGCGCTCGACCGGCAGGCCCATCGCGCAGCCGAAGGTGTTGCCGTACGTCATGCCGATCACCCCGCCCTGCAGCGCCTCGGCGATCTCGGTGTACATCGGCGGGGTCAGCTGGGTGCCGCCCAGGCCGACGCCCTGCAGGCCGGCGACCAGCTCGGGCCGGCGGGAGATGAGCGCCTGCAGGATCGCCGGCGTCGTCTCCAGGTACTGCACCCGGCCGGTCTCCAGCACGTCGGTCATCTGCTCGATGGTGTGCTCGACGTACATGTTCATCTCGACCAGCCGGCTGTCGCGGATCAGCGTCTTGATCCAGCGCGGGTCGAGGTCCATCGTGTAGACGGTCGAGTCGTAGAGCTCGGCGATCTGGTTCGCGCCGCGGCCGACGATGTGCGGGCCGCTCGGGCAGGCGTACAGCCAGGTCCGGCCCGGTTCGAAGCCGCTGAGCCGCAGCCCGCGCAGCCGCCACGCGGTGTGGTGCTCGGCCATCGACGGGGTGTGGAAGATGCGGCACGGCTTGCCGGTGGTGCCGCCGGACTCCCAGATCCGCCCCGCGAGCGGGCGCGGCACGTCGGAGGGGACCAGCTGCACGGGGTCGAGCTCACGCAGCGTGGCCAGCGAGAACGGCCCGAACTGGGCCAGCTCGTCGTAGCGGGTGATGTCGAACGGGTCGAACCCGAGGTGCGGGCGGCGGGCCAGCCAGTACGGGCTGCCGCTGGCCGGGTCGAGGTGCCGGCGGACCACGCGCACGGTCCACGCGTCGAGATCGGCGGCGAGCCATGCGTCGGTGAGCGCCGCGGCGGGTTCCATGACGGTCGTCATCGATTCGTCCTTCGGGTGCCGGAAGCGATGGGCCCGGCTGGGATGCACCGGACACGTGGAGACGGGCAGCGGTCTGCGACCGACGCAGTTCTGCTGCTGGCATCGTGCCGTGGCGGAGATTGGGGAAATCACCACACTTGATCCCCGCGCACACCGTGGCCGCCACGAACCGGGACAAGCCGTCCCGTCCGGCCGTAAGATCCGCCCATGACCGAGCGGCAGCTGTCGATCGCGTACTCGCCGTGCCCCAACGACACGTTCGTCTTCCACGCGTGGACGCACGGCCTGCTGCCGGGCACGCCGGCCACGGCCGTCACGCACGCGGACATCGACGTCACCAACCACCTCGCGGGTAGCGACCGGTTCGACGTCATGAAGATCTCCTACGCGGCGCTGCCGGCGTTCCTGGACCGGTTCGCCCTGCTGCCGTGCGGCGGCGCCCTCGGCCGCGGCTGCGGGCCGCTGCTGGTCGGCCGGCAGGAGCACCCGCCGGCGCGGCTGGGCACGGCGGTCGTCGCCGTGCCCAGCGAGCAGTCCACGGCCTATCTGCTGCTGCGGCTGTGGGCGCAGCGGGCCGTGCCGGGCGGCCTCGGCGGGATCATGGTCATGCCGTTCCACGAGATCATGCCCGCGGTCCGCGACGGCCTGGTCGACGCCGGCCTGATCATCCACGAGGCCCGCTTCACCTACCCCGCCTACGGGCTGCTGGAGCTGGTCGACCTCGGCCGCTTCTGGGAGCAGGACACCGGCCTGCCGATCCCCCTCGGCGCGATCGTCGCCCGCCGCGACCTGGGCGCCGAACGCATCGCCGCGGTCACCGGCGCGGTCCGCGCGTCGGTACGGCACGCCTGGGCGCACCCGGAGGCCTCCCGGGACTACGTCCGCGAGCATGCCCAGGAGCTGGCGCCGGAGGTGACGGCGCAACACATCGCCCTGTACGTCAACGGGTTCACCGAGGACCTCGGCGACGACGGCCTGGCCGCCGTCCGCGCCCTGCTGGACCGGGCAGCCGCGGCCGGCCTGTGCCCGGCGGTGCCACCCCGCGCGCTCGACGCGGCGCAACCGTCACCCGTGTCCTGAAGCAGCACAGTTCCGCCTACCCCGGAGGTTCAAGCACATGAAGCCGTCCGCCGTGCGCCCGCTCGCCATCGTCAGCGCCGCCGTCCTCGCCCTCATCGTCTACTTCATCGCCCGTGCGGTCGCCGGTGACCTGGTGGTCAAGACCGGCGGCAGCGAGCAGACGGTCAGCCCGGTCGCGGTCGTCATCACCGTCGTCCTCGTCGGCCTGCTCGGCTGGGGGCTGCTCGCCCTGCTGGAGCGCCTCACCGCGAAGGGCCGCACCATCTGGACCGTCATCGCGGTCGTGTTCCTGGTGCTGTCGCTGCTCGGGCCGCTCGGCGGGACCGACGCCGGCACGAAGGTCTCGCTCGCGCTGCTGCACCTGCTGGTCGGCGCCGTGATCATCACGGGGTTCACCCGGCCGGCGCCGCGCACCTGACCGCCCGCCGGCCCTGGGCTCACCGCAGGCCCTGGGCCGGACCGGACGGACCGACCGGCACCTCACACCGACCGCACCGATGGGACACCGTCATGACACCGCAGCCCGCCGAGCCGGACCGCGGCGCCGGCACCGCGCCGGCGCGCGGCGGTCCGCCGGTGCTGCCGGACGTCGGGGCGGCCGCCGTGGTGATGGTCACCGGCGCGCCCGGCACGGGCAAGACCAGCCTGGTGCGGGCACCCGCCGGGCCCGGCGTGACGGTGCTGTCCGCGACCTGCACGGAGGCCGGCGCCGCGGTGGAGTTCGCCGCGGCGCGGCAGCTGCTGCCGGCGCAGCCGCGGGCGGGGACCCATCCGGCACCGGCCGACGGCGGCCACCGCACGGTGCTGGACCTGTACCGGCGCGCACTCGGCCTGCTGCAGTTCGGCCCGGTGCGGCTCGTCCTGGACGACGCCCACTGGTGCGACACGGCGACCCTGCGCTGGCTGCACTACCTGCTGCGGCGCTGCACCAGCCGGCCGCTGCAGGTGGTCCTCGCCGTTACGCCCCGCGAGCATCCCGCCCTCGACCCGCTGTTCGCCGACATCCTGGGCGGCCCGCGGCACACGGTGCTCGACCTCGACGCGCCCGAGCACGCCGGCGCCGAGCCGCGCACCGGCCGGCTGCGCCGCTTCCTGAGCCGCCAGCCGAACCTGCTGCGGGTCGCCGTGGCCACCGCCGTGCTGCAGCAGCACGACGCCGAGCTCGTCGGCGCGCTCGCCGGGCTGCCGCCCCAGCTGACCGTCGCCCGCCTGGCGACGCTGCGCAACACCGGGGTCCTCACCGGCGACCCGGACCGGCCGGTCCCGCCGGCCGTCGCCGTGGAGCTGTTCGGCCTGCTCGCCGCCGACGAGCTGCAGCGGCTGCGGCGGCGGGCGGTGTCCATGCTCAACGACGCCGACGCGCCTGTGCGGCGCATCGCCGACGTGCTGGTGGACCTCGACGACCTCGACGAGCCCTGGATGCTGGAGCGGCTGCGGGAGGCGGCCGAGCTGGCCTACCAGCACGACGCGCCCGCCGCGGTGCGCATCTGGACCCGGCTGCTGGCCGCCCAGCCGCAGTCGCCCGACGCCGCGGTCGACGTGGCGTTCGGGCTGCTCAACGTCGATCCGGCGGCCGCGCTGGGGCACGCCCGGCAGGCGTTGCCGCGCACCACCGACGCCCGCACGAAGGCGCGGGCCGTGGTCTGCCTGGGCCTCGCCGCGCTCGTCACCGGGCGCGAACCGACCGCGCCGTACCTGCTGCACGACGCCATGGAGACGCTGCGCCGCGCCGCCGGGAGCACCCCGACACTGCGGGACCGCATCCGGCTCGCGACGGTCGAGTCGACGCTGGCCGCCAACGCCGTCATCGGCGGCGCCACCTACCACACCGTGCGCTCCCGGATCGGCGACGCGCCCGCCGCCGTCGCCGACGCCTCCTCCAGCCGCCGGATGCTGGCCGTGCACGCGCTCGCCACCGCCTACGAGGGCGTCGACGCCGAGCGGGCGACCCGGTACGCCCGGCTCGTGCTGGACCGGCCGGTGACCGGCGACAGCTGGGCGCCGCTGATGGCGACCCGGGTGCTGCTGATGGCCGACGACACCGCCGGAGCCCTGGCCGCGGCGAGCCGGCTCGCCGCGCACCACCGCGACCGCGGGGAGCCCTGCGCCGAGGCGGTCGCCCGGGCGACCTGGGCGCGCGTACTGCTGGAGGTCGGCGACCTCGAGGCCGCCTGGGCGGAGGCGACGGCGGCGCTGCGGCTGGCCGGCGACGGCGAGTGGGGCGCCGCCACCTGGTCCGCGCAGACGATCATCTCGCTGATCGACAGTTCGCAGGCCCGGGTCCTCGCCGCCGAGGCGGGCCTGGAGGCGATGCAGGAGCGGACCTCCGACATGCCGCTGTGGGAGCAGGTGCAGGCGGTCGGGGCAGGGGCGCTCGCCGCGTACTGGGGCCAGGACCACGACCGGGCGCTGCAGCGGCTGCGGGTCTGCGGGCAGGTCATCGACGACGCCGGGGTGTGCAGCCCGGCGTTCAGCAGCTGGTGGCTGGACGAGATCGTCCTGCTGGCGGTGCGCGGCCGGCGGCAGGAGGCGCATCTGCGGCTCGAGCAGGCGGAGGAGCGGTGCCGGCGGTGGCAGACGCCGCGGACGACCGGCATGGCGCTGCTGGCCCGCGCCGCGCTCACCGAGGACGGCGCCAAGATCGAGCTGCTTTTCGGCGCGCTCGCCGAGCTGGAGCGCTCCCCCGCCCCGCTGCACCAGGTGAAGGCGCAGCTGATGCTCGGCCGGACGCTGACCGTCCTGGGCGACCGCACCGCCGCCCGCCGGCACCTGCGCGACGGCATGGTGCTGTCCAGCCGGCTCGGGTACACGATGCTGGCCGCGCACTGCCGCAACGTGCTCAGCTCCGCCGGCGGGCGCACCGGCACGCAGCTCGCCGCGTGCGGTGAGCTGTCCAGCAGTGAGAAGGCCGTCGCGTCCCTGGCCGCCGGCGGCGCGACCAACCGGCAGATCGCCGAGGAGCTGTTCATCTCCATGCGGACCGTCGAGTTTCACCTCACCAACGTCTACCGGCGGCTCGGCATCCGCCGCAGGGACGCCCTGGCCGGCATCGTGGAGCCGATGCCGCTGTCGCGCCGGGGCACCGCCGCGGCGCGGCCGGCCGGTCCCGCGCCGGGAACCGGCCCGCTGGCCGGGCCCGCCGGTGGGGGCGCGTCGTGACCGCACCGGCCCGCCCCGCCACCGCGAACGCCGCCGCGCTGTGGCGCTCCGCGCTCGCCACCGCAGGCCGGGGCACGTTGGACGCGCACACCGGGGCGCTCATCGCCGCCGCCGCGGCCGGCGACCCGGCGGTGCTGCTCGCCGCGGCCGCGCAGGGCGACCCGGCGGTGCTGCTGGCCGCGGTGCGCCGCTGCGGCGCGCACGTGGACCTCGACCGGCTCAACGCCGCCTGCCGCGAGGTGCGCCGCGACCGGATCGCCGAGCGGCTGGCCCACCTGTCCGGCCCGCAGCTGCGGTGGTTGCGGGTCCGGGCGCTGCTCGGGCCGGGGGTGCCGGAGCGCCTCGCGGCCAGGCTCACGCACGGCCTGCCCGGCTGCCCCGGGCTCGACCCAGCCGACCCGCTCGTCGCCGAGGTGGCGCTCGCCGCGATGGACGGCGCCGAGCGGGCAGCGCTGCGCCGGGACACCGCCGG
The DNA here is from genome assembly GCF_040654515.1 of Dactylosporangium sp. NPDC050688. Taxonomy (NCBI): domain Bacteria; kingdom Bacillati; phylum Actinomycetota; class Actinomycetes; order Micromonosporales; family Micromonosporaceae; genus Dactylosporangium; species Dactylosporangium sp. NPDC050688. The sequence continues at coordinate 62,365 of NZ_JBFAIC010000028.1, forward strand.
GGCCGCGAACGACCGAGGGCTGCCACCGGCGCTCGTGGGCCGGCTGCTGTGCGCGACCGAGCCTGGCTGGCCCGGCTGGGCGCTGAACGCGCTGCTGGCCGCCGCTGCCTCCGCCGGCACCGGACGGCGCTGGGAGGCGGCGGTGACGCTGTACGAACGGGCGCTGTGCGAATCGATGGCCGACGACCTGCGGCTGGCGACCCAGCTGGCCCTCGGCGACGCCCAGCTGGGCTGCGCGCCGGAGGCCGCCGACCGCACCTACCGCGCGGTGCTGCGCGACGCGCCGGACGGCGAGACGGCCGGGGCGCGGACGGCGGCCGCGGGCAGGCTGCTGATCCGTGGCGCCGACGACGCCGCGCGGCGGGAACTGGCCGCCGCCTACCACCGGGCGGCCGGGCCGGCGCGACCGCAGGCCGCCACCGCCGCCGAGCGGGCCGCGCTGGCGGCGCTGTACTGGCTGGCGTCCGACCGGTCCGGGGTCCCGCCCGAGCTGACCTGCGACCGGGTGCCCGCGCCCAGCGGCGCCGCCGGCGACCCCGCGGGGCGGGGGGTCATCGCGTGGCGGGAGGCGGTGGCGGGCGAGGACCTGGATGCGGCCCGCCGGCACGCCCTCGCCGCGCTGGACCCACCGGCCGGTGCCGTGGTGCCGCTGCCGGTGCAGGTGGCGGCGGCGCGCACCCTGACGCTCACGGAGGACTTCGCGGCGGCGGAGCGGCAGCTGGACGGGCTCGTCGAGGCGTCCCGCGGGGCCGGCGGCGCCGCGGCCGGGGCGCTGGTCGCCCGCGCCGAGCTGTGCCTGCGCACCGGCCGCCTCGACGACGCCGAGCGCGACCTGCACGACCTGCGCCAGTGTCTGCCGGAGCAGTCCTGGCACCCCAGCATCCTGCCCCGGCTGCGGGCGCTGCAGCTCATGCAGCTGCTGGCCACGGGCCGGCGGCGCAAGGTGCGCGCGGTGCTGGACGCGCCGCTGCCGCCGGGCAGTGACCAGGGCGTCGCCTGGGCGCACCTGCTGTACGCCCGGGCGCTGGCCGAGGCCGCCGACGGTCAGGTCGACACGGCCGTGCGGATGCTGCACGAGTGCGGCCGCCGGTGCCTGGCCGCCGGGCACCGCAACCCGGCCCTGCTGCCGTGGCGGTCGCAGGCCGCGCTGCTGGAGCACGGGCGCGGCCGCGACACCGAGGCGGCGCTGCTGCTGCGGGCGGAGCGGCTGGCCGCCGAGCGGTGGGGAACCGGCGGCGCCGTCGCCCTCACCGAGCTGCGGGCGGCGCTGCTGCACGCTGAGGCGGTGAACCGGGCGGACCGGGCGGTGGTGGCGCTCTGGGCGGCGATGCGCGGCAGCTGGTCGGCGGAGACGCTGCTGACGCTGGAGCGGGCGGCGGCCGAGCTGCGCGGTTCGCCGGCGGCGGACGCGGCCATGCGCGCCGCCGGGCGCATCGGACCCGGCAACGGTTGGAGCGTCCGGGCCGGCGGCCGGGGTATCGCCCCGGCCGGGAGGAGCGCCGCGGTGCGCCGCCACGCCGCCCGCCCCGCCGAGGCGCGCGCCGCGCAGCCGGGCGGGGACGCGGGCACCTTGTCCGCGGCCCAGTTGAGGGTCGCCGAGCTGGCGGCGAACGGGCTGCCGAACGCGGCCATCGCCGAGATCCTGGGCATCACCAGGCGCACCGTCGAGCTGCATCTGAGCAACGCGTACCGCAGACTCGGGATCGTCGGCAGATCGGAACTTTCCGATGTGCTGAGTGGCGCGGCTGGGGAACACTCTGCGGTGTGCTGATCGAGCGGGAGCATGAACGGGACCTCTGCCAGGCCGCACTGACCCGCCTCCGCGGCGGGCACGGCGGTGTCCTGGCGGTCGCCGGCAGCCTGGGGTCGGGCAGGTCGGCGCTGCTGCGGCTGGTGGCGGACCTGGCCGCCGACGGCGGGGTGCCGGTGGTCGGGGCCGCGGCGATCCGCGCCGAGCGGGACCTGCCGCGGAGCCTGGCGGCACGGCTGTGGCGGGACATCCGCGGGTCGGCCGCCGCGCGCGCCGGCATGCTGCTGGTCACCATCGACGACCTGCAGTGGGCTGACGACGCGAGCCTGGCCTGGCTCGCCCGGCTCGAGCGGCACGCCACCCGGGCGGGCGGGGTGGCGGTGCTGGTGGCGTTCGCGGTTCTGGAGGGCGACGCGGGCGGCGACCGGCCCGCGGTCCGGGCCGCGCTGGGCCGCGCCGACCGGACGCTGCGGCCGGCGCCGCTGTCGCCGGCCGGTGTCGAGCGGCTGCTGCCCCAGGTGGGCCGGGCCGCGGCGGCCCGCTGTCACCGGCTCAGCGGCGGCAGTCCGTGGCTGGCGCGCGCGCTCGCGGCGGATGCCGCCGGGTGGCCGGCGTCCGCCGCCGTCGAACCGCCGGACGTCACCCGCCGCGCGTACGAGCCGCTGCTGCGCAGGGTCACCGCCGCGGTCACCGCACTGCCCGCCGCGCAGTGCGCGTTCCTGCTGCACGGGGTGCTGCTCGGCGCCGGCACGGACCCCGGCCTCGTCGGCCGGCTCGTCGGCCTCGACGACGTCGACACCCGCACCGCCGCCCGCGCGCTGCGGGCGCTGGGGCTGCACGGCGCGCCCGAGCCGCAGCCGTTGATGGACGCGCTGGTGCGGCACGTCTTCGGCAGCACCATCTGCCCGGAGTCGTTCGCGGTCGGTCACGGGCACGCGGCGGAGGCGCTGTACCGGGCCGGCGCGCCCGACGAGCGCGTCGCGGCGCACCTGGAGCAGGCGGTCGTGCTGGACCCGTACGCGGCGGGCGTGCTTTCCGGCGCCGCGGCGGCCGCGCTCGCCCGCCACGACGTGGGCACCGCGGTGCGGTATCTGCGGGTGGCGCTGCGCGGTCTGCCGCCGGGTGACCCGCAACGGGCCGCGGTCCTCGTCGACCTCGCCGTCGCCGAGCGGTGCGGCAACCCGTCGACGCTGGTGCGCCGCGTGCTGCAGGCGCTGCCGGCGCTGCCCGGCGACGACGCGCGGGCCGCCGCCCTGGCCCGGATCCCGCCGATGGCGCTGCTGGCCGGCGCGGACCCCGCCGTCGAGGCGATCGACGGCGTCCTGCGGCGGCTGGCGCCCGGACCCGACGGCGCCCCGCCCGCCGAGCCCGGCGGTGCCCCGCCCGCCGAGCCCGGCGGATCCGGGGAGCCGCTCGCCGCCCGGGACCGCGAGGCGCCGCCGGTGGGCGTCGAGGCGCTGGCGGTGGGCGTCGAGGCGCTGGCGGTGGGCGTCGAGGCGCCGCCGGTGGGCGTGGAGGCGCTGGTGTTGCGGCTGGAGGCGCGTCGGATGATCGCGGGCTGGCAGGACCCGTCGGTGCTGGCCACCGCGACGGCCCGCCTGCGCGGCAGGATGATGCGGCCACGCACCCCGGCCGAGCGGGAGCTGGCGGCGGTGCTGCTGTTCTGCGCGACCATGTCGGCGGAGCTGTCCGCGCCCGAGCTGGCGCCCCTCGCCCGGCTGCTGTTCGAACATCTGCCGGCCGACCACGACACGCTCGCCTCGGTCGCGCCGCTGCTGGTCGCCAGCGCCGTCGCCATCGAGCGGGTGCCGGCGCTGCAGCAGTGGCTCGCGGAGGCGCGCCGGGCCGCCGACGCCGCGCCGTGCCGTCGGGTAGCGGCGCAGGTCCATGTGCAGCTGGCCTTCCAGCAGCTGCACACCGGGCAGCCCGGGGCGGCGGCGGTCAGTGCCGCGAACGCGCTCGCCGTGCTGCCCGACGGCCTCGGCGAGGACGGGATCAGCGTCGCGATGCTGTCGGCGGTCGCCGCCGTGGTGCCGGACGACCGGCTGCGGCAGCGGGCGGCGGCGCTGTGCCGCCCGGAACGGACGACCGCCGAGACGGGCGTCCTGCCGATGGTGAGCAACCTGTTGTACGGGGCGATGCGGTACAACGCCGATCCGCACGCGGCGCTCGTCGCGCTGACCGAGTGCGAGCAGCAGCTGGCCACCCACGGCTGGCGCAACCGGGCGCTCTTTCCCACCGGCACGATGATCGCGCCGCTGCTGCACCGGCTCGGGCGGCCTGCGGAGGCCGTGGACCACATCGCCGAGGAGTGCCGGCTGGTGGCCGCCTGGGGCTCGCCGGCGGCCACCGGCCGGGCCCTGCGGGTCTGGGGCGAGCTCAGCCACGGCCGGCAGGCGCTGCGCCTGCTCGACGACGCCGTCGACGTGCTGGAGCACTCCGCCAACGAGCTGGAGCTGGCCCGTGCGCTGCTGGCCCGGGGAACCAGGCTGCTGGCGACGGGGCGGCGCGGCGCCGGCGAGGACCTGCGCCGCGGCGGGCAGCTGGCCGCCGCGGCCGGGTTCTCTTGGCTGGCGGAGCCGGCCACCGTGGCCCTCGAGGCGCACCACGAGCAGCTGGCACCCGGGATCAGTTCCTTCACCCCGGCCGAGCGGACCGTCACGGACCTGGTCACGGCGGGTCTGACGAACCAGGCCGTCGCCGCGCGGCTGGGCATCTCCCAGCGGGCCGTGGAGAAACACCTGACCAGTTGCTACCGGAAACTGGGCGTCGCGAATAGGTCCGCACTAAAGGCCGTACTCAGCCAGGTAGTAACCAAAATGTCCGATCTAGCCGTAGAATAGGCTCGTTCGCCTCCAAACAAGGGCGGATATCACGGCACGTGATAGCGGTGCCACCGAAAGCATTCATCGGCACGCTTCCGCGCCCCGCCGATCGGCACACACGCTCAAGTCAATGCTCAAATTTTTCGCAAGATCGACGCCCGCCTCTATGGCTTACCCGGCGGTCGCATCTCGGACAGATCGCGACTTCGGTCAGGATTCCGTTGCGTTCGGCGCCCATCCCGACCCTCCGGGACGGTCAGCCACTCATCCAGGCCTATGTTGACCTGCGTAAATCCGTCGTCAACGGCACACCTACGGAAACCTTGGCCACCCAGCGTCCCCGTCCGGCCACGCCGCGCTGTGCACTACGGTCCACCACACCGAACTAGGCGCACACCTACCACAGTCTTTACTGCCCGATTTGCTCGCGTTGACGCTCGCGGAAAGCCGTGCAAGGCTCCCGATGCGAGTTCAAATTTGGAGCATTTGGGAGACGTGTCGATGCTTCTTGTCGGTAACTTGAAGGCAGACGTTCGAGACGCAACTCAGACCGACCCGCTCCAGAGGCAAAACAGGAGTGAAACATTGCCGGAACAAGGCTGCGCGTTTTCGCAGCAGTATCCGGCGCTCGTCGGCGCGAGCGAATACGGCGAGCTGTTTCTGTCCATTGTCGAAAGGACCGGGGTCGGCCTCGCCGTCCTGAATCCACAACTGCGCATCCAGCAGACGAACGAGGCGCTCCTGGAGCACTGCGGCCAGCCGCGCTTCGACCTGCACGGATTCGACTTCTCCGAATTGCTGCACCCGAGTGTGCGCCAGCACATGCGCCGCCAGTTCGAGCGGCTCCTCACCGGTCGCAGCGGTCGTTTCGTCGAGCATCTCGCCGCGCTCTGGGCAACCCGTACGGCCTTCACCGGTTCGCTCACCGGAATGGCCGTGCAGGGCGACGCCGGGCAGCTGAAGACAATCGTCGTCCTGGTCGCGCCGGACAAGGGCGAGGACGATCGGCGGGTGCTCATCAGCCCGAACAAGATCTTGACGGAAATCAATGCAAAGATCCTCGAGGGAGTGGCCACCGGTGTCCCCACCGTGCAACTGGCCGCGAAGCTGTACCTGAGCCGGCAGGGAATCGAGTACCACGTCAGCAACATGCTGCGGCAGTTCAAGGTGCCGAACCGGGCGGCGCTGGTGTCGAAGGCCTACTCGATGGGCCTCTTCGGGGTCGGCTCGTGGCCGCCCAAGGTGCTCAGCGAATACGTGCGGCGTTGAAGGCGGCACAGCACGGGGCGACCGGACGGCCGGGGCGGATCCTCCGCCCCGGCCGTTCGCGTGTGTGCGCCGTCCACTGAGGACGCCCGGCGGCCGCACGCGGGGTGCCGCCGCCGTCCACTGAGGACGCCCGGCCGCCGCACGCGGGATGCCGCCGCCGGACGCCCGACCGCTGACCTTCGCCAGGCCCGGCGGCGACCTGCGGTCAGGTCAGCCCGAGTTCGCGGTCGATCAGGTCGAACATCTGCTCGTCGTCGGCGTCGTCCAGCCCGTCCCCCGGCCCGTCCCCGGCCGGCCCGTCGTCCCAGCGGCGCAGCAGGTTGCGCAGCCGGTCGGCGACCTGCCGCCGGGTGCCGGGGTCGACGTCGCCGTCGGGCAGCGCCGCCGCGAGCGCGTCCAGCGCCGCCAGCGGGCCGTCTCCGGCGTCCGGGACGAGCGCCGTGTTGAGGTGCCGGGCGAGCGCGGCCGGCGTCGGGTGGTCGAACACCACCGTCACCGGCAGGCGCAGCCCCGTCACGGCGGTGAGCTTGTTGCGCAGGTCGACCGCGGTGAGCGAGTCGAAGCCGAGCTCACGGAACGGCCGCGACGCGGACACCGCGTCCGGGGTCGCGTGCCCGAGCGTCCCCGCGGCGTGGCTGCGGACCAGGTGCACCAGCTCCCGCTGCCGCTCATCGGCGGCCAGGCCGAGCAGCCGCCGGGCCGGCTCCGGCCGCTGCGCACCGGGCTCCTGCCCGCCGGCGGCCGTGGGACCGGCGGAGGCGGCCTCGGGCAGCTCGTCGAGCAGCGGGCGGTGCCGGGCCATCGAGTACAGGGTGCCGAACCGGGGCCAGTCGACCCGGGCCACGACCAGCGCGGCCTCGCCGTGCTCGACCGCGTCCCGCAGCGCGGCGACCGCGTGCCGCGGGTCCATGCCGAGGATGCCGTGCCCAGCCAGCCGCGCGGACTCGCCCGCGTCGACCATGCCGCCGGCCTCCCAGGCGCCCCAGGCGATGCACGTCGCGGCCTGGCCGCGGTGGCGCCGGTGCCGGGCCAGCGCCTCGAGGTAGGCGTTGCCGGCCGCGTACGCCGCCTGGCCGAGGTTGCCCCAGACGCCGGCGCCGGAGGAGAACATGACGAACGCGTCGAGCGGGACCGCCGCCAGCAGCGCGTCCAGGTGCATCGCCCCGGCGGCCTTGCCGCGCAGGACCGCGGCCATGTCCGCCAGGTCGGTGCCGGTCAGGGGCCGCTCGTCACCGGGTACCCCGGCCGCGTGCACCACCGCGGTGAGCGGCGCACCCGCCGGCACGTCCGCCAGCAGCCGGCGCACCGCCTCGCGGTCGCCGACGTCGCAGGCCACCACGGTCGCCTCCGCGCCGAGCGCGGCGAGCTCCGCGACCAGGTCCGCGGCGCCCGGCGCGGCCATCCCGCGCCGGCTGGTCAGCACCAGCCGGGTCGCGCCGGCGCGGGCCAGCCAGCGGGCCACGTGCCCGCCGAGCGACCCGGTGCCGCCGGTCACCAGCACCGTGCCGTGCGGGCGCCACGGCCGGCGCGGGCCGTCGGCGAGCGGGGCCCGCACCAGCCGCCGGCCGAAGATCCCGTCGGCACGAATCGCGACCTGGTCCTCGTCGCCGATGCCGGCCAGCACCGCGCACAGCCGGGCGGCCGCGGCGGCGTCCATCGTGGACGGCAGGTCGACCAGGCCGCCCCAGCCCGCGGGGTCGTCAAGACCGGCGACGATGCCCATACCCCACACCTGTGCCTGGGCCGGCCGGTGCAGCAGGTCGCCGGCGCCGACGCAGACCGCCCCGCCGGTCGCGCACCACAGCTTCGCGCCGACGCCCTCGTCGTGCAGCGCCTGCACCAGCCCGACGTTGCCGGCCAGGCCCGCGGGCAGCTCCGGCACCGTGCCGTGCGGCGCCTCGTCCCAGGCCAGCAGCGACAGCACCCCGTCGACCGGCCGGCCGGTCAGCGGGCGCAGCCGCTCGGCGATCCTGCCCCGGTCGGCCTCGCCCGCCGGCAGCCGCAGCAGCTCGGCTCGGGCGCCGTGCGCGGCGAGCGCGGGCAGGACCGCGTCGGCCGGGCCATCGAGGGTGCCCCCGGCCGGCTCGTCACCGGCCGCCACGACCAGCCAGCGGCCGGTGAGCGCGACCCCGGCGGGCTCGGCGAGCGCGGCCCACCGCACCGCGTACCGCAGCTCGTCGACGGCGGCCCGCACCGACGACTCCTCGTGCCAGGTCCGCAGCGCCGGCAGGACGGCGGCGAGCGCGGCCGGATCCGCCGCCGTCGCAACGGCCAGGCCGGCGACGTCGCCGCGCCGGACCGCGGCCCAGAACCGCTCGTCGGCGGGCGCGGCGGCCGCCGCGGTGGCCGTGGCCGGCGCCTCGAGCCAGAGCCGGCGCCGCTGGTAGGCGTACGTCGGCAGGTCCACGACCGTGCGGCCGGTGCCGAGCAGCGGCGTGAAGTCCACCGCGCAGCCACGCACGTACAGCTCCGCGACGGAGCGGGCGAAGCGGTCGGGCCCGCCGTCGCCGCGGCGCAGCGACCCGGCCACCACGTAGGCGCCGTCGGTGCCCGCGTCGGCGGTCTCCTGGATCGGCACGGTGAGCACCGGGTGCGGGCTGCACTCGACGAACGCCCGGTAGCCGTCCTCGACGAGCCGCTGCACGCACTCGGCGAAGCGGACCGGCTCGCGCAGGTTGCGGTACCAGTAGCCGGCGTCCAGCTGCGGACCGGCGAGCCACTCGCCGGTCGCGGTCGACAGCATCGGCACCGTGCCGGGGACCCCGCGGACCGGGGCGAGCGCCGCCAGCAGCCGCCCCTCGATCGGCTCGACCTGCGCCGAGTGCGACGCGTAGTCGACCTCGACGAGCCGGGCCCGGACCCCGTCGGCGGCGCAGCCGGCCACGAACCGGTGCACGGCCTCGACGTCGCCGGCGACGACCACCGCCGTCGGCGCGTTGACCACGGCGACGCTGATCCCGCCCGTGCCGGCCGCGGCGCCGGCGGCGATGCGGTCCCGCACGGCGGCGACGGGCAGCGCGACCGACGCCATCGCTCCCCCGCCGGCGAGCGCGACGATCGCCTTGCTGCGCTCCGCGACGACCCGGGCGGCGTCGGGCAGGCTGAGCATCCCGGCCACGCAGGCGGCGGCGATCTCGCCCTGGGAGTGGCCGACGACGGCGTCGGGGCGCACGCCGTACGAGCGCCACAGCGCGGCGAGGGAGACCATCACCGCCCACGACGCGGGCTGCACGACGTCGACCCGGTCCAGGCCGGGCGCGCCGTCCTCGCCGCGCAGGACCGCGGTCAGCGACCAGTCCACGAATGGGGCCAGGGCCTCCTCGCACGCCCGCACCGAGGCGGCGAACACCGGCGCGGCGTCGAGCAGCCCGGCCGCCATCCCGGCCCACTGGGCGCCCTGGCCGGGGAAGACGAACACGACCCGGCCGTCGACGTCGGCCACGCCCTGCACCACGCCGCCCTGCGCGGCGGTCCCGGCGCCGGTGGCGAGCGCGGCGAGCCCTTCGACCACGTCGGCGCGGCCGCGGCCGAGGACGACGGCGCGGTGCGGCAGGGCGGCCCGCGTGGTGAGCAGCGACCATGCGACGTCGGCGAGGTCCGCCGCGGCGCCGTCCGCGTCGCCGGTACCGTGGTGCGCGCCGCCGATCAGCTCGCGCAACCGTCCGGCCTGGGCGGCGAGTGCCGTGGCGCCGTGCGCGGAGACCACGACCGGCACCGGCCCGTCGGCCACCGGCACGGCCGGCGGTGCCACGGCGGCCGGGGCGGATGCGGGCGGCTCCTCCAGGATCACGTGGGCGTTGGTGCCGCTGATGCCGAACGACGACACCCCGGCGCGGCGCGGCCGTCCGCCCGCCGGCCACGGCCGGGCGCGGTCCAGCAGCCGCACGGTGCCGGGCGACCAGTCGACGTGCGGCGACGGCTCGTCGGCGTGCAGGGTCCTGGGCAGCAGCCCGTGCTCCATCGCCAGCACCATCTTGATGACGCCACCGATGCCGGCCGCGGTCTGCGTGTGCCCCACGTTGGACTTGAGCGAGCCCAGCCACAGCGGCTCCGCCGGGTCGCGGCCGGCGCCGTACGTCGCGAGGAGCGCCTGCGCCTCGATCGGGTCGCCGAGCAGGGTGCCGGTGCCGTGCCCCTCGACCACGTCGACGTCGGCCGCGCCGAGGCCGGCGTCGGCGAGGGCGGTGCGGATCACCCGCTGCTGCGACGGCCCGTTGGGCGCGGTGAGGCCGTTGGAGGCGCCGTCCTGGTTGACCGCGGTCCCGCGCACGACGGCGAGGACCCGGTGCCCGTTGGTCCGGGCGTCGGACAGCCGCTCCAGCATCACCATGCCGGCGCCCTCGGCGAGGCCGAACCCGTCGGCGCCGGCCCCGAACGCCTTGCACCGCCCGTCGCGGGCGAGGCCGCGCTGGCGGCTGAAGCCGACGAACTGCGCCGGGGTCGACATCACCATCGCCGCACCGGCCAGGGCCAGGTCGCACTCGCCGCGGCGCAGCGACTCCACCGCCAGGTGCAGCGCGACCAGCGACGAGGAGCACGCGGTGTCGACGGTGACCGCCGGGCCCTCCAGCCCGAGCACGTAGCTGACCCGGCCCGACGCGACGCTGGACGCGCCGCCGGTGACGAGGTACCCCTCCAGGCCCTCGGTGCCTTCGCCGCCGGCCTGCAGCCGGGAGCCGTACGCCTGGTCGGCCATGCCGACGAAGACCCCGGTCCGGCTGTTGCGCAGCGACGTCGGGGCGATCCGGGCATGTTCGGTGGCGTCCCGGGCGACCTCGAGCAGCAGCCGCTGCTGCGGGTCCATGGCGACCGCCTCGCGGGGGCTGATGCCGAACGCCTCGGGGTCGAAGTCGGCGGCGTCGTAGAGGAAGCCGCCGTGCCGCACGTACGTGGTGCCGGCGTGGTCGGGGTCCGGGTCGTAGAGGCCGGTGAGGTCCCAGCCCCGGTCGGCAGGCATCGCCCCGACGGCGTCGACCTCGCCGGCGACGACCCGCCACAGGTCCTGCGGGCTGCGCACCCCGCCCGGGTACCGGCAGCCGATGCCGACGATGACGACCGGGTCGTCCCGGTCGACGACGGCAACGGGCCCCGCGGCCGGCCCTGTGGCCGGCGCTGCGGAGGCCGCGTCGCCGAACAGCTCGGCGCGCAGGAACCGGGCCAGGTGCGCGGGCGTCGGGTGGTCGAACACCGCCGTGGCGGGCAGGCGCAGGCCGGTCGCGGCGTTGAGCCCGTTGCGCAGCTCGACCGCGGACAGCGAGTCGAAGCCGAGCTCCATGAACGCCCGGGAGCTCTCGACGGTGGCCGGGGACGCGTGCCCGAGGACCCGGGCCACCTGGCCGCGGACGAGGTCGAGCAGGGCCCGGTCACGCTCGGCGGTGCCGAGCCCGGCCAGCCGGCGGGCGAGGTCGCCGCCGGCCGCTGCCCCGGCCGGGGCCGCGGGCTCGTCCCGCAGGCGGCGCAGCTGCGGCAGCGCGCTGATCAGCGGGCTGGGCCGGGCGCTGCCGAAGACGGCGGCGAAGCGTTCCCAGTCGACGTCCGCGACGGCGACGGTGGTGTCGTCGTGGTCCAGCGCCTGCTGCAGGGCGTGCATGGCCGGCTCGGGGTCGATCAGCGGGACGCCGCGGCGGCGCAGCGTGTCGGCGAGAGAGTCGGCGATCATGCCGCCACCGGCCCACGGGCCCCACGCGATCGAGTGGGCGGCGACGCCGTCGGCGCGCAGCTGTTCGGCGAGGGCGTCGAGGTGGGCGTTCGCGGCCGCGTACGCGCCGTGGTCGCCGACGCCCCAGACGGCCGCGATCGAGGAGAAGTAGACGACGGCGTCGAGGGCGTCGCGGTCCAGCAGGGCGTCCAGGTGCAGCGCACCGGCGACCTTCCCGGCGGCGACGGCGGCCATCCCGTCGACGGTCAGGTCCGGCAGCGCGGCCAGGTCGGCGACGCCGGCGGTGTGCATGACGGCGGTGATCGGCTCGCCGCGGCCGGCGCAGCCGGCGACGAGCGCCGCGACGGCGTCGTGGTCGGCGACGTCGCAGGCGACCACCCTCGCCTCGGTGCCGGCGGCGGCGAGTTCGGCGACGAGGTCGGCCGCGCCGGGGGCCGCAGCGCCGCGGCGGCTGGTGAGCACCAGGCGGCGGGCGCCGGCCGCGGCGAGCCAGCGGGCCACGTGCCCGCCGAGCGCCCCGGTGCCGCCGGTGACCAGCACGGTCCCGGACGGCCGCCAGGTGCGGGCGGGTGCCGCGGTGCCGGTCCCGGCGGGCATCAGCCGCCGCCCGAAGACGGCGGTGGCGCGCACCGCGACCTGGTCCTCCCCCGCGAGCCCGCCGGCGCCGGCGAGCACCGCGCACAACCTGGCGCCCGCACGGTCGTCGAGGTCGCTGGCCGGCAGGTCGACAAGGCCGCCCCAGGTGCGCGGGTGCTCCAGGGCCGCGACCCGGCCGAGGCCCCAGGTCTGTGCCTGTGCCGGGGCGGCGGGCCGCTCGCCGTCGACAGCGACCGCGCCGCGGGTCACGCACCACAGCGGCGCGGTGACGCCGAGGTCGGCGAGGGCCTGCACGAGCAGCAGGTTGCCGGCCGCGCCGGCGGGCACGGCGGCGGGTGCCTCGTCGCCGGTGGCGAGCAGCGACAGCACCCCGGCGACGGGGCCGGTCAGCGACCCGCGCAGCAGGCCGGCGAGGGCCGGGCGGTCGGTGCCGGGCAGGTCCACGGCGAGGGTGCGCACGGTCGCACCGTGCGCGGCCAGCGCTGCCCCGACCGGCCCGGCGAGCGTCCCGGCGGTCCCGGTGTCCGGGTGGACCAGCAGCCACTCGCCGGTCAGGGTGGCGGCCGGCGGCTCGGGCAGGGCGTCCCAGCGGACCTTGTACCGCCACCCGTCGACCGTGCCGCGGACGGCCCGCTGCTCGTGCCAGGTGCGCAGGGCGGGCAGCACGGCGGAGACCGCGCCGGTGTCGGTGGCGAGGACCCCGGCGAGCCCGGCCGCGTCGCTGCGCTCGACGGCGGCCCAGAACTCGGCGTCGACGGTGCCGGCCGGTCCGGCGGCCGCGGGGTCCTCCAGCAGCGGCGCCTCGAGCCAGTACCGCTGCCGCTGGAAGGCGTAGGTGGGCAGGTCGACGGTGCGCCGGTCGGGGCCGAAGACGCCGGTCCAGTCGACGGCCGCGCCGTGCGCCCAGACGGCGCCCAGCGCGGTGAGGAACCGGTCCCGGCCGCCGTCGTCGCGGCGCAGGGTACCGGTGACGAACGCCTCGGCGGCGGCGTCCTCCAGCGTCTCCTGGATCCCGACGGTGAGCACCGGGTGGGCGCTGACCTCGATGAACGTCGTCACGCCCGCCTCGGCGAGGTCGCGGACGGCGCCGGCGAACTCGACGGTGTGGCGCAGGTTGCGGTACCAGTACTCGGCGTCGCCGACGGCCACCCCGTCGAGGTCGGCGCCGACCGTCGGGTGCATCGGCACGGTCGACGGCCGGGGCGCGACCGGGCCGAGGACTTCGAGGAGCCGGTCCCGGATCGCCTCCACCTGCACACCGTGGGAGGCGTAGTCGACGTCGATGCGCTTCGTCCGTACACCTGCCGCCGCACACACCGCGGTGAACTCATCGAGCGTGCCGGGCTCGCCGGAGACCACCACGGAGGTGGTGCCGTTGACCGCGGCGACGCCCAGCCGGCCGGCCCACGGGGCGAGCCGCCGCGCGGCGTCCTCGGCCGGCTCCGCCACCGACAGCATGCCGCCCTTGCCGGCCAGCGCCGACAGCGCCTGGCTGCGCAGCGTCACGACCCGGGCGGCGTCGTCGAGGGTGAGGACCCCGGCGACGTACGCGGCGGCGATCTCGCCCTGCGAGTGCCCGACGACGACGTCGGGTTCGACGCCGGCGGCCCGCCAGGCGGCGGCGAGGGCCACCATCACCGCGAACAGCACCGGCTGGACGACGTCGACCCGGCTGAGCGGGGCCGCGCCCGGCGCGCCGCGCAGGACCTCGGTCAGCGACCAGTCCACGTACGGGGCGAACGCCGCCTCGCACCCGGCGATCGACGCGGCGAACACCGGGTCGGTGTCGAGCAGGCGCACGGCCATGCCGGTCCACTGCGCGCCCTGGCCAGGGAACACGAACGCGACCTTGCCGCCGGGGCGGGCGACGGCGGCAGGCGCGGCACCGGCGGCGAGCTGCCGCAGCTGGGCGCGGACGCCGGCGTGGTCGGCGCCGACGACGGCGGTGCGGTGCGACAGCGCGGCGCGGGTGCTGGCCAGCGACCAGCCGACGGCGGCGAGGTCGAGCTCGGGGTGGTCGGCGAGGTACCCGGCGAGCCGGCCGGCCTGCGCCCGCAGCGCCGCGTCGCCGCGCCCCGAGACCACGATCGGCACCGGTCCCGGCGCGGACTCCACCAGGCCGGCTTCCTCCGGCTCCGGGGCCTCCAGGATCACGTGCGCGTTGGTGCCGGAGACGCCGAACGACGACACGGCGGCGCGGCGCGGGTGGCCGGTCCGCGGCCACGGGACCGCCTCGCGCAGCAGCTCGACCCGGCCGGCGGACCAGTCGACGTGGGTGGAGGGCGACGAGACGTGCAGGGTGCGCGGCAGCACGCCGTGCCGCATGGCGAGGATCATCTTGATCACGCCGCCGACGCCGGCGGCCGCCTGGGTGTGCCCGACGTTCGACTTCAGCGAGCCCAGCCACAGCGGGCCGGCGTCGCCGCGGTGCCGGCCGTAGGTGGCCAGCAGCGCCTGCGCCTCGATCGGGTCGCCGAGGGCCGTGCCGGTGCCGTGCGCCTCGACGGCGTCGACGTCGGCCGGCGACAGCCCGGCGTCGGCGAGCGCGGCGCGGATGACCCGCTGCTGCGACGGGCCGTTCGGCGCGGTCAGCCCGTTGGACGCGCCGTCCTGGTTGAGCGCGGAGCCGCGCACGACGGCGAGGATCCGGTGGCCGCGGGCCCGGGCGGTGGACAGCCGCTCCAGCACGAGCATGCCGGCGCCCTCACCCCAGCCGGTGCCGTCGGCGTCGTCGGAGAACGCCTTGCACCGCCCGTCGGGCGACAGCCCCCGCTTGCGGCTGAACTCCATGAGCACGCCCGGCGTCGACATGACGGTGACGCCGCCGACGAGCGCGAGCTCGCACTCGCCCCCGCGCAGCGCCCGGGTCGCCAGGTGCAGCGCGACGAGCGACGACGAGCAGGCGGTGTCGACGGTGACAGCCTGCCCCTCCAGGCCGAGGGTGTAGGCGACGCGGCCGGACGCGACGCTGGTCAGGCTGCCTGTCAGCAGGTAGCCGTGCATGCCGTCGGCGGGGCGGTGCAGCGCCGGGCCGTAGTGGGTGTAGGGCACGCCGACGTATACGCCGCCGGGCCGGCCGGCCATCGACAACGGGTCGATGCGGGCCGACTCCAGGGCCTCCCACGCCACCTCCAGCAGCAGCCGCTGCTGCGGGTCCATGCCGAGCGCCTCGCGCGGGCTGATGCCGAAGAACGCCGGGTCGAACTGGGCGGCGTCGTGCAGGAACGAGCCGTGCCGGGTGCAGCACTTCCCGACCGCGTCGGGGTCCGGGTCGTACAGGTCGGTCCGCCAGCCGCGGTCGGCCGGGAACGTCGTCACCGTGTCGGCGCCGGCCGCGACGAGCTGCCAGAGCGCCTCGGGGGTGTCGACGCCGCCCGCGTACCGGCAGCTCATGCCGACGATCACGACCGGGTCGCCGGCGTCGGAGGCGGCCGGGGCCGCCGGGCCCGGCTCGTCGAAGGACTCGCCGAGCAGCTCGGCGCGCAGGAACGCGGCGACGGCGGCCGGGGTCGGATAGTCGAACAGCAGGGTCGAGGGGATGCGGATCCCGGTGGCCGCGGCGAGCGCCTCCCGCAGCCGGGTGCCGATGGCCCGGTACACGCCGAGCTGCCGGAAGGCGAGCCCGGCGGCGACCGGTCCCGGCTTGCCGGTGGCGGCGACGACCGCGGCCCGGACCACGTCGAGCAGTATCCGGTCCCGGTCCGCGCCGGCCGCGGCGCGCAGCCGCGGGAGCAACGGGGGCTGGTCGTCGAGGGGACGCTCGGAGGCCATGGGCTGCACCGCCTTCGGTGAGGGGCCCGCGGCCCGGGGCGGGCCGCGGCGGATCGCTGGGGGGACGCTCAGAGGTTCTGGTGTTCCATGGCGCGGCGCAGGCTCAGCGGGCGCATGTCGGTCCACACCTCGTCGACGTGGGCGAGGCACTCGTCCTTCGTGCCGGCGAAGCCGGTCTCCCGCCAGCCGGCGGGGACGTCGCGGCCGTCGGGCCAGATCGAGTACTGCTCCTCGTCGTTGACCACCACGCTGTAGCGGCGGGTCTCGTCGTCGTCGGCCATGTCGGTGTCCTTCCGGGAAAAGGTGGGCGGGGCGTTCAGCGCAGGGCGAGTTCGTCGGCGAGCCGGCCGAGGACGAGCCCGGCGTGGCCGAGGACGGCGAAGTGGTCGCCGGGCAGGATCCGCCGGTCGAAGCGGCCGGTGGTCACCGCGGCCCAGCCGTTGACGTCCTCGGGGCCGCTGACGGTGTCGCCGGCCCCGACGTAGGCGCTGACGGGGCAGGTGAGCGGGGGTCCGGGCGCGGGGACGTACCCCTCGACCATCGCCATGTCGGCCCGCAGCACCGGCAGGTAGACCGCGGCGATCTGCGGGTCGTCGAGCACCTCGGCGGGGATGCCGCCGTGCCGGGCCTGCATCGCCCGGCCGAACTCGAGGTCCGGCAGGTGGCTGAGCGCAGGCATCCGGGCGGCGCCGCCGGGCGGTTTCGCCCCGGCGATCACCAGCCGGGTCGGCGACAGCAGGTGCTCGCTGCGCAGGTGCCGGGCCAGCTCGTACGCGATGAGCGCGCCCATGCTGTTGCCCAGCAACGCGAACGGCACGTCCAGCGCCGGCAGCAGCGCGTCGGCGAGGTCGGGGACGAGGTCGACGACGCCGGTCGGCAGCGGCTCACTGAAGCGCGACTCGCGGCCGGGCAGCTGGACCGGGCACACCTCCAGCCCGTAGGGCAGGTGCTGCTGCCACATCCGGAACGCGGAGGCGGCCCCGCCGGCGTGCGGGAAGCAGAACACCCGCAGCACGGTGTCGTAGGAGCGCCGCCGGTTCGGCAGCCAGGGGTTGGGCAGGAAGTCATTCACCAGCGGTCACCGTCTTCGCGGAGGCGTTGCGGACATCGAAGGGGCGGCAGCAGCGGGTCTGCGGGTCGGCGACGGCCTCGGCGAGCAGCGCCGTGTACCGCTCGGCGAGCCGGGTGACGGTCGCGTCGTCGAACAGGTCCACGCTGTACTCGAGCAGCCCGTCGACGCCGAGGCAGGCACCGCCGGGGCCGAGCCGCTCCCGCAGCATCAGGTTGAGGTCGAACTTCGCCGTCGTCGACGGGGCCGGCTCGATCCGCATCCGCAGGCCGGGCAGCTCCAGCGCGCCGCGGTCGGTGTCGTCGGCGACGATCATCACCTGGAACAGCGGGTGCCGGGCGCCGGACCTGGCCGGGTTCAGCGCCCGTACCAGGTGGTCGAAGGGCACGTCCTGGTGGGCGTACGCGTCCAGGTCGGTGTCGCGGACCCTGGCGAGCAGGTCGGTGAAGGCCGGGTCGCCGGAGGTGTCGGTGCGCAGCACGACGGTGTTGACGAAGATGCCGACGAGGTCGTCGAGGGCCGGGTCGGTGCGGCCCGCGGCGGGCGTGCCGAGCGGGATGTCCGTGCCTGCGCCCGCGCCGGTGAGCAGCGCCGCGAGGGCCGCCTGGGCGACCATGAACACGCTGGCCCGGTGCCCACGGGCGAGCGCGGCCATGCCGTCGTGGACGGCGGCCGGGACGGTGAAGCGGACCCCGCGGCCGGCGGAGGTCGACACGGCCGGGCGGGGCCGGTCGAACGGCAGCGCCAGCTCCGCCGGGACCTTCGCCAGGGCCCGCCGCCAGTAGGCGGTCTGCCGGGACAGCAGGCTGCGGGGGTCGCGCTGCTCGCCGAGCAGCTGCTGCTGCCACAGCGTGTAGTCGGCGTACTGGGCCGGCAGCGGCTCCCACCGGACCCGGTCGCCGGCGACCCTGGCGGCGTAGGCGCGGGCGAGGTCCGTGGCGAGCGGCACCATCGACCAGCCGTCGCAGGCGATGTGGTGCAGCACCAGGCTCAGCACGTGCTCGCCGGGGCCGGCCGGCAGCAGCCAGGCGCGCAGCGGCAGGTCCGCCTCGAGGCGGAAGGCGGTGGCGGCGGTGCCGGCGAGGGCGGCGTCCAGGTCGAGGTCGCCGTCGATGAGGGTCAGCTCGACGGCGGCGTCGGCGGCCGGCACGATCCGCTGGGCGGCGACCCCGTCGAGCTCGACGACCGTGGTGCGCAGGCTCTCGTGTCGGGCGACGACGTCGCCCAGCGCCCCGGCGAGCGCCGCGGTGTCCAGGGTGCCGGTCAGCCGGATCGTCAGCGGCACGTTGTAGGTGGCGCTGGGGCCGGTCAGCCGGTACAGGAACCACAGGCGCTGCTGGGCGAAGGACAGCGGCACCACGCCGGGCCGCGGCGCCGGGACCAGCGGGGGCCGGGTGCTGCTGGCGGCGCGGTCGAGGCGGGCGGCGAGCCCGGCCGGGGTCGGCGCCTCGAACACCGCCCGGACCGGCACCTCCACGCCGAGGTCGGCGCGGAGGCGGGCGACGAGGCGGGTGGCGAGCATCGAGTGGCCGCCGAGGGCGAAGAAGTCGTCCTCGACGCCGATGCCGGGCCGGTCCAGGATCTCCTCCCAGACCCGCAGCATCGCGGCCTCGGCGGCGGTGCGCGGCGCCACGTAGGCCGCGCCGACCGGCTGCAGCGGCATGTCGGCCAGCGCCCGCTCGTCGGTCTTGCCGCTGGTCAGCTCCGGCAGCGCGGGCACGAAGACGAGGCGGGCCGGCACCATGACCGCCGGCAGCACCGCCCGCAGCCGCTTGAGCAGGGCGGCGGCCTGTGGCGCCGGGGCGGCGCCGTGTGCGACGAACCCGACGAGCGCCGGTTCGCCGTCGAGCCGGCGCACGAGCACGGCCGCGTCGAGGACGCCGGGTAGCTCCCGCAGCGCCGCGGCGACCTCGCCGGGCTCGATCCGCACGCCGCGCAGCTTCACCTGACTGTCGGTGCGGCGCAGGAACAGCAGCTGACCGTCGCCGCTCCAGCGCACCAGGTCGCCGGTGCGGTACAGCCGCCCGCCGGGCGGGCCGAACGGGTCGGGGACGAACGCGGCGGCGCTCGCGCCGGGCCGGTCCAGGTAGCCGTGGGCCAGCCCGCCCCCGGCGAGGTACAGCTCGCCGGCCGCGCCAGGCGGGACCGGGCGGAGCCGCTCGTCGAGCACGTAGGCGCGGGCGTTGCGGATCGGCCGGCCGATCGGGACGTGGCGCGGCAGCGGCCCGCGGCGGGTCCGCCAGGCGGTCGCCTCGATCGCCGTCTCCGTCGGCCCGTACAGGTTGAGCAGCTCGACGTCGAGCAGGTCCAGGCAGCGGCCGGCGAGTTCGGCCGGGAGCGCCTCGCCGCCGCAGAGGACGCGGCGCAGGGTCGTACACCGGCCGGCGTCGACAACGTCGAGGAACTGCCGCAGCGTGGTCGGCACGAACTTCACGGACGTCACCGCGAAGTCCTCGATCGTGCGGGCCAGGTAGCCGGGGTCGCGGTGCCCGTCGGGGTCGGCCAGGACGATGGTGGCGCCGGCGGCGAGCGTGCCGAACAGCTCCAGCAGCGCCGGGTCGAACGTCAGCGGGGTCTTGAACAGGACCCGGTCGGACGGGGTGACGGGGACGGCGTCGACGTACCAGCGCAGGGTGTTGACGACCGCCTCGTGCGGCACGACGACACCCTTCGGCCGGCCGGTGGAGCCCGACGTGTACAGCACGTACGCCTCGTCACCGGGCAGCGGCGCCGCGATGCTTTCTGTGGTGTCGCCGCCGATGCCGCCGGTGTCGTCGGTGTCGTCGGTGAGCACGACCGGCACGTCGGGCAGCAGGTCGCGGTGCGCCGCGTCGGTGACCGTGACGGCCGGGCGGGCGTCGCTCAGCAGCCGCGCGATGCGGGCCGCGGGCGCGTCGAGGTCGACGGGGATGAACGCGGCGCCCGCCTTGCCGGCGGCGAGGGCTGCGGCGACCAGGTCCGCGCCCCGGGGCAGGGCCAGGGCGACCCGCCCGTCGCGGCCCGCCCCGCAGGCGCGCAGCCGGGCGGCGAGCCGGGCGGCCCGCGCGTCCAGCTCCGCGTAGGTGACCGGGCCGCCGGCCCCGTCGAGCGCGACCGCGTCGGGAGTCCGCCGGACCTGTGCCGCCACCAGCTCCGGCAGCGTCGCCGGGTCCCGCGACGGCTGCGAGGCAAGGCCCTGCGACGGCTGCGAGGCAAGGCTCTGCGACGGCTGTGGGGCGGCGCCCTGCGGCGGCTGTGGGGCGGCGCCCGACCAGGTGTGCAGGACCAGGTCGCGTTCGGCGGGGTCCATGACGTCGAGGTCGGCGCAGCGCACGTCGGGGTCCGCGGCGACCGCGGCCAGGACCCGCACCAGGCGGGTGGCGAGCCGGTCCGCGTCGGCGCGGTCGAAGCGGTCGGTGCGGTACCGCAGGTCGGCCCGGATGCCGTCGCAGCGCCCGCCCGGGCCGAAACGCTCCCGCAGCACCAGGACCAGGTCGAACTTCGCGGTCGTCGCGGCCAGGGCCTCCTCGGTGACCCGCAGGCCGGGCAGTTCGGCGCGCACCTGTTCGGTGCCGTCGGCGACGAGCATCACCTGGAAGAACGGGTGGCGGCCGTCGTCGCGGGGCGGGTTGAGGGCGAGCACCAGGTGCTCGAACGGGACGTCCTGGTGCGCGTACGCGGCGAGGTCGGTGTCGCGGACCCGCTCCAGCAGCTCCCGGAAGGTCGGGTCGCCGGAGGTGTCGGTGCGCAGCACGAGGGTGTTGACGAAGAAGCCGACGAGGTCGTCGAGGGCCTCGTCGAGGCGGCCGGCGACGGGGCTGCCGATGGGGATGTCGGTGCCGGCGCCGAGGGCGGTCAGCAGCGCGGCGAGGGCCGCCTGCACGACCATGAAGACGCTGCCGCGGCCGTTGCGGGCCAGCCGGGCCAGGGCGGCGTGCAGCGCGGGCTCGACCGTGAAGCGCACGTCGGCGCCCCCGCCCGGCGCGCCGGTGCCGTTGCCCGGCAGTTCCAGGGCGGCGGGCGCACCGGCGAGCGCGGTCCGCCAGTACGCGACCTGCCGGCTCAGCAGGCTGCTGGGGTCGGTGTCGGCGCCGAGCAGCCGCTGCTGCCACAGGGTGTAGTCGGCGTACTGGACCGGCAGCGGCGCCCACCGCGGCAGTTCGCCGTCGCGGCGGGCGGCGTAGGCGGCGGTGAGGTCGCGCGCCAGCGGCGCCATCGACCAGGCGTCGGCGGCGATGTGGTGCAGCACCACGACGACGACGTGCTCGCCGGCGCCGAGCGCGAACAGGTGCACCCGCAGCGGCAGCTCGGCGGTGAGGTCGAACGGCTCGGCGGCGGCCGCGGCGATCGCGGCGGGCAGGTCGCCGGGGTGCACGGACCGGGCCGAGCACGGGACACGGACCGTGGCGGCGGGCTCGACCTGCTGCACGGCGATGCCGTCGACGGTGCGCACCGTCGTGCGCAGCGTCTCGTGCCGGGCGGCGACGTCGTGGAACGCGGCCCGCAGCGCCTCGGCGTCCAGGTCGCCGGTCAGCCGCAGCGCGAGGGGGATGTTGTACGTGGCGGCGGGCCCCTCGAACTCGTGCAGGAACCACAGCCGTTGCTGCGCCGGGGACAGCGGCACCGCCGGCGGGCGGTCGGCGGCCACCAGCGCGGGCCGGATCCCGGCGACGAGCCGGCCGCGGCCGGCGTCCAGGGCCGCGTCGAGCGCGGCGTCGAGGCCGCCGGCGATGGCCGCGATCGTCGGGGTCTCGAAGAGCGTCCGGATCGTCAGCTCCAGGCCCAGCGCGGCGCGGACCCGGCTGACCAGCCGCGTCGCCAACAGCGAGTGCCCGCCGAGGGCGAAGAAGTCGTCCTCGACGCCGATCCGGTCGCGGCCGAACACGTCGGACCACACGCCGGCGAGGCGCCGCTCGAGGTCGGTGCGGGGGGCGACGTAGGCGCGCCGGGCGACCTGGACGCCGTCGGTGCCGCGGGCCAGCAGCGCCGCCCGGTCGACCTTGCCGTTGGCGCCGGCCGGCAGCGCGGCGTGCAGCACGTAGCCGTCGGGGACCATGTACCGCGGCAGCCGGGTGCCGAGCTGCTCGTGCCAGTCGGCGAGCTGCCCGGCCGCCGGGGCGGCGACGACGTGTGCGACGAGCCGGTCGTCGCCGTCGGTGTCGCCGCGGAGAGGCAGCACGACGACCTCGGTGGCGCCGGTGACCGCGCGCAGCGCCGCCTCGACCTCGCCGAGCTCGATGCGGTACCCGCGGATCTTCACCTGCTGGTCGCGGCGGCCGAGGTACTCGATGGTGAGCCCGTCGCCGCGGCGGCGGCAGCGGGCTAGGTCGCTGGTGCGGTACAGCCTGGCGCCGGGCCGCGACCCGTACGGGTGCGGGACGAACGCGGCGGCGGTGAGGCCGGGCCGGCCGGCGTAGCCGCGGGCGAGGCCGCCGCCGACGTACAGCATGCCGGGCACGCCGACGGGGACGGGGCGCAGGTCGTCGTCGAGGACGTACGCCTCGGCGTTGGGGTACGGCCCGCCGATGAGGCACAGCGCGCCGCCGTCGCCTTCCCGGTCGTGCACGAGGTAGGTGCTGTCGATGGTGGCCTCGGTCAGGCCGTAGGAGTTGACGACCTCCCCGCCGGGGCCGAGCAGCGCCCGCAGCCGCACCAGGTCGTCGCCGTGCACCAGGTCGGAGCCGACGATGAGCAGGCGCAGGCCGTCGAGGCGGGCACCGGTCGCGGCGGCGTGGTCGGCGAGGCGGCGGGCGACGAGCGGCACGAACTCGGCGCAGTCGACGGCCTCCCGCCGCAGCAGCTCCAGCAGGTGCTCCGGCTGCAGCAGCAGCTCGCGCGGGCACAGCACGAGACGGGCGCCGTTGCACAGGGCGCGGGTGAGGTCGCCGACGAAGACGTCGAAGCCGAAGTTCGCCATCTGCAGCACCGACGTGACCCGGCCCGGCAGCCGGTACGCCTGGTCCCAGCCGCGCTGCACGGCCAGCAGCGCGTCGTCGGTGACCATGACGCCCTTCGGCCGGCCGGTCGAGCCGGACGTGAAGATGACGTACGCGAGGGCACCCTCGACCCGCCGGGGCGCCCGTCCGCCGCCGTCCTCGGCGACCGGGTCGTCCAGGACGACGCTGACGCCGTCGAACTGGTCGTCCAGGGCGACGCTGACGCCGTCGAACTCGGCGGCCAGGGCGGTGGTGGTGACCGCGAGCCGGACCCCGGCGTCGGCGGCCACGGCAGCGCGGCGGGCGGCGGGCTGGTCCGGGTCGAGGGCGACGAACGCCGCCCCGGCCTTCCACACGCCGAGCACCGCGACGACGAGGCCCGCGCAGCGGGGCAGGAGCACGCCGACGCGGCCCTCCGGCCCGGCACCGTGCCGGCGCAGCCGCCGGGCGAGGGCCTCGGCGCGGGTGTCCAGGTCCGCGTAGGACAGCCGCTCGCCGTCGTGGACGACCGCGGTCGCGTCCGGGGTCGCCGCGGCCTGGGCCTCGAACAGCTCCAGGACGTTGCGCGCCGGATGCGGCGCGGTGACCGGCCCGCGACCGGCGGCGAGCAGCTCCCGGCACTGCGCCGGCGGGGTCAGCTCGATGCCGTCGACGCGGTCGCCGGGGTGTGCGGTCAGGCCGCGCAGCACGTGCTCGTACATGGCGGCGAAGCCGTGCACGGTCACCGCGTCGAACAGGGCCGTGTCGTACTCGAAGACGACGGTGAGGTCGCGTTCGACGATGAGCATGTCGACGAACAGGTCGACCTTCGCGACGGCCGCGGGCGGGGTCAGCACCGACGCGTGCAGGCCGGTCGGGTGCGGCATGACCCGGGCCCGGTCGAGGTTGAAGAACGTCCGCAGCAGCGGCGCCGGGCCGGTGCCTTCCCCACGGAGCAGCTCGATGCTGAAGTCGGGGTGGTCGTAGGCGCCGACGAGGGCCTGCTGGACGGCCCGCACCTGCTCGGCGACCGTGGCGGCGCCGTCGCGGACCAGCCGGACCGGCAGCACCGTGTTGCAGTGCCCGACGAGCACGTCCGCGCCGGGGTGGTCGCGCTGGGCCACCGGGATGCCCACGACGATGTCGTCCTCGCCGGTGAGCCTGTGCAGCAGGTGCGCGTACGCGGTGAACAGCACCGTGAACAGCGTCGTGTGCAGCTCCCGCGCGCGGGTGGCGGCGAGGCCGGCGACGGCCGGGTCCAGGGCGAGCTCGATGCGGGCGGCCGGGCCGGCGCCGCGGGCGGGCCGGGGCCGATCCAGCGGCAGCTGCAGCACGGGCCGGGGGCCGCGGAACCGTCCGGTCCAGTACGCGGCCGCCGCCTGGCCGGCCGGGCCGTCGCGGCGGGCCGCCTGGCGCGCGACGTGGTCGCGGTAGGCCGGTGCGGGCCCCAGTCCGGCGGGGACGCCGGTGCGCTCCTGCTCGTACAGGCGCAGCAGCTCGTCGATGACGACCACGAACGACCATCCGTCGATGACGCTGTGGTGCACCAGCAGGTGCAGCTGGTGGTGCTCGGGCCCGAGGCGCAGCAGCGCGGCGCGCAGCAGCGGCCCGCTGGTCAGGTCGAAGGTCTCCCGGACCCGGTCCTGCAACCAGGCCGCGCGGTCTTCGCCCACGTCCACGACGGGCAGCTCGACCGGCGCGGGCGGCTGTACCCGCTGCCAGGAGCCGTCCGCGGCGAAGACGGTCCGCAGGCTGTCGTGCCGCGCCACCACCGCGTCCAGCGCCCGGCGCAGCGTGCCGATGTCGAGCGGACCGGCCAGGTCCAGCAGCGCGGTCTCGTTGTAGGCCTGCGAGGAGGCGTCGCCGAGCTGGTCGAGGAACCAGATCTCCCGCTGCGTCTGCGACAGCGGATAATGCGCTGCCGCGGCGTGCGGTTCGGCCTCGCTGATCAGCGCGTACACATGCGCCATCACCCTCGCGTGCACCGTCAGCAGCCGGTCGACCGAGGCTTCCAGGTCGCTCATCGTCGCGTCGTCGGTCGGCTGCACAGGTCCCCCGTCTCGATGGTGCCCGCGACTGACCGTAGGCGGCGGGGCCTAGCACAATCCTCAAACTTCGCCGCGCACCGGTACGGGCTGCAACGCGGGCCGGCCGCCCCTTCCCGACGCCGGCCGGCCCGCTGCTCGTGCGCTCCCCGCCCGTGGCCCGCTCAGCGCGTCGGCGCTGCCACCGCCCGGTCCAGGTAGCGGTCCAGCAGCATGTCGAGGTAGCCCGGGTCGGCGGGGGCGACCGGCGAGACGGTGCCGAAGTCCGGCACGAGCGTCCGCAGCCGCTCCAGGGACACCTCGGTGCGGGAGAACGGACCCGTCGAGTAGACCCGGTCGGGCGCGGCGCCGAGGCGCTTCGCGACGCCGTCGACGATCTCCTCGACCGGCAGCGGCCGGCCGGAGGCGACGTTGACGACCACGTCGCCGGCGCCGGCGACGAGGAGCCGGTCGATGGCGTGCATCAGGTCGCGGGCGTCGAGCAGGTCGCGGTGCGCCCCGCGGTACACGGTGACGGTGCCGCTGCCGACCTGCCGCACGATCGCCGGCAGCAGCTGGTGCGGCCGCTGGTGCGGGCCGACCACGTGGCTGAGCCGCAGCACGACGTGGCGCACCCCGGACGCCCGCACGCAGGCCTCCAGGGCCAGCTTGTGCCGGCCGTACGCCGACGGCGGGAACAGCGGCCCGTCCTCCGCCGCGGGGGCGGCGGTGTGGCCGTACATCGCGAACGACGCGGTGGAGAAGTACAGCAGCGTCCGGTCCTGCGCCGCGCACCCGCGCAGCGCCGCGTAGAGCACCTCGGCCTCCCGGTCGAACTCGGCCGGGTCGGTGACCGAGGTGCTGGACACGCCCGCGGCGAGGGCCGTCACCTCCGGGAACCGGTCGCCGAACGCCTCGCCGAGGTTCTTCGCCAGGAACCCGTTACCGATGATCTGCATGTCATCCTCCCGACCGGGCCGGCGCCGGCCGGAGCTCGTCGCCGCGACAGCCACCCGCACGGCTCATCCGACCGGTGTCACCTTCAACAGCCGCTGGGGCGCGATCGCGCCGATTCCGCCGCCCTCGACCGCGGTCGAGCTCAGGTGCGACACCACGCGGTCGTCGACCGGGTCGTCGGCCGGGTCCTCCAGCACCCGCAGGTGCTCGTAGGTGGTGCTGCGCTGGGCCGGCACCCGGCCCGACGCCCGGATCAGGTGGATCATCTCCAGCAGGTTGGAGCGGTGCTTCGCCCCCGCGGAGGAGACCACGTTCTCCTCCAGCATCACCGAGCCGAGGTCGTCGGCGCCGTAGTGCAGCGACAGCTGACCGATCTCCTTGCCGGTCGTGAGCCACGAGCCCTGGATGTGGGCGACGTTGTCGAAGAACAGCCGGGCGATGGCGATCATCCGCAGGTACTCCAGGGAGGTCGCCTGCGTCTGGCCCTGCAGCTTGTTGTTCTCCGGCTGGTACGTGTACGGGATGAACGCCCGGAACCCGCCGGTGCGGTCCTGCACGTCGCGGACCATCCGGAGGTGCTCGATGCGCTCCGCGTTGGTCTCGCCGGTGCCCATGAGCATCGTGCAGGTCGACTCGACGCCCAGGCCGTGCGCGATCTCCATGATCTCCAGCCAGCGCTCGCCGCTCTCCTTCAGCGGGGCGATCGCCGTGCGGGCCCGGGCCGGCAGCAGCTCGGCGCCGGCGCCGGCGAACGAGTCGAGGCCGGCCGCCTTGATCCGCTGGATCGCCTCCTCCGGGCTGACCCCGGACACCTTCGCCATGTGCTGCACCTCGGACGCGCCGAGCGAGTGGATGACCAGCGACGGGTACGCGTCCTTGATGGCCTTGAACATGCCCTCGTAGTACTCGACGCCGTAGTCCGGGTGGTGCCCGCCCTGGAACATGATCTGGGTACCGCCGAGCTCCACGGTCTCCGCGCAGCGGCGCAGGATGTCGGTGAGGTCGCGCTCCCAGGTCTTGTCGCTCTTCGGCGGCGCGTAGAAGGCGCAGAACTTGCACGCCGTCACGCAGACGTTGGTGTAGTTGATGTTGCGTTCGATGATGTACGTGGCGATGTGCTCGACACCGGCGTACCGGCGGCGGCGCACCGTGTCCGCCGCGGCGCCGAGGGCGTGCAGCGGCGCGGAGCGGTACAGCTCCAGCGCCTCCTCGGCGGAGATGCGTTCGCCTGCGGCGGCTCGGTCGAGCACCGCACTGGCAGATCGGGGCATGGCAGAGCCTTTCGGGGAGTGACGATGTCCGTGTGCCGGGCCGGCCCGGGTCACGGCGTTGACAGCAACCGCACCTCGACGTCCGGCGGGAAGCCGGCCTCCGGGCCGCCGACCCGGCGGGCGAACTCGGCGATCCCGGCCAGCTGCCGCGGTCCGAGGCTGAAGTCGAGCGCCGTCACGTAGTACCGGCGCAGGATCGCCGCGTCGAACGGCTCCCAGCGGGCCGCCTGCTCGCAGACGGCGTCGACCTCGCGCAGCGACAGGTCCCGCGACGCCAGGAACGCCCGGTGCACCCGCTGGACGGTGCGCGGCTCCCGGGCCGCGAAGTCACGGCGGGCGGCGAACACCGCGAAGACGAACGGCAGGCCCGTCCACTCCCGCCACATCTCGCCGAGGTCGTACACGTGCAGGTTCAGCCGCTGCGCGTCGGCGAGCGCGGCCCGCAGCGCGACGTCGCCGATGACCACGGCCGCCGGTGCGTCGCTGAGCATGACGTCCAGGTCGGGCGGGGCCGCGAAGTACTGCGGCCGCACCCCGACGAGGTCGCTGAGCAGCAGCGCGGCCAGCCGGACCGAGGTGCGGCTGGTGGAGCCGAGCGCCACCCGCGCGCCGTCGAGCCGCTCCAGCGGCACCTTGCTCACGATGAGGCACGACATGACCGGGCCGTCGCTGCCCACCGCGATGTCGGGCAGCGCGACCAGGTCGCCGGCGTGCTTGAGGAACTCCATCAGGCTGATCGGCCCGATGTCCAGGTCACCGGCGGTGAGGGCGTCGCTGAGCCCGTCCGGGCTGTCCCGGCGCAGGTCGAGGTCGAGCAGGCTGCCGGTGCGGGCGAGCCCCCAGAACAGCGGCACACAGTTGAGGAACTCGATGTGCCCGACGCGCGGGCGCACCGGGCGGCGCCATCCGGCCGGTGCGATGCCGTTGGCGAACGGGATCGCCGGGGTCGGCTCGGTGAGGGTGCCGAGCGGTTCAGGCATCGCGACTCCTGCGTTCGAGCGGTCGGAAGGCACCCGCGGACGACGGTCACTATCCAGCACCGGACGGGTGCCGGGCCCGCGATGCACCTGAAGTCTGGGGGTTTCCCGGGTTCTTGCGCCGTGCCCGGCCCGTGACCGAGGTGGCGGCGGCATCCTGGGCGGGTGCGTGTGCTGTTCTCCGTCTCGTCCTGGCCCACCCACTACTCGGCGATGGTGCCGCTCGGCTGGGCGCTGCAGGCGGCCGGGCACGAGCTGCGGGTGCTGTGCGCGCCGTCGCAGACGGCGGCGGTGGCCGGGGCCGGCCTGCCGCCGGTGCCGCTGCTGGGCGGCATGGAGGTGGCCGTGCACAACCGGCTCTCCTACGTCCGGGAGGCCCTCGCCGGGCAGTGGCCGTACCCGTGGACGCCGCTGCACCCGGTGACCGGCGCGCAGATGTCCACACTGGACGGTTTCGACGCCGCGGCGTACGCGCGCACCGACGGGGCCAGGTTCGCCGCGGCGTCCGCGGCCGGGCACGACGCCGCCGTGGCGTTCGCCCGGCAGTGGCGCCCGGACCTGGTCGTGCACGACCCGGTCAGCACCGAGGGCCTGCTTGCCGCGATGGTGGCAGGTGTACCGGCGGTGCTCGCGCTCTGGGGTCCGGTGGGCACGCACGAGCCGCCGCCGGTGCGGATCCTGCCCGACGACCTCGGCGACTCGTTCGCCAGGCACGGCTTCGGACCGTTCGGGCCCGACCTGATCCGGTTCGTGCTCGACCCGTGCCCGGACGAGGTGGTGCCGCCGGTGCGCGGGCTGCGGCTGCCGGTGCGGTACGTGCCCTACAACGGTCCCGGCGTGCCGCCGGCCGGGATGACTCGGGGCGCGGCGAAGCGGGTGTGCGTCACGTGGTCCACGGCGCTGAGCACGATGACCGGCCCGCGGTCCTACGCGCTGCCGGCGATCGTCGCCGCGCTCACCGGCCTCGGCGTGGAGACGGTGCTCACCGCGACCCGCGAGGACGCCGCGGCGCTCGGCCCCGTCCCGGACGGGGTGCGGCTGCTGGAGCGGTGCCCCCTGTACGCGCTGCTGCCCGGCTGCGACGCGGTCGTCCACCACGGCGGCGCCGGCAGCGCGATGACCGCCATGGTGACCGGAACCCCGCAGCTGGCCATCACGTTCGCCAGCGAACAGGCCCGCCTCGCCGGGCGGATCGCCGCGTCCGGCGCCGGGCTGCACCTGCCGGGGCACACCGCCACGGTGGAGGCGATCGGGGCCGCGGTCGCGGCGCTGCTGGCGGATCCCGGGCACCGCCGGGCCGCGGCCGGCCTGCGCCGGGCCGCGGTCAACCGGCCGACTCCGGTGGAACTGCTGCCCCGCCTGGAGAAGCTCGCCGCGGGTTAGCGCTCAGTGCTTGCGCTCCGCGAACTCGCGGATCGAGGACACCATGTAGTCGATCATCTCGGTGGTGACGCCCGGGAAGACGCCGATCCAGAACGTCCGCTCCGTGATGACGTCGCTGTTCTCCAGGCTGCCGCTGACCCGGTACGGCTCGTCGCGGTACGCGGGCTGCCGGGCCAGATTGCCGGCGAACAGCAGCCGGGTGCCGATGTTGCGCGACTGCAGGAAGTCCACCAGCGCCCGCCGCTCGAAGCCCGCGTCGGCGGTGAGGGTGATGACGAAGCCGAACCAGCTCGGGTCGCTGCCCGGCGTCGCCTCCGGCAGCAGCAGGCCCGGCGTGCCGTCGAGGCCGTCGCGCAGCCGCTGCCAGTTGCGCCGGCGGGCGGCCACGAAGTCCTCGAGCTTGGTCAGCTGGGTCAGGCCCAGCGCGGCCTGGATGTCGGTCGCCTTCAGGTTGTAGCCGACGTGGGAGAAGATGTACTTGTGGTCGTAGCCGTACGGCAGGTCACCCATCTGGTAGTCGAACCGTTTGAGGCACTTGTTGTCCTGCCCCGGCTCGCACCAGCAGTCCCGGCCCCAGTCGCGCATCGACTCGGTGACCCGCGCCAGCTCCAGGCTGTCGGTGAGGATGCAGCCGCCCTCCCCCATCGTCAGGTGGTGCGCCGGGTAGAAACTGACCGTGGAGTAGTCCCCGAACGTGCCGGTGATTTTTCCCTGGTACGTGGAGAGCACCGCGTCGCAGTTGTCCTCGACCAGGAACAGCCCCCGGTCCTTGCACAGCTGCCGGATCTCCGCGACCGGGAACGGGTTGCCCATCGTGTGCGCCATCATGACCATGCGGGTCTTCGGGCTCAACGCCGCCTCGACCCGCTCCACGGTGGTGTTGTAGGTGCCGAGGTCGACGTCGACGAAGACCGGCACCAGTCCGTGCTGCAGCAGCGGGTTCACCGTCGTCGGGAAGCTGGCCGCGACGGTGATCACCTCGTCGCCGCGGCGCAGGCGCCGGTCGCCCAGCTCCGGTGCGCCCAGCGACGCGACGGCCAGGAGGTTGGCCGAGGAGCCGGAGTTGGTCAGGTGCGCCTTGCGCACGCCGATCGCGCGGGCGAAGAGCCGCTCGAAGCGCAGCGCGGTCGCGCCGGAGGCGATGCGCATCTCCAGGGCCTGCTCGACCAGGGCGGCCCGGTCGTCCTCGTCCAGGACCGCGCCGGACGGCATGATCGGCGTGACCCCCGGCACGAAGCCCTGATCGGCCGCCGCCCGGTCGCGGTGGAGTTTGCGGGTCTGCTCCAGGATGAGCTGCTTGACCTCGTCAGCCATGCGTGGGATCTCCGTTCGGTGCAGAGCGTCAATGGGGGGCGGTCGCGCCACCGGGGCCGACCGGCTGCGCTGCCCGTCCGTGCGCCCGCGCCTGCAGCCACAGTGCGGCGACGGCGTCAGCGAGCGGCCGGGACGGCTCCCAGCGCAGGTCGCGCCGGGCGGTGCCGAGGTCGAGCGGCTGTGCGGTGATGCCCGCGTCCCGGCGATCGCCCGGCGCGGTCGGACTGGACGGTCGGGCGGTGCCCCCGGCGCACCGCAGCAGCAGGTCCACCACGTCGGTGACGGCGGTCAGCCGCCCACCGCCGATGTTGACCACCGGGGGTCCCCCGCGGGCCGTCGCGGCGCGCAGGACGGCGTCGCCGACGTCCCGGACGTCGACGAAGTCCCGGGCGCCGGCCAGTGGCGGCAGCTCGACGCCGGCCTGGCCGGTGCCGTCGTCCGCGGCGAGCCGGCGGGCGATCCCGCCGAGCAGGCCCTCCGGGGGCGCGAACGGGCCGACGGCGGTGGAGATGCGCAGCACGACCGCGTCGATGCGGCCCGCGGCCACGGCGGCGGTCACGATCCGGGTCCCGGCGAGCTTCGTCCGCGCGTACCGGCTGACGGGGCGCTCGGTGAGGTCCTCGGTGAGCGGCATGCCGGGCGGCTGGTCGCCGTACTCGTACGCAGAGCCGATGTGCACCAGCCTGACGCCACCGGTACTGCCACCGGCGCGTGCCGGCACCGCGGCGACCGCGGCGACCAGGCGCCGCACCAGCAGCACGTTGCCGTCGTGCAGCTGCCGCTCGTCGGCCCCGGCGGCGCCCCACAGCGCGCCGGCGGCGTTGACGACGGCGTCCGGCCCGGCCCGCAGCAGCGCGCCGGCGAGATCCCCGGGGTGGTCGCGGACCGGGTCGAGGCGCAGGCAGGCACAGCCGGGGTCGAGCTTCGGGCCGGCCGCCGCGGGGTCGCGGACGGCGGCGGTGACCCGCCAGCCGGCCCGCAGCATGGCCGTGGTGACGTTGCGCCCGACGAACCCGGTCGCACCGAACACCACCGCGTGCGGCGCCCGATCCGGGGTCGGCCCGGTGGTGTGCATGACGGCCTCCTTGACGGCCCCGACGGCGCCCGGCCGTGCGGCGGGCCGCCGACGTCCTGCCATCGTGTGGCAGGCGCAGCGGATCGGTGCCGCATGCAAATCAAGTCTGGGGGTTTCCCCGGACTCCGGCCCCGCCGCCGCGTCGCCACCTCACACCGCCACCGGCTGCGGCGGCGCGCCGGCGGCCACGGCAGGTGCCGGGGCGTCGGGCAGTTCCCGCTCCAGCAGGCGCACCCTCGGCCGCAGCGCGGTGAACACCACGATGGCGAGCAGCAGCGGCGCGGCGGCCAGGAACACCAGCGCGATCCCGCCCGCGGTGCCGCCCCCGGTGACCCGTCCGAGGGTGCCCGCGAGGGGGCCGCCCGGCTCGACCAGCGGCGTCGCGGCGTACTGCGCGAGCGGGCCCGCGGTCGCGTACGCGAGGGGCTGCGCGGACCAGGCGATCATCCGCCGGACCGCGAACACCCGGCCCTGCACCTCCTGTGGTGTCTTGCGCTGCCACAGGGTGGCGGTGACCGCGTTCGTCACGGCGTAGCCGGCGAGGATGCCGAACATGCCCGCGGCTGCCGTCCACACGGCGTGCCCGGCGCCCATCGCGACGACCAGCGCCGCCTGTACGGTGGCGACGGTGAGCACGGCGCGCACTCGGTGCCGCGGCTCGCGGGTGACGCTGATGACGGCACCGCCGAGCACCATCCCGGCCCAGCCGACGGCCTCCACGATGCCGTAGGCGGCCGCCCCGGACAGGCTCAGCACCAGCGGCGGGACCAGCACGATCACCCACTGCATGCCGAAGTTGTGCACCGCGAAGAACAGCAGCAGCCCGGACAGCCCCGGCCGGGCCCTGATGTACCGCCAGCCGGCGCTCAGCTCGCCGGTGAGCCGCGCCGCCCGGTCGCGGTCGCGGGCCGGCGGGGGTGGCATCCGGCGCAGCGACCACAGCATCGTGCCGAGCGCCGCGGTGAACGTGACCACGTCGAGCAGCAGCAGCCCGCGCAGGCCGAGGACGCCGTACAGGCTGCCGGCGATGACGGCGCCGAGCACCTCGCCGAGGGCCTCGGCGAGGCCGACCCGGCCGTTGGCCCTGCTCAGGTGCTCCCGCGGCACGATCTCGCCGACCAGCGCCGAGAACGCCGGCCACTGGATCGCCTTGAACACCGACAGCAGGACCGCGACCACGTACACCTGCCAGAGCGCGAACAGTCCGGCGCTGACCAGGATCAGGGCGACCAGCGTGACCGCGGCGGTGCCGGCGTCGCTGAGCAGCATCGCCCGGCGGCGGTCCCACCGGTCGACGAGGGCACCGGCGAGCGGTAGCAGCACGATGCCGGGCAGCGTCGCGGCGAGCACCAGGAACGTGAACGCCGCCGGCGAGCCCGTCCGGTCGTAGACCCAGATGCCGGCGGCGAACGCCGTCACCGACGAGCCGATGAGGGAGACGGCCTGGCCGGCCCAGACGACGTGGAACAGCCGCATGTCAGGCGCCTTCCGGGCGGTCGGTGAGCTCGCCGAGCACGGCGAACAGCTCGGCGAGGCGCTCGCGCACGGTCGCGGCGTCGTACAGCGCGGTGCTGTACTCGACCCAGCCGCTGATGCCCTCGGCCGTGTCGTGGCAGCGCAGGTGCAGGTCGTAGCGGCAGGTGCCGCGGTCCATGTCGACCGGCTCGAGCCGCAGGCCGGGCATCGGGCCCGCGCCGGGCGGCAGGTTCTGCACGGCGAACATGAACCGGCACAGCGGCGGCCGGTCGCCGGCCCGCGCGGCGGGGTCGTAGCGGTCGGCGAGCACCTCGAACGGGGTCTGCGGCTGATCCCAGATCGCGAGCATCGTGCCGCGCACCCGGGCGACCAGCTCGGGCAGCGTGGGTGCGCCGGTGACGTCCGCGGGCACCGGCACGACGTCGGCGAACGGCCCGACCTCGTCCTGCGCCGAGGCCGGCCGGGCGGCCACGGGCACCGCGACGAGGAAGCGTTGCGCGCCGACCTGCCGGGCCAGCCAGAGCTGGACCGCGGCGAGCAGGACCATGAACGTGGTCGCGCCCGTCGCGCCGGCCGCCGCGCGGACCGCCCCGGCCAGCTCGGCGGGGAGCGTGAAGCGGTGCACGGCGCCGGCCACGGACCAGGTCCCGGCCCGGGGCCGGTCGGGGGCGGCGGCGACGTCGACGGGGACGCCGCGCAGCAGGTCGTCCCAGAACCGCAGGTCGCCGGCGGCGGGCGCCGCGTGGGCGGCGAACCCGGCGACCCGGGGCAGCGCCGGCCGGACGCCGCCGGTGAGGTGTGTGTAGTACGCGGCGAGGTCGCGCTGGATGACGCTGAGCGACCAGCCGTCGGCGACGGCGTGGTGCACCGCGACCGCGAACAGGTGCCGGTCCGCGGCGGTGCGGGCGACGGTGGCCCGCACCGGGGAGCCGCCGGTGAGGTCGAACGGGCGGCGCAGGTCGGCCTCGGCGAGGGCCACGGCGTCGGCCTCGCTGCCGGCGTCCTGGACCGTGATCCCGGCCGGCAGGACCGGCTCGACGATCGCGTGTCCGCCGCCGGCGGTGAATCTGGTGCGCAGCGCGGGGTGCCGGGCCACGACCGCGTCGACGGCCCGGGTGAGCGCGACGACGTCGAGGGCGCCGTCCAGCCAGGCCGCGAAGCCGATGTGGTACGCCGCCCCGGCCGCCGGGTGCCGCACCATGGCCGCCTGCGCGGGGGTCGGCCGGCCGGTGCCGGCGGACTCCACCGTGGACGCATCGGGGGCCGGCAGCTCCCCGCCGGAAACCTCGACTGTGGACGTGGCGGACACCGGCCGCTCCCCGCCGACCGACTCCACTGTGGACGCGGTGGGAAGCGGTGCGGCGACGGCGGTGGCGAGCGCGGCCACGGTCCGCAGCTCGAAGACCGCCCGCAGCGGCACGGCCCGGCCGAACGCGGCCCCCAGCGCGGCGGCGAGCCGGGCGGCGAGCAGCGAGTGCCCGCCGATGGCGAAGAAGTCCTCGTCCCGGCCGACCGGCCCGGCGTGCGGCAGTTCGGTGCGCAGCACCTCGTGGACCACGGCGGCGACGCGGCGCTCGGTGCCGGTCCGTGGCGGGTCGGCGGCCGGCGCCGCGAGCGGCACCGCGGCGAGGGCGGTGCGGTCGACCTTCTGGTTGGTGGTGCGCGGCAGCGCCGCCAGGGCGTGCACCGTCGCCGGCACCATGTGCTCCGGCAGCAGGTCGCGCAGCGCCGCCTGTACCGCGGCGGCATCCACAGCGCCGGGTGCCACGAAGGCGGCCAGCCGGGCCGGCGTCCCGGTGGCGACGACGGCGGCCTCGGCGATGCCCGGCAGCCCGCGCAGCACCGCCTCGACCTCGCCGGGCTCGACCCGGTTGCCGCGGATCTTCACCTGGTCGTCGGCGCGGCCGACGAAGTGCAGCACCCCGTCGGTGTCGCGGACCGCGGTGTCGCCGGTGCGGTACGCGCGGGCGCCCGGCACCCCGGAGAACGGGTCGGGCACGAACCTGGCCGCGGTCAGCGCCGGCCGGCCGTGGTAGCCGTCGGCGAGCCGGTCACCGCCGATCCACACCTCGCCGGGCACGCCGGTGGCGGCGAGGTCGCCGGCGGCGTCGACGAGCCAGGCGCGGGCGCCGGGGACGGGCCGGCCGATGGGGGCGCCGCCGAGCTCGCCGGGTCCGGCGTCGACGGGGTGCCAGGTGGTGGTCATGGTGGCCTCGGTCGGCCCGTACTGGTTGACGACCGTGGGCCGCCCGGCGAACAGGGCCCGGGCGCGGGCAGCGTCGTGCCGGTCGAGGACCTCCCCGGCGGTGAGCAGCAGCCGCAGCCGCAGCCCGGTCCCGGGGCGGGCCGCGGCCTCCGCGAGCAGCGCCCGCAGCAGGGTCGGCACGACGCTGAGCAGGCAGGTGACGCCGTCGCGGTCGATCGCGTCGAGGATGGCGGCCGGGTCGGTGGCCTGCTCGTCGGCGAGGAGCACCACGCGGGCTCCGGCGGCGAGGGGGCCGATGAGGTCCCGGACCGACGCGTCGAAGGCGAGCGCCGGCAGCTGCAGGACGGTGTCGGCCGGGCCCAGCCGGAACGTCGGCAGCAGGTACCGGGTGAGGTAGCCGGCCGCGGCCGCGTGCGGGGTGCGGACCCCCTTCGGCGTCCCCGTCGAGCCGGACGTGTAGGCGAGGTAGGCGACGGACTGCGGCCTGGGCCGGCCGTCACCCGCCAAGGCCGGGGCCGCCGGGTCGCGGCGCTGGATGGCGAGGCCCTCGGTGATGAAACTGTGCGCGCCGCTGTCGCGCAGGACCGCGTCCCGCCGGGCCTGGGGGTGGCGCAGGTCGAGCGCGACGTACGCGGCGCCGGTCCGCAGCACGGCGAGGACCGCCACGACCTGGTCGGCGCCGCGGGGCAGGGCGATGCCGACCACATGACCGGCCCGCACCCCACGGGCGCGCAGCCGGCCCGCGAGCGCACCGGCCCGCTCGCCGAGCTGCCGGTACGTGACCGCACCGGCGCCGGAGAGGACCGCCACCGCGTCGGGGCGCCGGGCGATCTCGTCGCCGACGAGCGTGTGCAGGCACGTCGGCGCCGGCCGGCCCGCGGGTTCCTCGCCGGTGAGCGCCGCACGCTGGGCCGCGTCGAGCAGGTCGAGGCGTTCGAGGGGGGTGTCGGGTGCGGCGACCGCGCCGGCGAGCAGAGTCAGCAGGTGCCCGCCGGTGCGGACCACGCGGCCGGCGTCGAAGCGGGCCGTCTGGTACACCAGCGAGCCGGCGAGCCCGTCGGGGCCGTCCTCGAAGGACAGGTTCAGCTCGGCCTTCGCCGAGGACGGGACGAACGGCTCGGGGTGCAGCGTCACCCCGCCGGCCAGGGTCGCCACGCCCGGTGGCTGGTCGATGGTGACGGTGTACCGGGTGAGCGCCGCCGCGTCCAGCCGCAGCGCCTCGACGAGCCGGGCGAACGGCAGCTGCCGGTGCTCGTACGCCTCGACGACCGCGGTCCGCACGTCGCGCAGCAGCTCCCGGAACGTGCCGGTGCCGCGCACCCGGACCCGCAACAGGACGGTGTTGAGCAGCATCCCGACGACGTGCTCCAGCTCCGGCCGGGCCCGGTCGGCGACCGGCATCGCCAGGACCACATCGCCGCCGCCGGTCCAGCGGTGCAGCAGCGTCACGTACGCGGCGAGCAGCACCATGAACGGCGTGCCGCCCTCGGTTGCGGCGAGGTCCCGCAGCGCGGACGCGACCGGTGCGGGCACGGTGAAGCGGTGCGCGGACCCGGCCGGGTCCGGGGTCGCCGGCCGGGGCCGGTCGGCGGGCAGCTCGGGCGCCGCGGGCAGGTCCCGCAGCCGGTCCCGCCAGTACGCGAGCTCCGCCTCGAGCCGGTCGCCGCCGGCCAGGCCGCGCTGCCACCGCGCGTAGTCGGCGGCGGTGCGGCGGGCCGGCACCGGCGGCTGCGGGCGGCCCGCGGCGGCCGCCTCGTAGGCGGTGACGAGGTCGTCGTGCAGGACGTTGAGCGACCAGGCGTCGACGACGGCATGGTGGAACGCCAGGGCCAGGACGTGCTCGCCGTCGGCGACGGCGACCAGGGCGGCCCGCATCAGCGGCGGCTCGGCCAGGTCGAACCCGGCGCCGGTGACGTCGCCGACGAGGCGGGACAGCGCGGCGGCGCGGTCCGCCGCCAGCAGGTGCCGCAGGTCGTGCTGGTGCACGGTGACGTCGAGCCGGTCGGCGACGACCCGGCGCGGTTCGCCGCCGGCGGCGGTGAACGTGGTCCGCAGCGCGTCGTGCCGCCGCGGCAGCGCGGTCAGCGCGGTCACGAGCGCGGCGGCGTCCAGCGGGCCGCGCAGCCGGCTGACGACCGGCACCACGTACGACGGGTCGGCCGGGTGGAGCTGGTCGAGAAGCCACAGCCCGGCCTCGGCCGCGGACAGCTCCGGCACCGGGCCGGTCCCGGCCGGCACCGCCGGGACCGGGGGCAGCGGCGGGCCGGCAGCCGGCCGGTCCAGCAGCGGCGCGAACCGGGCCGGGGTCGGCGCGTCGAACGCCCAGCGCAGCGGCGCGTCGACACCGAAGGTCTGCTGGACCCGCGACAGCAGCCGCACGGCGAGGATCGAGTGGCCGCCGAGGGCGAAGAAGTCGTCGTCGCGCCCGACCCGTTCGACGCCGAGGACCTCCGACCACAGCGCCGCGAGCTCCTCCTCGACCGGGCCCTGCGGGGCGGTGTAGCCGGCGCGGTCCGGTGTCACGTCCGGCGGGTCGGGCAGCCGCCGGTAGTCGACCTTGCCGCTGGACAGCTGCGGCAGCGCCGGCAGCACCACGATCGCGGCCGGCACCATGTACTCCGGCAGCCTCGACCGCAGCCAGGCCTGCAGTCCGGCGATGTCAGGCGCGGTGCCGGCGGGGGTCACGTACGCGATGAGGCGCTCGTCGCGGGCGATCACGGCGGCGTGCCGGACCCGCTCGGTGAGCACCGCCTCGATCTCGCCGAGCTCGACCCGGAAGCCGCGCAGCTTCACCTGCCGGTCGAGCCGGCCGAGGAAGTCGATGCGGCCGTCGTCGCGCCAGCGCACCAGGTCGCCGGTGCGGTACAGCCGGCCGCCCGGCGGCCCGAACGGGTCGGGCACGAACCGGTCGGCGGTGAGGCCCGGCCGGCCGAGATAGCCGCGGGCCAGCTGGACGCCGCCGACGCACAGCTCGCCGGGCACGCCGACGGGCTGCGGCTGCAGGGCGGCGTCCAGCACGTAGCAGCGCACGTTGGTGGTGGCCGCGCCGATCGGCACGCGGGGGTCGCCGTCGAGGCGGCACCGGTCGGCGGTGACATTGACGGCGGTCTCCGTGGGCCCGTACGCGTTGTACAGCTCCGCGCCGAGTGAGCCGAGGAACCTGGCCCGCAGCTCGGGGGTGAGGGCCTCGCCGGCGCTCTTGACCACGCGCAGCGCGGGCAGCGGGGTGTCGCCGCCGTACGCCAGCAGCGCCGCCAGCATCGTCGGCACGAACCGCACGTAGGTGACCCGCTCCGCGGCGAGCACCGAGCGCAGGTAGGCCGGGTCGCGGTGGCCGCCGGGCTCGGCGATGACCAGCCGGGCGCCGCTGGACAGCGCGGCGAAGATCTCCACGACCGAGTCGTCGAAGGTGACGTTCGTCTTGAACAGCACGGTCGCGCCGGGGCCGAGCGCGAACCGGTCGACCTGCCAGTGCACCTGGTTGTGGGCGGCGCGGTGGCTGACCATGACGCCCTTGGGCCGCCCGGTCGAGCCGGAGGTGTAGAAGACGTACGCGAGGTGCTCCGGCAGGATCTGCGGGTCGGGGCAGCGGTCCGGCCGGGCCGCGATCCGGTCGCGCTCGGCGTCCAGGCGCACCGCGGTGGCGCCGGTGCCGTCGAGGATCCCGGCGAGCGGGCCGTCGGTGACGACGAGGGCCGCGCCGGCGTCGCGGACGACGGTGCCGGTGCGGTCGGCCGGGTGCTCCGGGTCCAGCGGCAGGTACGGGGCGCCGGCCCGCACGATCGCGACGATCGCGACGACCAGGTCGATGCCGCGGTGCAGCAGCACGCCGACTGGCCGGTCCGGGCCGGCGCCGGCGTCGCGCAGGTGTCCGGCGAGCCGGTCGACGCGGGCGGCCAGCTCCCGGTAGGTGACCTGGCGGCCGCGCTGGACGAGGGCGATGTCGTCGCTGTCGCGGCGGGCGGCGATGCGCGCGGTGAGGTCGGGCCGGTCGGTGTGCACCCGGACCGGCCCCTGCCACGCCTCGGTCACCAGCGCGTGCTCGGCCGGGTCCAGCAGCGGCAGCCGGTCCACCGGCAGCGAAGGGTCGGCGGCCGCGGCGGCGAGCAGGTTCAGGTAGTGCCGCAGCGCGCGGCGGGCGGCCGGCTCGTCCCACACGTCGCGCCGGTACTCGACCTCGACCTCCAAGCCGTCGGGCAGCTCGCTGACCGAGACGGCGAGGTCGAACTTCGCGGTGTCCGGGCGGCACCGCTCGACCAGGGTCATGCGGGCCGCACCGAGCCGCACCGTGGTGCCGGTCCGGGCGGCGGAGCTGTTCCAGTCGAACACCACCTGCAGCAGCGGGTTCGTGCCGGTGTCGCGGGCCAGCGGCAGCGCCGCGACCACCCGCTCGAACGGCACGTCCTGATGCGCCTGGGCGGCGGTGGCCGCGTCGCGGACCCGGCCCAGCAGGGTCGCGAACGGCAGGCGGGGCTCGACGTCGGCGCGGACCACGACGGTGTTGACGAACAGGCCGACGAGCGGCTCCAGCTCCGGCAGGGCACGGTTGGCCACGGGGGTGCCGACGAGGATGTCGCGCTGCCCGCTGTAGCGGTGCAGCAGCGCGTGCAGCGCGGCCAGCAGCACCACGTACGGGGTGGCGCCGTGGGCGCGGGCGACGGCGCGCACGGCGGCGGTGACACCGGCGGCGACCCTGCCCCGCACCCGGCCGCCGCCACCGGCACCCGAGGCGGCGCCCTCGCCGCCGACTCCCGTGGTGGCGGGGCCGGGGCATGGGGACGGCAGTTCCAGGCGCTCGGCGGCGCCGGCCAGCTGCCCGGTCCAGTAGGCCAGCTGCCGGTCGTAGCCGCCGTCAGCGAGGCGGCGCACCTGCCAGGCGGCGTAGTCGGCGTACTGGATCGGTGGGTCGGCCGGGGCCGGCCCGGCGCCGAGCGCCGCGGCGTAGCCGGCGGACAGCTCGCGGGCGAGGATGTCGACGGACCAGCCGTCGAAGGCGACGTGGTGCAGGGTGAGCACCAGGTGGTGCCGGTCGGCGGCGGTGCGGGCGAGCACGGCCCGCCACACCGGCCCCTCGCGCAGGTCGAACGGGCGGTGGTACTCGTCGCGGGCCAGCCCGTCCAGCCGCTCGTCGGCGGCGCCGGGCAGGTCTACCCGCCGCAGCCGCAGGCCGACCGGCCCGGTCACCTGTTCCTCGCCGTCGTCCGTGGACCGGTACCTCGTGCGCAGGATCTCGTGCCGCCGCTCGACGCCGCGCAGCGCCGCCTCCAGGGCGTCCGGATCCAGCGGGCCGTCGATGCGCAGCGTGAAGATCACGTGGTAGGTGGGGGTGCCCGGGCGCAGCCGCTCCAGGAACAGCAGGCGCTGCTGCGCCGGGGACGCCGGGCGCGGGCCGCCGCCACGCGGGATCGCCGGTGCCGGCGGCCCGGCGGCGAGCCGCGCCAGCCGCTGCTCCACCAGGTCGCGCACGTCCGCCGCCAGGCCCGCCGGACCGGAGCCGGGGCTGGTGCTGGTGCTCATCGGGGTCCCTCCGTCGCGCGCGGGCGCCGGCACACCGGCGTCTGCTGACAGACAACACGACGTGAGTTAGGGACTTTGCCAAGAGATCCGGCCGGTCAGTCCATCAGGATGCGTTCGATGACGTCGGCGCCCTCGGCGGCGCCGCCACCGGCACGCATCGCGGCGCTCATGGCGGCGACGCGGGCGAGGGTCTGCGGGTCCGCGGTCAGCTCGTCGACGGCGGCCCGCAGCGTCGCCGGGTCGAGGTTCGAGGCCGGCAGGTAACGGCCGATGCCGAGCTCGTGCACCCGGCGGGCGTTGACGGCGTTCTCCGGGGTGTGCGGCACGACGACAACCGGGCAGCCGTGGTACAGCGCCTCCACCAGGCTGCCCATCCCGCCGTGCGTCACGAACACCGACGCCCGCGGCAGTACCGCCAGGTGCGGCAGCCACTCGTGGGCCTCGACGTTGACCGCGGACACCCCGGCGTCCAGGGCGTTGCCGCGGCCCAGGGTCATCACGACGTGCCAGGACTTGTCGGCGAACGCGTCGGCGCACAGCTGGAACATCCCGGTCCGCTCGTTGGACTCCGTGCCCATCGAGATGAGCGCGACCGGCACGTCGTCGTCGGGCGCCGCCCAGGTGACCGCGGGCGGCTCGTCGGGCAGGCAGTGGCCGAGGAACGTGAACTTCTCGTCGAACGTGTCGCCGCGCGGCTGCAGCTCCCGCGGCAGGAACACGAGGTTGTGGCGGTCGGAGACGGCCATCATCGCCCACATGGCCGCCGGGTCCGGCTCGACCTCGG
Source organism: Dactylosporangium sp. NPDC050688 (assembly GCF_040654515.1). NCBI lineage: Bacteria > Bacillati > Actinomycetota > Actinomycetes > Micromonosporales > Micromonosporaceae > Dactylosporangium > Dactylosporangium sp. NPDC050688. The sequence continues at coordinate 104,183 of NZ_JBFAIC010000028.1, forward strand.
CCAGGATCCGCATGATCTCCTCGACGCCCTTGTGCACGTAGTCCGAGTCCGGGTCCATCGTGTCCGCGTGCAGCGAGTAGTGGTCGTTGGAGGCCACGTACGGGAAGTACTGCAGCGTGCGGCAGCCCCACTCGCGGGCCAGGATCCGGGCCGGCACGAAGCTTTCGAAGTCGTAGGCGATGAGGTCGGGCCGGTCGTGTTCGAAGGCCGCGCGGGCGGCCGGGATCACCCGCGTGTTGGCATCGGCGAGGATGTCCAGGCCGAGGTCGGCGATCTCGGCGCTCTGGACGTGGCTGCCGGCGCTCAGCCGCCGCCGCACCGACCGGTAGCCGGCCAGGGCCGCACCGGCCGACGTCACTGCGGTGCGGTAGGCCTCGTCGATGACGTACGTGACGCGGTGGCCGCGGCGCACGAGGTGCCGGGCGATCTGCAGCGACGGGTTGAAGTGCCCGAAGTCCGGGAAGACGAAGATCGCGATGTGGGCGGTCATGAGACCCGCCGCGGCGGGAGCACGACGCCGTTGTCGAAGATGGCCGCCATCACCTCGGGCAGGTCGGCGGGCGACTCCACGTGCACCACCGGGAACGGGAAGCCGATCCAGCCGCGCGGCAGCGACGGGCCGAGGACGAGCCCGACGCGGGTCTTGTGCCGGCGCATCTCGGCGCTCATGTCGTCGATGCGGATCGTCTCGACGGCGTTGCGGCCGAACATGTCGGCGACCTCGGCGGCGCTGGTGAGGGTGCGCGGCTCCAGCGACGAGCACAGCGGCAGCACCGGGGCGCCGAGGCCGGCCCCGGCGGCGATCGCGGCGATCGAGTCGGCCACCGCCTGCCGCAGCGGCGTGTGGACCGCCACCGAGTTGGCCTCCTGGACCTGGACCTGGCCCAGCCCGCCGGACGCGGCGGTCTCGGCGGCGAGCCGCTCCAGCGCCTCGCGGTAGCCGCTGAGCAGCAGGATGCGGAACGTGCCGGTGGGGTGGGTGCCGAAGTCGCCGGCGAGCCAGACGCCGTCGCGTTTCGGCTCGACGAGCAGCGCCTCGTCCTGGTCGACGGGCAGGAACGCGACGGCGACGCCCTCGGCCGGCCCGTCGGGGTCGCGGGGGCCGACGTGGTCCATCCGCATCAGCAGGTCGAACAGCTGCTGGCGGGGCAGCGCGCCGGCCAGCGCGGAGCTGACCATCGAGCCGAGGCTGAGCCCGCCGACCGCGGCCGGGTGGATGCCCTGCACGGCGAGGACGTCGTGGATGCCGACCATCGCGGCGGCCAGCGCGACCGAGCCGTGCCGCGACCGGGTCTCCATGTCGTCGTGGTCGTCCTCCCGGCGGCGCAGCAGCAGGTCCAGGTCCAGGCCGGTCCAGGCGCCGACCTTGTCGTAGACCTTCTGCATCGCCGGATGCGCGTCGTGGAACTCCATGACGCCGCGCGGGTCGTAGTTGAGCAGGTTCGTACCGAAGATGAACGCGAGGCTCATGCTGGCAGCCTTCCTGGGTCACATGGGCAGGAGCACGTCGTGTTCGCGGACGGCGGCCACGACCTGGCTGATGTCGTCCGGGGCGTCGACGTACACGACGGGGAACGGGAACTCGAACCCGTCACGGGGCAGGGTGGGGCCGAGGATGACGCCGAGCCGCGCACCGAGGCGGCGCATCTGCCCGGTGAGGTGGTCGGCCCGGACCGGCTCGACGACGTTGCGGCTGAACTCGCTGCGGACCTGCTCGGCGCTGTGCAGCACCCGCGGCTCCAGCGACGAGCACATCGGCACCGCCGGGTCGCTGAACTCGATGCCGGCGGCGACGCGGGCCAGCACGTCACGGGCGCGGTACCGCAGCGGGCTGTGCACGGCGACGGTCTCGTCGCTGAACACGAAGTACTCCGGCGGGTAGCCGGACGCGAGCTCGTCCAGCGCGTCGCGGTAGCCGCTGAGCAGCAGCATCCGGAACGCGCCGCTGGTGTGCATGCCGAAGTCGCCGCCGAACCAGATCCCGGGCCTGGTGCCGTAGAACGACTCGTAGGTCTGCCCGAGCGGCAGGACCGCGGCGACGCACCCCTCGGGCCGCTCGGCGCGGTCGGGGCGCTGGTCGCCGTCGGTGTGCGCGAGCAGGCCGATGACGTCCTGCCGGGACACCGCGCCGCACAGCGCGCCGGACACCATGGCGCCGAGGCTGATCCCGCCGATCATCGCCGGGTGGATGCCGTGCCCGGCGAGCAGGTCGGCGATGCCGAACATGGCCGCGGCCAGCCCGATCGAGGTGTTGCGGGAGCGCTGCGCCGGGTCGCTGCCGGGCCGCAGCAGCAGGCCGGTGTCGATGCCGGTCCACTGCGCCGCCCGGTCGTAGGCGGCCCGGACCGGCTCGTGCCGCTCGTACAGCCCGGCGAGGCCGGTCGGGTCGTAGGTGAGGTTCTTCTGGCCGAGGATGAACGCGAGGCTCACGACGGCTCCTCTCGGGACGTTAGGGGCGCCGCCAGGCCGCCGGGCGCTGCTCGGCGGTGAACCGTTCGAGTTCGGCGACGACCTGCGCCGGGGCGGGCCGCCGCAGCGCCTCGTCCCGCAGCGTCGCGGCGTTGCCGGCGAACCCGGGCTCCGACACGAGGCGGCTGACCGCGTCGCGGATCTGCTGCGGCCCGGCCTGCACGTGCGGCAGGAACAGACCCGCCCCCGCCTCCTGCAGGCCGGTGGCGCGCAGGGTCTGGTCGGCGACCGGGGTCGAGACGAACAGCTGCGGCACGCCGTGCACGAGGGCGGTGGCGTAGCTGCCGAAGCCGCCGTGGTGGATCAGCGCGGCGCAGCTGGGCAGCAGCGCGTGCAGCGGCACGGACTGCACCACGCGGGCGTTGTCCGGCACCCGGTCCAGCTCCTGCACCTGGGCGGGCAGCAGCGCGGCGACGACCTCGACGTCGAGGTCCGACAGCGCCTCGAGGACCGCGGCCTTCGACACGTAGTCGCCGCCGTAGCGTTCGGTGTTGGCCGCGCCGAGGCTCAGGCACACGCGGGGCCGCGCGGCGGGCTCGGCGAGCCAGTCCGGCACGACGGCCGGGCCGTTGTACGGCACGAACCGCACCGGGACCCGCCGCACGTCCGACGGCACCGACAGCCGCTCCGGCAACGGGTCCAGGGTCAGCTGCCCGGTGATGAGCTCCTCGGTGAAGGTGCCGCCGAGCGCCTCGGCGTGCCCGCCGAGCCAGTCCGCCATCGGGTCTTCGCGCTGCTGCTGCGGTACCTCGTCGCGCAGCTTCGTGAACAGCTGCCGCTTCATCGCCCACACGTCCGCGAAGCACATGGAGCGCACGTGCGCGGCACCGACGGCGCCGGCGGCGAGCGGGCCGGCGTAGGTGAGCGGGTCCCACACGACGAGGTCGGGCCGCCAGTGCCGGGCGAACGCGACCAGGTCGGCGATCATCGGCTCGTTGTAGTAGGCGAAGCCCCAGGCGCCCATCTGGGCCCGTTCCAGCTCCCGCTCCCAGGTGAGCTTCGCCGGGTCGAGCTCGCTCCAGTCGACCGACTCGACCTCCTGCGACTCGCGGTGCTGCGCCATCGCGGCGCTGATGTTGCTGTCGTCGCCGACGCCGACCGCGGTCATGCCGGTGCGGGCGATGACGTCGGTGAACGCCGGCGAGCTGGCGACGCGGACCTCGTGGCCGGCGGCGCGCACCGCCCACGCGATCGGCGTCATGCAGAACAGGTGGGACTTCTCCGGCAGCGTCACGAACAGCACCCGCATCGGAAGTCGGCTCCTTTCCGAGGTTCAGACGGCGGCGGGGGTCATCGACCCGGCGATGACCGCCAGGACGGCGGCCTGGTGCCGCGCGAGGAAGAAGTGGCCGCCGTCGTAGACGTGCAGCACCGCCGGCCCGGTCGTGTGGCCGCGCCAGGCGTCGGCCTCCTCGACGCTGACCTTCGGGTCGTCGTGGCCGGTGAACACGGTCACCGGGCAGCGCAGCGGCTCGCCTTCGGTGTACACGTACGTCTCGGCGGCCTTGTAGTCGTTGCGGACGACCGGCAGCACCGCGCGCAGCAGCTCCTCCTCGTCGAAGACCCGGGTGTCGGTGCCGCTGAGCGACTTCATCTCGGCGATGATGCCGGCGTCGTCGCGGCGGTGGACGTCCTCGTCGCGCAGCCGGGACGGGGCCCGGCGGCCGGAGACGAACAGGTGCATGGGTTCCCGGGACATGGCGGTGAGCCGGCGGGCCACCTCGAACGCGACGGTGGCGCCCATACTGTGGCCGAACAGCGCGAACGGCCGGTCCAGCCAGGGCAGGACCGCGTCGGTGCACCGGTCGGCGAGCACCCGCAGGTCGTCGATGAGCGGCTCGGCGCGCCGTTCCTGCCGGCCCGGGTACTGCACGGACAGCACGTCGACGCCCGGTCCGGCGTTGGCCGAGACGGGCACGAAGTACGGAGCCGAGCTGCCGGCGTGCGGGAAGCACACCAGCCGGACCGGGGCGTCCGGGCGGGGGTGGTACCGGCGCACCCACAGGTCGCTGGTGGTGGTCATGCTCATCGTGCACCTTTCAACTCGTCGACCCACCGCCGCACCGCCTGGGCGGTCGAGCCGGCGTGGTGCTCCATCATCGTGAAGTGGTTGCCGGGCACGTCCTGGGTCGTGTCCGCGCCCTGCCAGGACGTCTGCCACTCGTGCCGCGCGTACGGCTGCCCGTCGGGCCCGGCGGCGACGATCGGCTCCGAGGAGCGCAGCAGCAGCGTCGGGGTGCTCAGTGGCCCCGGTCGCCAGCCGCCGAACAGGTCGAAGTACCAGCTCATCGCGGTCAGCCGGGCCGAGTCGAGGGTGGTGAACAGGCCCTGCCGGTCGAACATGCCGTCGATGAGTTCGGCCTGGAACTTCGCGAGGGGCGAGTCCTCGGTCGCCGGGTACGTGTCCAGCAGGACCACCCCGGCGGCGGGGGCGCCGAGCTCGTGCAGCCGGGTCGCGGCGGCGTGGGCGAGCAGCCCGCCGCCGGAGGAGCCGAGCAGGACCGCGGGCCGGTCGCCGGCGCACTCCCGGACGAGTTCGGCCTGCATCTCGGTGACCGTCTCCCAGGTCGCGGGGAGCCGCTCGCCGGTGAGGAAGCCCGGCACCGACAGTGCCCACACGTCGTAGGTGTCGCGGAGGTTGGCGGCGAGTCGCGCGTACTGGTGGACGCCGGCGAGCGCGACGAACGAGCTGAAGCAGACGAGCACTGGACGGGTCGGCCCGGCGGCGAGCTTGACCGGCTGGAGCTCGCGGCCGAAGTCGGCGCGGGCCTTGAACGTGGGGCGCAGCGCGGCGGCGGCGCGCAGCAGCGCGTAGCCCTGGTCGACCTGGCCGTTGCGGCAGGCGTCGCGGAACATCGCACCGATGCCGTCCTCGCGGGGTTCGCCGTGGCCGCCGGTGTCGGCGGCGGCCGCGGCGGGTGCCGGCGCGGCGGCGTGCAGGTCCAGCTCACCGAGCAGGTGCGCGGCGAGCGCGGCCGGGGTCGGGTGGTCGAACACCAGCGTCGGGGGCAGCCGCAGGCCGGTGGCGGCGCCGATGCGGTTGCGCAGCTCGACGGCGGTGAGCGAGTCGAAGCCCGCCTCCAGCAAACTCTGCCCGGGCGGCACGGCGTCGGGGGTGGTGAAGCCGAGCACCGCGGCGACCTGGGCACGGACGAAGTCGAGCAGGAGCGTCTCGCGGCCTTCGGCGGTCTCGCCGGCGAGCCGCTGCGCCAGCGGCACCGCGCCGGTGGCCGCGCGGCCGGCGGCGCGCCGGGCGGGTGCCCGGACCAGACCGCGCAGCAGCGGGGCCAGGCCGTCGCCGAGGGTCTGCAGCGTCGGCAGGTCCAGGCGGACCGGCACGGCGAGGGGTTCGGCGCGCCCGACGGCGGCGTCGAACAGGGCCAGGCCGCGCTCGGCGTCCAGCGGCAGCAGGCCGCCGCGGGACATGCGGCGGATGTCGGTGCCGGTCAGCTCGCCGGTCATGCCGCTCGCGGTGGTCCACGGCCCCCAGGCGAGCGCGGTCGCCGGCAGCCCTCTTGCGGACCGGCGCTGCGCCCACGCGTCGAGGCAGGCGTTCGCCGCGGCGTAGTTGGCCTGCCCGGCGCCGCCGACGAGCCCGGACACCGAGGAGTACACGGCGAACACGGCCAGGTCGTGCCCGGCGGTCAGCTCGTCGAGGTGGGCGACGGCGTCCGCCTTGGGGCGCAGCACCGCCGACAGGCGGGCGGCGTCGAGGCCGCCGACGGTGCCGTCGTCGAGGACCCCGGCGGTGTGCACGACCGCGGTCAGCGGCCGGCCGGCGGGCACCGACGCGATGAGCGCGGCGACCGCGGCCCGGTCGGCGACGTCGCAGGCGGCGACGGTCACCTCGGCGCCGAGCGCGGTCAGCTCGGCCCGCAGTTGCTCGGCGCCGGCGGCCCGCTCGCCGCTGCGGCTGGCCAGCAGCAGGTGCCGGATGCCGTGCCGGGTCACCAGGTGGCGGGCGACCTGCGCGCCGAGGCCGCCGGTGCCGCCGGTGACGAGCGCGGTGTGCTCCGGGCGCAGCGGCGCCGGGAACGTGAGGACGACCTTGCCGACGTGCCGGGTCTGGCTGACGTAGCGGAACGCGTCGCGGGCCCGGCGCACGTCCCAGGCGGTCACCGGCAGCGGGGTGAGGACCCCCCGCTCGAACAGGGCGACGAGCTCGCGGAGCATGGCACCGATGCGGTCCGGCCCGGCCTCGATCAGGTCGAAGGCGCGGTAGCGCACGCCCGGGTGCGCGGCGGCGACGGCGTCCGCGTCGCGGACGTCGGTCTTGCCCATCTCCAGGAACCGGCCGCCGCGCGGCAGCAGCCGCAGCGACGCGTCGACGAACTCCCGGGCGAGCGCGTTGAGGACGAGGTCGGCGCCGTCGCCGCCGGTCAGCTCCAGGAACTGCGGCTCGAACGCGAGGGTCCGCGACGAGGCGAGGTGGGTGCCGGGGACGCCGAGGTCGCGCACGACCGGCCATTTGCCGGTGCCGGCGGTGGCGAGGACCTCGGCGCCGAGGTGCCGGGCGAGTTGGACGGCGGCCATGCCGACGCCGCCCGCGGCGGCGTGCACCAGGACCCGCTCGCCGGGGCGCAGCCCGCCGAGGTCGACCAGGGCGTAGTACGCGGTGAGGAACACCAGCGGCACCGACGCCGCCTGCGCATTGGACCAGCCGGCGGGGACGGCGACGATCATGCGATGGTCGGCGACGGCGACGGGGCCGAACGCTCCGGGGAACATGCCCATGACCCGGTCGCCGGCGGCGAACCCGGTGACGCCGGGCCCGACCTCGGTGACGACGCCGGCGCCTTCCTGGCCGAGGGAGCCTGCGTCGCCCGGGTACATGCCGAGGGCGTTGAGCACGTCGCGGAAGTTGACGCCGCCGGCGCGCACGGCGATGCGCACCTGCCCGGGGCGTAGCTCGCCGGCGGCCTCGTCGGCGGGCTCGACGGTGAGGCTGTCGAGGGTGCCGTTCTCGCCCGGGGTCAGCCGCCACGGGCCGTCCGGCGGGGTGAGCTCCTCGGTGCCGTCGACCGCCGCGAGGCGCGGGATGCGGGCGGTGCCGCCCTGCAGCAGCAGCGCCGGCTCGCCGGTGGCGAGGGCGGCGGGCAGCGCGGCGACGGAGTCGGCGGCGGTGTCGAGGTCGACGAGGACGAAGCGGCCGGGGTGCTCCGTCTGGGCGGAGCGGACCAGGCCGTGGACGGCCGCGGCGGCTGGGTCGCGCACGTCGTCGCCGACGGCGTCGCGGGTGACGAACACCAGCTGGGATCCGCCGAACGCGGGGGCCGCCAGCCACTCCTGCACGGCGGTGAGGGCCCGTCCGGCAAGCGCGTGTACCGTTTCGGCCGTTTCGGTGCCGGCGCTGACGATGAAGACGGTGCCGGGGACGCGGGCGCCGTGGTCGGCGGCCGCGGCGAGGGCCGCCAGGTCGGCGTAGGTCTCCAGGTGGACGCCGGCGGCGTCCGCGGCCGCCCCGAAGCCGAGCGGGTCGTCGCCGACGACCGCCCAGCGCTGCGGCGCCGCTTCGACGGCCGGCAGGCGCAGCGCCGGCCAGTCCAGGCGCAGCAGTCCCTCGGCGACAGGTGCCGCCGGGGTGCGGGCCGCGGACAGCTCTCGCAGGGTCAGTGACGCCACGGTCGCGACGGGGGCGCCGGCCGGGTCGGTGACGCTCAGCGCGACCGCGTCGGCGCCGATGGTCCGCAGCCGCACCCGCAGCCTGGTGGCGCCGGTGGCGTGGACGGTGACGCCGGTCCACGCGAACGGCAGCCGGCCGCGGTCGGTGCGGCCGAGGCCGGTGAACGCGACGGCGTGCAGGGCCGCGTCGAGCAGCGCCGGGTGGACGGTGAACCGGTCGGCGTCCTCCGTGGCCGGCTCGGGCAGCGCGACCTCGGCGCACACGTCGTCGCCGGCCCGCCACACGGCCTGCAGGCCCTGGAACGCCGGGCCGTACCGGAACCCGGCGGTGGCGAGGGCGGCGTAGAACCCGTCAAGGGGCTGCGGCTCGGCGCCGGCCGGCGGCCACACCGGGTCGGGGTCACCCGCCGGGGCCGCCCCGGCCGCCAGCTGGCCGGTGGCGTGCAGCGTCCACGGCTGGTCGCCGCCGGCGGGCCGGGCGTGGATGGTGACCGGGCGGCCGGTGTCACTGCCGGCCTCCCCGGCGGGCGGGTCGACGCGGACCTGGACCTCCACGGCGCCCCGGTCGGGCAGGATCAGCGGCGCGGCGAGGGTGAGCTCGTCGACGAACGGGCAGCCGACCTCGTCGCCGGCCCGTAGCGCCAGTTCCAGCAGCGCCGTGCCGGGGACGATGACCGCGCCGGGGAGGGCATGGTCGGCGAGCCACGGGTGGGTACGGGTCGACAGCCGGCCGGTGAGCACGGCCGTGCCGACGTCGGCGAGGGTGACGGCGGCGCCGAGCAGCGGGTGGTCGGCGCTGCCGAGCCCGGCCCCGGCGAGACCGGCAGCGGCGCCGGTGCCGGGGCGCGGCCAGAACCGGGTGCGCTGGAACGCGTACGTGGGCAGGTCGGCGGGACGGGCGCCGGCGGCGGTGAACGCGGCGGCCCGGTCGAGGGTCACCCCGGCGGTGACGAGCTGCGCGGCGCCGCGCAGGAACGCCTCGGTCTCCGGCCGGTCCCGGCGGGACAGCGCGACGCAGGTGGCGTCCTGCGGCAGGCTGTCCTGGGCCATGGCGGTGAGCACGGCGTCCGGGCCGACCTCGACGAAGCGGCTGTACCCGGCGGCGTGCAGGGCGGCGATCCCGTCGGCGAAGCGGACCGCCTCGCGGACGTGCCGGACCCAGTACCCGGGGTCGGCCAGCTCCCCCGCGGCGGCGAACGTGCCGGTGAGGTTGCTGATCACCGGCAGCCGCGGCGGGTGGTAGGCGACGGTGGCGGCGACCCGGCCGAACTCGGCGAGCATGCCGTCCATCCGCGGGGAGTGGAACGCGTGCGAGACCCGCAGCCGCCGGGTGCGCCGGCCCGCCGCGGCGAAGTGCGCGGCGATCCGCTCGACCGCGGCCTCGTCGCCGGAGACGACGACGGCGTGCGGACCGTTGACCGCGGCGATCCCGGCCGCGGCCACGGCACCGGCGCCGGTCCTGAGACCGGCCGCGGCGGGGCCGGCCAGCAGGGGCAGCACCTCGTCCTCGGTGGCCTGCAGTGCCACCATGGCGCCGCCGGTGGGCAGGGCCTGCATGAGCGCGGCCCGGGCGGCGACGAGCCGGCACGCGTCGTCGAGGTCGAACACCCCGGCGACGTGGGCGGCGACGACCTCGCCGATGGAGTGGCCGATGAGCGCGTCGGCGGCCAGCCCGACCGACTCGGCGAGGCGGTACATCGCCAGCTCGAACGCGAACAGGGCCGGCTGGGTGTTGCCGGTGCGGTCGAGGGCGTCGCCGCCGGCGAACGCGACCTCGCGCAGTGGACGTTCGAGGACGACGTCGAAGCGGGCGCAGGCGTCGTCGAACGCGGCGGCGAACACCGGGTAGGTGGCGTACAGCTGCTGGCCCATGCCGGCGCGCTGGGCGCCCTGGCCGGTGAACAGGGCCGCGGTGCGGCCGGGCCGGGCGGCGTCGGCGCGGACCACGGCCGGGTGGCCGGTGCCCCCGGCGAGGGCCCGCAGGCCGGCGAGGAGGTCGTCGCGGCCGGCACCGACGACGGTGGCGCGGTCGGTGAGCAGCGCCCTGCCGGTGGCGAGGGTCGCGGCGGCGTCGGCCGGGTGCAGCCGCGGGTGGGCGTCGAGGTGCCCGGCGAGCGCCGCGGCCTGGGCGGCGAGCGCGCCCTCGCCCCGGGCGGACAGCAGCAGCGCGACCGGTCCCGCGGGCGGTGCCGGTACACCTGACGCGTCGGCGACTGGGGGCGCCTCTTCGAGGATGAGGTGGCCGTTGGTGCCGCTGATCCCGAACGCGGACACGCCGGCGCGGCGCGGTCCCTGGGCCGGCTGCCAGTCGGCGGCCTCGGTGACGAGCCGGACGGCGCCGGCGGTCCAGTCGACGTGGGTGGACGGTGTGGCGGCGTGCAGGGTCGGCGGCAGGATCCGGTGCCGGAGCGCCTGGACGGCCTTGATGACCCCGGCGACGCCGGCGGCGGCCTGGGTGTGCCCGATGTTGGACTTGACCGAGCCGAGCCACAGTGGACGGTCGGCGGGGCGGTCCTGGCCGTAGGTGGCCAGCAGCGCCTGCGCCTCGATCGGGTCGCCGAGGCTGGTGCCGGTGCCGTGCGCCTCGACGAGGTCGACGTCGGCGGCGCGCAGCCCGGCGGTCGCGAGGACCTGCTGGATGAGCCGCTGCTGGGCGGGGCCGTTGGGGGCGGTGAGGCCGTTGGAGGCGCCGTCCTGGTTGATGCCGCCGGCGCGGATGACGGCGAGGACGGTGTGGCCGTTGCGTTGCGCGTCGCTGAGCCGTTCGAGCAGGACCAGCCCGGCGCCCTCGCCCCAGTTGGTGCCGTCGGCGTCGGCGGAGAAGGCTTTGCAGCGCCCGTCGGTGGCGAGCCCGCGCTGCCGGCTGAACGCGATGAACGAGCCGGGGGTGGTCATGACGGTGACACCACCGGCGAGGGCGAGCTCGCACTCGCCGTTGCGCAGCGCCTGCGCGGCCCAGTGCATCGCGACCAGCGACGAGGAGCAGGCGGTGTCGACGGTAACGGCGGGGCCTTCCAGGCCGAGCGTGTAGGAGATCCGGCCGGACAGGACCGCGGCGGTGTTGCCGGTGCCGACGTAGCCCTCGTCGAACGCGGACGCGGCGGCGAGGGTCGCGATGTAGTCCTGGCCGTTGGTGCCGGCGAACACGCCGACCCGTTCGCCGCGCACGGACAGCGGGTCGATGCCGGCGCGTTCGAACGCCTCCCAGGCGACCTCCAGCAGCAGCCGCTGCTGGGGATCCATGGTGAGCGCCTCACGCGGGGAGATGCCGAAGAACTGCGGGTCGAAGTCGGCGACGCCGGCGAGGAAGCCGCCTTCGCGGACGTAGGAGGTGCCGGCGTGGTCGGGGTCGGGGTCGTAGAGGCCGTCGAGGTCCCAGCCGCGGTCGGTGGGGAACGCCGACACGGCGTCGCCGCCGCCGACGACGAGGTCCCACAGCGCTTCCGGGGTGCTGACCCCGCCGGGGAACCGGCAGCTCATGCTGACGACCGCGATGGGTTCGTCGGTGTACGCCGTGACCTGCGGGGCCTGCTGCGCCTCCGGCGCGTCGGCGCCGACCAGTTCGGTGGCGAGGTGGGCGGCGAGGGCGGTCGCGGTCGGGTGGTCGAACAGCAGGGTCGCGGGCAGCCGCAGCCCGGTGGCGGCGTTGAGGCGGTTGCGCAGCTCGACCGCGGTGAGCGAGTCGAAGCCGAGGTCCCGGAACGCCTGCTCGGCGTCGACGGCGCCGGCGCTCGCGTGCCCGAGCGCGGTCGCCGCCTCGGCCCGGACCAGGTCGAGCAGGATGCCGGCCCGGTCGGCGGGGCTCATCGCGGCGAGCCGTTCGCGCAGGGTGCCGGCGGCGGCAGCGGCGGCCGGGTCGGCGGCGGTGTCCAGCGCCGCGACCTCGGGCAGGTCGCCGAGCAGCGGGCTGGGCCGGGAGCCGGTGAAGCCGGGCGCGAACCTGGCCCAGTCGACGTCGGCGACGGTGAGTGCCGTCTCGTCGGCGTCGAGCGCGGCCTGCAGGGCGCCGATCGCCAGCGCCGGGTCGAGCACGTGCAGGCCGCGGCGGCGCAGGAACTCCTCGGTGCCTTCCTCGGCGGTGACCATGCCGCCGCCGCCCCATGGGCCCCACGCGACGGCGGTGCCGGTGCGGCCGGCGGCGCGGCGGTGCTGGGCGATGCCGTCGAGGACGGCGTTGGCGGCCGCGTACGCCGCCTGCCCGCCGCTGCCCCAGGTCGCGGAGATGGACGAGAACAGCACGAACGCGTCGAGGTCGCGGTCGGCGAGCAGCTCGGCGAGGTGGGCGGCGCCGGCGGCCTTGGGCGCGTAGACGGCGGCGAAGTCGGCGGCGGTCATGCCGTCGAGGACCATCGACTGCGGGACACCAGCGGCGTGCACGACGACCCGCAGGTCCGGCAGGGTCGCCAGGAGCGCGGCGACGGCGGCGCGGTCGGCGACGTCGCAGGCGGGCATGCTGACGCGGACGCCGAGGGCCTCCAGTTCGGCGCGCAGCTGGGCGGCACCCGGGCCGGCGTCGCCGCGGCGGCTGGTGAGGACGAGGTGGTCGGCGCCGCCGCGGGCGAGCCAGCGGGCGACGTGGCCGCCGAGGGCGCCGGTGCCGCCGGTGACGAGCGCGGTGCCGCGCGGGCGCCAGGTGGTGGCGGCGGGCCGCTGTGCGGTGGGGGCGTGCACGAGGCGCCGGACGAAGACCCCGGAGCCGCGGACGGCGACCTGGTCCTCCCCCGCCGGCGCGGCCAGGACGGCGACCAGGCGCTGGACGGTGCGGTCGTCGACGGTTCCGGGCAGGTCGACGAGGCCGCCCCAGCGGTGCGGGTACTCCAGGGCGGCGGCCCGGCCGAGCCCCCAGACACCGGCGTGGACGGGTGAGCGCAGCGGGTCGGAGGCGCCGATGGACACGGCGCCGCTGGTGAGCACCCACAGCGGGGCGCCGGCGCCGGCGGTCCGCTGGATCAGGTCGGTGGTGGCGGCGATCGCGGCGGGCACGACACCGTCGCCGCCGTCCTGCAACGCGAGCAGCGACACGATCCCGGCGTGGTCGCCGCCGGGGATCTCGGTGACCGGCAGCGCGGTGGCGCCGGCGGCGGCGAGGCCGGCGGCGATGCGGTCGACGAGCGCGTCCGGGGTGCGGTGCAGGACGAGCCACGTGCCGGTGAGCGTCCCGGCCTGGTCGAGCGTGGCGGGGCGCCAGCGGACCTGGTACCGCCAGGTGTCCACGGTGGACTGCTCGCTGCGGCGGCGCCGCCAGGAGGCGAGGGCAGGCTGGACGCCGGCGAGGGCCTGCGGGTCGACCTGCAGGGTGCCGGCGAGCGTGTCGAGGTCGTCGACGGCCGCCCAGAACGCGGCGTCGGCGGTGTCGGTGGCGGTCTTCGGCGGTTCGATGCTCGGCCAGTACTGCTTGCGCTGGAACGCGTACGTGGGCAGCTCGACCCGGCGTCCGCCGGCGTGGATGGCGGTCCAGTCCGGGGACCAGCCTTCGACGTGCACCCGGGCGACCGCGGTCATCAGGGTGAGCGGCTCGTCCCGACCCTTGCGCATCGCCGGAATACCGTCGACCAGCGCGGACAGCACCCCGTCCGGGCCGACCTCCAGGAACCGGGTCGCGCCCTTCTGGCGGAGCGCTGCTACTGCGTCCGCGAACCGGACCGTCCCCCGCACCTGGTCCAACCAGTAGTCCGGGTCCGTCACGTCCCCGGTCGACGTGGTCGCGATCGGGATCACCGGCGGGCGGAACGCCACCGTGCTGAGTACGTCGCGGAACGCCGCCAGCATGCCGTCCATCCGCGCCGAATGGAACGCGTGACTCACCCGCAACCGCTTCGTCTTCGCGAACCGCGCGGCGACGCTGATGACCGCTTCCTCGTCGCCGGAGACAACGATCGCGTCGGGGCCGTTGACCGCGGCGATCTCCGCACCGTCGACCAGCACGTTGCGCACGTCCGCCTCGGCCGCCTGGACCGCCACCATCGCCCCACCTGGGGGCAGCGCCTGCATCAACCGGCCCCGCGCCTCAACCACCTTGCACGCGTCTTCCAGGGACCAGACGCCTGCTACGTGGGCCGCGGCCAGTTCACCGATCGAATGGCCGATGAGGTGATCCGGCTGCAGGCCCCACGACTCCAGCAGCCGGAAGAGGGCCACCTCGACCGCGAACAGGGCCGGCTGCGTCCACCGGGTCTCATCGATGACGGCACCCTCGACCTCGCGCAGGCCCTCGATGTGCGCGCAGACCTCGTCGTAGGCCGCCGCGAAGACCGGGAACGCCGCGTAGAGGCCGCGGCCCATCCCCGACCACTGGGCGCCCTGACCCGTGAACAGCATCGCCGTGCCGCCGCCACGGACCCGGCCCCGGACCACGGTGTCGCCGAGCAGGACCGCCCGGTGGTCGAACATGGACCGGCCGGTGGCCAGGGAGTAGCCGACGTCGACCGGGTTGTGGTCCGCCACGGTCCGCAGCCGGTCCACCTGCGCGTCAAGGGCCTCCACGGACCGGGCGGACACCGGCCACGGCACCACCGGCGGCGCGACCGGCTCGGCCGCGGCGTCGGCCGGCGGCGCCGCCTCCAGGATGACGTGGGCGTTGGTGCCGCTCATCCCGAACGACGACACGCCGGCGCGGCGCGGCCGGTCCACGGCGGGCCAGTCACGGGCCTCGGTCAGCAGCTCGACGTTGCCGGCGGTCCAGTCGACGTGCGGGGACGGTTCGGTGACGTGCAGGGTTTGCGGCAGGATCCCGTGCCGCAGCGCCTGGACCATCTTGATCACGCCGCCGACGCCGGCCGCCGCCTGCGGGTGGCCGATGTTCGACTTCAGCGACCCGAGCCACAGCGGGCGGTCGTCGGGGCGGCGCTGGCCGTACGTGGCGAGCAGCGCCTGCGCCTCGATGGGGTCGCCGAGCGGGGTACCGGTGCCGTGCGCCTCGACGGCGTCGACGTCGGCGGGGGCGAGCCGGGCGTTGGCCAGCGCACGGCGGATGACCCGCTGCTGGGCGGGGCCGTTCGGGGCGGTGAGGCCGTTGGAGGCGCCGTCCTGGTTGACGGCGCTGCCGCGGATGACGGCGAGGACGGTGTGCCCGTTGCGCCGCGCGTCGCTGAGCCGTTCGAGCAGGACCATGCCGGCGCCTTCGGACCAGCTGGCACCGTCGGCCGCGGCGGAGAACGGCTTGCACCGGCCGTCGGGGGCGAGGGCCCGCTGCCGGCTGTAGTCGATGAGCGACACCGGGGTCGACATGACGGTGACGCCGCCGGCGAGGGCGAGGGTGCAGTCGCCGGCGCGCAGCGACTGGATCGCCCAGTGCAGCGCGACCAGCGACGACGAGCACGCGGTGTCCACCGACACGGCGGGTCCTTCGAGCCCGAACGTGTACGCGATCCGGCCGGACAGGACGCTGAAGGAGTTGCCGCTGCCGATGAGGCCCTCCGCGGACTCCTTCGCGAGCATCAGCAGGCCGACGTAGTCCTGGTACGTGACGCCGGCGAACACACCGGTCTGGCTGCCGCGCAGCGACACCGGGTCGATGCCGGCGTGTTCGACGGCCTCCCACGAGGTCTCCAGCAGCAGCCGGTGCTGCGGGTCCATGGCGAGCGCCTCGCGGGGCGAGATGCCGAAGAACGCGGGGTCGAAGTCGCCGGCGTCGTGCAGGAAGCCGCCGCCCTGCGCGTAGCAGGTGCCGGGCGCGTCGGGGTCGGGGTCGTACAGCGCCTCGACGTCCCAGCCGCGGTTCGTCGGGAACGGCGTGATCGCGTCGCCGCCGGCCATGACGAGGTTCCACAGGTCGTCGGCGCTGTTGACGTCGCCCGGGTAGCGGCACGCCATGCCGACGATCGCGATCGGCTCGTCGACGGTCGCGGACACGGTCTCCGGTTCGGCGGCGGTGTCCGGAAGGCCGAGCAGTTCGTGCCGCAGGTGGGCGGCGACGGCGGCCGGGGTCGGCTGGTCGAAGACGAGCGTGGCCGGTAGCCGGACCCCGCCGGCCTCGGTGAGGGCGTTGCGCAGCTCGACGGCGGTGAGCGAGTTGATGCCCAGGTTCTGGAACGGCTGATCGGCGTCGACGGCGCTCGCGTCGGCGTAGCCGAGGACCGTGGCGGTGTGCTCCCGGACCAGGTCGGTGAGGAACGCGCGCTGCTCGGCCTCGGCGAGGCCGGCGAGCCGGGCGGCGAGGGCGTTGCCGGTCGGGGCGGCCGCGGCGACCGACCGCCGCAGCGGCTCGACGGTTTGCGCCGGCTGCGACGGTACGGGCACCGCCGGCCGCCCGGCCGGGGCTTCGCCGGTGGGCCGCATCACGAGGGCGTCGACGGAGACGACCGGGGCGCCGGTCGGGTCGGTGGCGAGGATGGCGACCCCGCCGGGGCGGCCGGTCGGGGTGAGCCGCACCCGCAGCCGGCGGGCGCCGGTGGCGTGCAGCGTGAACCCGTTCCACGCGAACGGCAGCAGATCCCCGTCGAGGCCCGGCAGCGCGCCGAGGGCGAGGGCGTGCAGGGCCGCGTCGAGCAGCGCGGGCCGCAGCCCGAAGCCGTCGTCGCCGGGCTGCGGCTCGACCTCGACGTCGGCGTAGAGGCTGTCACCCGACCGCCATGCGGCGCGCAGCCCCCGGAACGCGGGCCCGTACGCGAAGCCGGCGCCGGCCCACCGCTCGTACAGCGTGTCGACGGCGACGGGTTCGGCGGCGGCCGGCGGCCACTGCGTCAGCCGGTCGGCGGCACCGGCCGGGGCGGTGGAGGCGCTGCCGTGGGCGTGCCGGGTCCACGGCTCGCCGCCGGTGCGGCTGAACACGGTGACCGGCCGGGAGCCGAGCCGGTCGGCGTCGCCGACGGCGACCTGCAGCTGCAGCCGCCCGCCGGCGGGGACCGGCAGCGACGCCTCGAGGACGAGCTCGTCGAGGCGGTCGCAGCCGGCCTCGTCGGCGGCGCGCACGGCGAGGTCGACGAGGACGGCGCCAGGCACGTACGCGACACCGTGGACGACGTGCTGGGCCAGCCACGGGTGCTGGTGGACGGAGGCCTTGCCGGTGACGAGGACCCCGTCGCCACCGGCGACCGGGACGACGACGCTCAGGAGCGGGTGGCCGATGCCGGGTTCGCTCGGTTCGGGGGTGTCGATCCAGTACCGCTGCCGCTGGAACGGGTACGTGGGCAGCTCGACCCGCCGCCCGCCGGCGTGGATGGCGGTCCAGTCCGGGGACCAGCCGTCGACGTGCGCCCGGGCGACCGCGGTCATGAGGGTGAGCGGCTCGTCGCGGCCTTTGCGCATCGCGGGGATGCCGTCGACCAGGGCGGACAGGACTCCGTCCGGCCCGACCTCCAGGAATCGGGTCACGCCCTTCTCGCGGACCGCTTCGACGGCGTCGGCGAACCGGACCGTCCCCCGCACCTGGTCCAACCAGTAATCCAGGTCCGTGACGTCACCGGTGGACGTGGTGGCGATCGGGATCACCGGCTGGTGGAACGTCACGGTCGACAGCACCTCACGGAACGCCGCCAGCATCCCGTCCATCCGCGCGGAGTGGAACGCGTGGCTCACCCGCAGCCGCTTGGTCTTGCCGAACCGCGCGGCAACGTTGGTGACCGCGTCTTCGTCGCCGGAGATGACAACCGCGTCGGGGCCGTTGACCGCCGCGATCTCGGCGCCAGCGACCAGCGCGGCGCGGACGTCCGCTTCGGTGGCCTGGATCGCGATCATGGCGCCGCCCGCCGGCAGTTCCTGCATCAGGCGGCCTCGCGCCTCCACGACCTTGCACGCGTCTGCCAGGGACCACACCCCAGCCACGTGCGCCGCGGCCAGCTCACCGATCGAATGACCGACCAGGTGGTCCGGCCGCAGACCCCACGACTCCAACAGCCGGAACAGGGCGACCTCGACCGCGAACAACGCCGGCTGCGTCCACCGCGTCTCGTCGACGGCGGCACCCTCGACCTCGCGCAGGCCCTCGATGTGCGCGCAGACCTCGTCGTAGGCTGCCGCGAAGACCGGGTAGGCGTTGTAGAGGCCGCGGCCCATCCCCGACCACTGCGCGCCCTGGCCGGTGAACAGCATCGCGGTGCCGCCGTCCCGGGCCTTCCCCCGGATCACGGTGTCACCCAGCAGGACCGCCCGGTGCTCCAGCGTGAACCGGCCGGTCGCCAGGGAGTACCCGACGTCGACCGGGTTGCGGTCCGCCACGGCCCGCAGCCGGTCCACCTGCGCTTCAAGAGCCTCAGGGGTACGGGCGGACACCGGCCACGGCACCACCGGCGGCACGACCGGCTCGACGGTCGATGCGGCCGGCGGTGCTTCCTCGAGGATGACGTGCGCGTTCGTACCCGAGACGCCGAACGCGGACACGGCGGCGCGGCGTGGCCGGTCCAGGGCGGGCCAGTCACGGGCCTCGGTGAGCAGCCCGACGGCCCCCTCGGACCAGTCGACCTTGCTCGTCGGCGCGTCGACGTGCAGCGTGCGGGGCAGCAGGCCGTGCCGCAGCGCCATGACGGTCTTGATGACCCCGGCGACGCCGGCGGCGGCCTGGGTGTGGCCGATGTTCGACTTCAACGACCCCAGCCACAGGGGCAGGTCCGCGGGCCGGTCCTGCCCATAGGTCGCCAGGAGTGCCTGCGCCTCGATGGGGTCGCCGAGGCTGGTGCCGGTGCCGTGCGCCTCGACCGCGTCCACGTCGGCCGGGGTGAGCCCGGCGTCGGCGAGCGCGGCGCGGATGACCCGCTGCTGCGCGGGACCGTTCGGGGCCGTCAGGCCGTTGGAGGCGCCGTCCTGGTTCACCGCGGAGCCCTTGACGACGGCGAGGACGGGGTGGCCGTTGGCGACCGCGTCGGACAGCCGCTCGATCAGGAGCAGGCCGGCGCCCTCGCCCCAGCCGGTGCCGTCGGCGTCGTCGGAGAACGCCCGGCAGCGGCCCTGCGCGGCGAGGCCGCCCTGCCTGCTGAACTCGGCGAACACCCCGGGGGTCGCCATGACGGTCACGCCACCGGCGACGGCGAGGCCGCATTCGCCGCGGCGCAGCGCCTGCACGGCGAGGTGCAGGGCGACCAGCGACGACGAGCAGGCGGTGTCGATCGTGACGGCCGGTCCTTCGAGGCCGTACGTGTAGGCGAGCCGGCCGGACAGGACGCTGCCGGAGTTGCCGGTGAGCAGGTGCCCGGCGAGCTCGTCGGGGACCGTGGTGAGGTTCGACGCGTACCCGGACGGCGACGCCCCGACGAACACGCCGGTGGCGCTGCCCTTGAGCGTGGCCGGGTCGAGCCCGGCGCGTTCGAACAGCTCCCACGATGTCTCCAGCAGCAGCCGCTGCTGCGGGTCCATGGCGAGGGCCTCGCGGGGCGAGATGTTGAACAGCCCGGCGTCGAAGAGCGCGGCGGTGTCCAGGAACCCGCCCTCGGTGGTGGTGCTGCGGCCGTCGTGCTGCGGGCCGTACAGGCCGGCGACGTCCCAGCCTCGGTCGTCGGGCATGCCGGTGACGGCGTCGGTGCCGTCGACCACCAGCTGCCAGAGGCTTGCGGCGTCCCCGGCGCCGCCGGGGAACCGGCAGCTCATGGCGACGATCGCGATCGGCTCGTCCGCCCCGCCCGCGAGCCTCGTCCCGACAGCGGGCCTCGTCCCGGCGGCCGGCGCGTCGGCGGCGCCGGCGCCCAGGGTGGCGGCGAGGTGGCGGGCGACGGCGCGGGCGGTCGGATGGTCGAAGACGAGCGTCACCGGCAGCCGCAGCCCGGTCGCCGCGCCGAGTCGGTTGCGCAGCTCGACGGCGGTGAGGGAGTCGAAGCCGAGCTCCCGGAACGGGCGGGCGGGGTCCAGCTCGGCCGCGCCCCCGAGCCGCAGGACGGCGGCGGCCTCGGCGCGGACCAGGTCGAGCAGCAGCGCGTCGCGTTGCGTGGCGGTCAGCGGCGCGAGGCGTTCCCGCAGCGCCGCGCTGCCGTCACCGGCGCCGGACCCGACGGTGGTGGCGGTGAGTTCGGCGACGCCGGGCAGCTCGCTGAGCAGCGGGCTGGGACGGGCGGCGGTGAACGCCGGCACGAACCGGGTCCAGTCGATATCGGCGACGGCGATGACGGCGTCGCGTCCGCCGGTGGCCCCGGCGAGCGCGGCGAGGGCCGTCTCCGGCGGCATCGGCCGGATGCCGCGGCGGAGCAGGGCGTCGCGGCTGGTGTCGTCGGCGGCCATGCCGCTGCCGGCCCACGCGCCCCACTGCACACTGGTCGCGGCGAGGCCGCGGGCCCGGCGGTCCTCGGCAACGGCGTCGAGGACGGCGTTGCCGGCGGCGTACGCGGCCTGCCCGCCGCTGCCCCAGGCGGCGGCGATCGAGGAGAACAGGACGAACGCGTCGAGGTCCCGGCCGGCGAGCAGCGCGTCGAGGTGCCGGGCACCGGCCGCTTTGCCGGCGTAGACGGCGGCGAAGCCGGCGAGGTCCAGGTCCGGCAGCGCCTGCGACTGCGGCAGCCCGGCGGCGTGCACGACGGCCCTGATCGGTCCGGCGGCCGTCTCGGCCTCGGTGAGCATGGCGGCGACGGCGGCGCGGTCGGCGAGGTCGCAGGCGACGACGGTGACGCCCGCGCCGAGGGCGGCGAGTTCGGCGCTGAGGTCGGCGGCGCCGGGCGCGTCGGGCCCGCGCCGGCTGGCGAGGACGAGGTGGGTGGCCCCGCGTCCGGCCAGCCAGCGGGCGATCCGGCCGCCGAGGGCGCCGGTGCCGCCGGTGACCAGGACGGCCCCGGTCGGCCGCCAGTCGGCGGTCCCCGTCGTGGTCGCTGTCGCGGCGGGTGCGGTGGTGAGGCGGCGGGCGTGGACGCCGCCGGCCCGGATCGCGACCTGGTCCTCAGCGCCGCCGCCGGTGAGGACGGCGGCGAGCCGGCGCAGGGTGGCGTCGTCGAGGCCGCCCGCCGCGGGCAGGTCGACGAGACCGCCCCAGCGGCCGGGGTGTTCGAGGCCGGCGACGCGGCCGAGGCCCCAGACGGCGGCCTGGTCGACGGCGCGCAGCGGGTCGCCGGGGCCGGTGGACACGGCGCCGCTGGTGACGCACCACAGCGGCGCGGTGAGGTCGAGGTCGCCGAGCGCCTGGGTGAGCAGCAGCGTCGCGGCCGTCCCGGCGGTGACGTGCGGCTGGTCGGGTCGGGGCCGTCCGTCGAGGGCGAGCAGTGACAGGATGCCGGCGGGTGCGGGTACCGCCGACGCCGCCGCCGCAAGGGTGGTCCGGTCGGCGGTGGCGGCATCGACGGTCACCGGTGTGACGTCGAGCCCGAGCCCGTCGAGCAGGCCGGTCGCGGTGTGTCCCGCGGGCAGCAGCGCCAGCCACGGGCCGGACGCCTTCGCCGCGGGTGGTTCGGTGGCCTTCCACGTCGTCCGGTACCGCCAGCCGGCGATCGCCGCGCCGGTGCGCCGCTCGGCGTGCCAGGCGGTGAGGGCGGGCAGCAGCGGGCCGAGGGTTTCCGGTTCGACGTGCAGGGTGGCGGCGAGGCCGTCGAGGTCGGCGTGTTCGACGGCGTCCCAGAACGGGCCGTCGAGCGTGCCGGTCGCGGCGGCGCCGGGCTTGAGGGTGGGCCAGAAGCGGGTCCGCTGGAACGCGTAGGTGGGCAGGTCGACGGTACGGGCGCCGCAACCGGCGAAGACGGCGCTCCAGTCGACGGTGCTGCCGGCGACCCACAGCTGCGCGAGGGCGGTGAGGAAGCGGGTGGGGCCGCCGTCGTCGCGGCGCAGGGTGCCGGTGACGACCGCGTCGGACCCGGCGGCGTCGAGGGTCTCCTGGACCCCGACGGTGACCACGGGGTGCGGGCTGACCTCGACGAACGCGGTGAACCCGGCACCGGCGAGGGCGCGGACGGCGGGTTCGAACTCGACGGTGTGGCGCAGGTTGGTGAACCAGTACTCCGCGGAGCCGGGCACCACGTCGCCGGCGTCGGCGACCGTCGAGCGGAACGCGACCCGTGGCTCGGCGGGGCGGACCGGGGCGAGGGCCTCCAGGAGCGTGTCGCGGATGGTCTCGACGTGCGCGGAGTGCGAGGCGTAGTCGACGTCGATGCGGCGGGCCCGCACGTCGTCGGCGGCGCAGGCGGCGAGCAGCTCGCCGATGGCGTCGACGTCGCCGGACACGACGACGGAGGTTGGGCCGTTGACCGCGGCGACGGACAGCCGCCCGGCCCAGCCGGCGATGCGCCGGTGGACCTCGTCGACGGGTGCGGACACCGACATCATGCCGCCGCGCCCGGACAGCGCCAGCAGCGCCTGGCTGCGCAGGGCGACGACGCGGGCGGCGTCGGGCAGGGTGAGGAGCCCGGCGACGCAGGCGGCGGCGATCTCGCCCTGGCTGTGGCCGACGACGGCGGCGGGTTCGACGCCGTGGGCGCGCCACAGTTCGGCGAGGGACACCATGACGGCGAACAGGACCGGCTGGACGACGTCGACGCGGTCGAGCGACGGCGCGCCGGGGGTGCCGCGCAGGACGTCGGTGAGCCGCCAGTCGACGTACGGCTGGAGCGCCGCCTCGCAGCGGATGATGTGCTCGCGGAACACGGGTGCGGTGTCGAGCAGCCCGACGGCCATGCCGGCCCACTGCGAGCCCTGCCCGGGGAACAGGAACGCGACCTTCCCGGCCGGTGCGGCGTGGCCGGTGACGGCACCGGTGGTCGGGGTACCGGCGGCGAGGTCGGTGAGGTGCCGCAGCAGCGTGACGTGGTCGGCTGCGGCGACGACTGCGCGGTGCGGTAGTGCGGCGCGGCTGGTGGCGAGGGTGTGCCCGACGTCGGCGGCGCCGAGGTCCGGCCGTCCGGTGAGGTACGCGCGGAGCCGGTCCGCCTGGGCCCGCAGCCCGTCGGCGGAGCGCGCGGACAGCAGCCACGGCACCGCGGGCAGCTCCTGCGCGGGCGCCACCTCGGCCGCCGCCCGCTGCGGGGCCTCCTCCAGGATCACGTGGGCATTGGTCCCGGAGACACCGAACGACGACACGCCGGCGCGGCGGGGCCGGTCGGTGTCCGGCCACGGCTGGGCTTCGGTGAGGATCTCGACGGCCCCCGCCGACCAGTCGACGTGTGAGGTGGGTGCGGTGACGTGCAGGGTGCTGGGCAGGGTGCGGTGGTGCAGGGCGAGGATCATCTTCATGACCCCGGCGACACCGGCCGCGGCCTGGGTGTGGCCGACGTTCGACTTCACCGACCCCAACCATAACGGCCGCTGCCGACCCACTCCATAGACAGCGATCAGCGCCTGCGCCTCGATCGGGTCGCCGAGGCTCGTGCCGGTGCCGTGCGCCTCCACCGCGTCCACATCGGACGGCTCCAGATCCGCCGCGGCGAGCGCGGCGCGGATGACCCGCTGCTGCGACGGGCCGTTCGGGGCGGTGAGGCCGTTCGACGCGCCGTCCTGGTTGACCGCGGAACCGCGCACCACGGCGAGGACCGGGTGGCCGTTGGCGACGGCATCGGAGAGCCGCTCGACGAGGAGCAGACCGACGCCCTCGCCCCAGCCGGTGCCGTCGGCGTCGTCGGAGAACGCCTTGCACCGCCCGTCGACCGCGAGACCCCGCTGGCGAGAGAACTCGACGAACAGGCCGGGGGTCGACATGACGGTGACGCCACCGGCGAGCGCGAGCCGGCACTCGCCACGGTGCAGCGCCTGGACGGCGAGGTGCAGCGCCACCAGCGACGCCGAGCACGCCGTGTCGACGGTGACCGCGGGTCCTTCGAGCCCGAACGTGTACGACAGCCGCCCGGACACGACGCTGGCGGCGTTGCCGGTGCCCTGGTAGCCCTCGACGTTCTCGGTGGCGTGGGCAAGAACCGCGCCGTAGTCCTGGCCGTTGGTACCGACGAACACGCCGGTCTGGCTGCCCCGCAGCGTCGCGGGGTCGATCCCGGCGCGTTCGAACACCTCCCACGCCGTCTCCAGCAGCAGCCGCTGCTGCGGGTCCATCGCCAGGGCCTCACGCGGGCTGATGCCGAAGAACCCGGCGTCGAAGTCGGCGACCCCGGGCAGGAAGCCGCCGGCGCGGGTGTACGAGGTGCCGGTGCGGTCCGGGTCGGGGTCGAACAGGGTGTCAAGGTCCCAGCCGCGGTCGGTGGGGAACTCCCCCATCGCGTCGCGGCCCTCGATCAGCAGCTCCCACAGGGCTTCCGGTGACGTGGCGCCGCCGGGGAACCGGCCGGCCATGGCGACGACCGCGATCGGCTCGTCGGTACCGATACCCGTGGCCGTGTCGTTTGCGGCGGCCGGGGCGGCGCCGAGCAGGGTCTCCAGGAGGTGCTGGGCGAGGACCTGCGGGGTCGGGTAGTCGAACACGAGCGTTGACGGCAGGCTGAGGCCGGTGGCGGCGCCGACCGCGTTGCGGAACTCGACGGCGGTCAGCGAGTCGAACCCGAGATCGCGGAACGCCTGGTCGGGGCCGACGGCGCCGGTGCCGGCGTGGCCGAGGACGGCGGCGGCGCGGTCCCTGACGAGGTCGAGCAGCAGCGGGTACCGTTCGCCGGCGGGCAGCGCGGCGAGCCGCGCGGCGAGCGCCGACGCCGTGTCCGGGGTGTTCCGGGTGTCCCGGGCCGGGGCGAGGTCGGCGATGAGGGGCGCGGGCCGGCTGGCGGTGAACGCGGGGCCGAACGTGTCCCAGTCGATGTCGGCGACGACGACGGTGCCGTCGGTGACGCGCCCCAGGGCGGTGACCGCGGTGGCGGGGTGCATCGGCCGGACGCCGCCGCGGCGGTGCCGGTCGCCGAGATCCCCGGCCATGCCCTCGCCGGCCCAGCTGCCCCACGCGATGGAGACCGCGGGGAGCCCGGCGGCGCGGCGCTGCTCGGCGATCGCATCCAAGGCGGCGTTCGCGGCGGCATAGTTCGCCTGCCCGGCCGAGCCCACGGAGCCGGCGAACGAGGAGAACAGCACGAACGCATCCAACGGCAGGTCACGGGTCGCGGCGTCAAGGTGCCTCGCACCGTCCACCTTCGCCGCCATCACCGCAGCCACGCGTTCCGGCGTCAACGCCTCGACGGTCCCGTCATCCAGAACGCCGGCAGCGTGGATGACGGCATTCGGCGTGTACCGGGCGACCAGGTCGGCGACGGCAGCAGCGTCGGTGACGTCCGCGGCCACCACCTCCACCC
>NZ_JBFAIC010000029.1:0-126768 GCF_040654515.1 Dactylosporangium sp. NPDC050688
CGACCTCCTTGACCAGCTCGGCGCCGATCTTCTCGTAGGGGTCCTCGAGCTCGATCTCCTTGGCGATGCTCACACCATCGTTGGTGATGGTGGGCGCGCCCCACTTCTTCTCGAGGACGACGTTGCGGCCCTTCGGGCCCAGCGTCACCTTGACGGCGTCGGCGAGGGTGTTCATGCCCCGCTCGAGGCCGCGGCGCGCTTCCTCGTCGAACGCGATAATCTTGGCCATTCGGCGTTGTCCTCCTGGACACTCCGGTTACGCCTCGACCCACGTGGGGCCGGCGGCTCACCGCCTGCTTTCGCACCTTCAAGGACCCAACGGATCCTCGGTGGTCGGGCCGGATGAGCCCGCGACGACCAGCCCCCGGACGCTCTCGCACCCAGGCGCTGCACCGCCCCGACCGTTGGCACTCACCTGTTGCGAGTGCCAACTCCTGTTTAGCACTCTGACCGTGCGAGTGCAAGCAAACCGGAGGTGACGGCACGGGTGGTCGAAGCCGTCCAGACGCCTACAAACCAGGCATCAATGGTACGAACAACGCCCAAACAGACGCAGGGCACCGTTCCTCATCAATGAGGACGGTGCCCCGGCGGGGTGGTTCCAGACGATGTCAGATCTGACGGACCTTCTCCGCCTGCGGGCCCTTCTGACCCTGCGCGATCTCGAACTCGACACGCTGTCCGTCTTCCAGCGATTTGTAGCCATCCATCTCGATCGCGGAGAAGTGGACGAAGACGTCCTGCCCCCCGTCGACCGCGATGAAGCCATAGCCCTTTTCGCTGTTGAACCACTTCACGGTGCCCTGTGCCACGGTGCACTTCCTCTACTTCGGTCCCTCTTCGTCACTCCGGCTGGCTGTGGGGACCAGCCTTGAGGTCCTCGGCCGGCCACGCCGGACCATGGGGTGGCACCGGCGCGAGGATCGACGACCGAAACGGACGGTACACGAGATAACCCGAGGCCCGACAGCCCCCAAATCGGACAGCAAGGTCACGAATCATGCGTACGCAAAAGGTTCCCGATGGGACCTTTGCGGGACAGTTCTTGCCGGCGCAAACATCGCCAGTCGACTAAGCCCCGACAACGCCCCGACAAGGCGCCGGCGCGACCGCGACTAGGCGTGCCTGCGCGACTGCACAACGCGGAAGCGACTGGCCACGTATGCACCGTCCGTGAGCGCGGCATTGGCGGCGGGATTGGCGCCGCTGGCGTGGAAGTCGGAAAAGGCGGCCGACTGGTTCACGAAGACGCCGCCGGTAAGGTTGACTGACAAATGAACACCGGCTTGGAGGGCGGCGCCTTCCATGGCGTCCAGGACATCGTCAGACGTCGAATACACCGAAGCGGTCAATGCGCCCTTCTTACCCACCGTGTCGGCGAAGATCCGCAAACTGTCCGCGGTCGAATCGGTGGCGACAACGAAGGAAATAGGACCGAACCACTCGGTGCCATAGGCGTCCACCGCATCGGCGTCCAGCCGCACGATGAGTGGCGTGCGGACGGTCGCGTTCTGATATACCGGATGCGTAACGTCAGACGATTCGAGCAGCACCGTGCCGAGGGTGCGGGCTTTCTCCAACCGGCGCAGCACGCCTTCATTGACGATGGCGCCGGAAAGCTCCACGCCGCGGGCCGGATCGCGGGTCAGCGCGGCGACCGCGCCGGCGATCCCGGCGCCGACGTCGTCGAAGCTCTTGGGCCCGTCGTCGGTGGCGATGCCGCCCGAGGGCACCAGCACGTTCTGCGGCGTCGTGCACATCTGCCCGGAGTACAGCAGCAGCGAGAAGCCGATGTTGCGGCACATCCCGGCGAAATCGCCGGTCGAGTCGACCACGATCGTGTTGACGCCGGCCTTCTCGGTGTGGACGACGGCCTGGCGGGCGTGGTCCTCCAGCCAGTCGCCGAACTCGGTCGAGCCGGTGAAGTCGATGATCCGCACCTCGGGCCGCAGCGCGAGGACCTTGGCCAGCCCCTCACCCGGGGCCTCGGGCGCCAGAAGCACCAGATCGGGGTCGAAGCCCGCGTCGGCGAGCGTCTCGCGGGCGACCTTCACGGTGATCGCGAGCGGCAGCACGGCGCCCGGGTGCGGCTTGACCACGACGGGGTTGCCGGTGACCAGGGACGCGAACAGGCCCGGGTAGGAGTTCCAGGTCGGGAACGTGTTGCACCCGATCACCAGGGCGACGCCGCGGGGCACGACGTGGAAGGTCTTGCGCATCCGCAGCGGCTCGCCCTTGCCGGCCGGCTTCTCCCAGGTGGCGGTCGCCGGGGTGCGGGTCATCTCGCGGTACGCGTACGCGATCGCCTCCAGCGCCCGGTCGAAGGCGTGCGGCGCGCCGGCCTGGAACGCCATGACGAAGGCCTGGCCGGTGGTCGCGTGCACGGCGTTGGCCAGCTCGAACGCGGCGGCGTGCAGCCGCGCGAGGATCTCCAGGCAGACCCCGGCCCGGGTCTGCGGCCCGGCGTCACGCCAGGCCGGCATCCCGGCCGCGGCGGCGGCGAGCAGCCCGTCGACGTCGGCGTGCGGGTACCGGACCTCGAGCGGGATCCCGAAGGGCGAGGTCTCCGTGGCGACCCAGCCGGTGATCGCCGGCTGGTCCGCGAGCGGGAAGTCGTTGGCCAGGTACGCGCGGAAGGCGGCCTCGCCGTCGGCCGCGGCGTGCTCGCCGTAGATGCGGGGGCTGGGCGACTCCGGGTACGCCGACCAGTACGCCCGCTCGGCGATCGCGGTCAGCGCCCGCTCGAGGGTGTCGGTGTGGGTGGTGAACATGGGGTGTGGGTGCTCCATGCCCGCCATCCTGCCATTTGGGAAGCGCCGATCTTGCGGTTGCGCTTGGAAGCCGCGACTGGAACCACGCAACCGCTGCACAACCGCAAGATCGGCCTACTTCCGCACTGCTTCCGTGCCCGCGGAAGGTGCGGACGTCAACTCGCGGAGCTTCCGCAAGGGTGACAGAAGGAGCGGCACCACGGATATCAGCATTCCGGTGCAGGCCACCCAGATCGTCGGGTGAACGCCGATGGTGGCGCCGAGCAGCCCGCCGGCGAGCCCGCCCAGCGGCATCGTGCCCCAGACGATGAACCGCATCGTTGCGTTCATGCGGCCGAGCAGCTCGTCAGGGGTGATCGTCTGCCGGAAGCTCACCTGGGTCACGTTGTACACCACGACCCCGATGCCGAACAGGATGCCGCCGGACGCGGCCAGCCACAGCCGCCAGTCGGCCCGCGCGAACGGCACGAGCAGCTCGCCGAGCGACGCGACGAGCATCGCGATCCACATCGCCGGCCCCTGGCCGAACCAGCGCACGAACGGCCCGACGAGGAACGCGCCGGCCAGCGCGCCGAGGCCGGTGACGCTGAAGTACAGGCCGATCAGCGCCGGCGACAGGGCCAGGTCGCGGGCCAGGTACACGATCAGCATCGCGTTGAAGATAGCGCCGAAGAAGTTGCCGGTGCCGGTACACATCGAGATCGCCCGCAGCAACGGGTTGCCCAGCACGAACCGGAGGCCCGCCATGATCTCGCGGCCGAGATGGGCGTCGCTCTTGCGGGCCGGCCGCTCCTCGAACCTGCGGATCCGCCAGAGGAACAGCGCCGAGACGAGATAGCTGGCCGCGTCGGTGGCGATCGCGATCGGCCCGCCGAGCAGCTTGACCAGACCACCGGCGACGGTCGGGCCGCCGATCTGGGAGGTGGAGCGGACCATCTCCAGCCGCGCGTTGCCCTCGACCAGGTGCTCCTTGCCGACCAGGAACGGCAGGTAGCTCTGGTACGCCACGTCGAAGAACACCGTGCACACGCCGCAGAGCAGGCCCACGACATACAGCTGCGGCATCTGCAGCGTGCCGGTCCACCAGGCCAGCGGCACCGACGCCAGCACGACGGCCCGCACGACGTCGGCCACGATCATCGTCTCGCGCCGCCGGAGCCGGTCGACCAGCGCGCCGGCGGGCAGCCCGACGAGCAAGAACGCGGCGGTCTCGCAGGCGGCGAGGACACCGACCTCCAGCGCGGTCGCGTCCAGGGTGAGCACCGCGACCAGCGGCAGCGCCAGCAGGGTGACCTGGGTGCCCACCTGGCTGATGGTGTCGGCGGTGAACAGCAGCCTGAAGTCGCGATCGCGAAGCAGGCCGATTTCCACGCAACCACTGTCGCCGAGTGATTGGGAAAAGTCAATCAATACAATCGGACGATGCGGCGACCAGCTACCGACGCGGAGGCCAAGGCACTCGCCTCCGGCGTCCGCCTGCGCATCATCCGGCTCTGCCTGGACCGGGCGCTGACCAACAAGGAGATCGCCGAGCGGCTCGGCGCCAACCCGGCCACCGTCCTGCATCACGTGCGCACGCTGGTCGCGACCGGGTTCCTCGTGCCGCAGGAGGAGCGGCGCGGGCCGCGCGGCGCCCGCGAGGTGCCCTACCTGGCGACGGGCAAGTCGTGGCAGCTCAGCGTCGGCGAGCACGGCGCGGGCACCAACCAGGCGATGCTGGAGGCGTTCCAGCAGGAGTTCGCGCTGCTGGAGGACCAGGCCGAGACGGTCAACTTCGCCCGCCTCGGCCTGCGGCTCACCCCGCAGGAGTGGCAGGAGCTGCAGGACCGGTTCCAGGCGCTGCTGGACGAGTACGCCCACCGCGACCGCACCCAGGGCCGGCCCTATTCGATCTTCCTCGCCATGTACGAGGACCGCTCACGCGACTGAGGCCTGCCAGTTCGCCCAGCGGTCCACCGCGCGGAACCCCATCGCCTCGTTGATCGCGATCATGTGCGCGTTGACCTCGGCGTTGAACGTGTCGATCATGCGGACCGCCGGCTCCTGCGCGCGCAGGGTCCGCAGGTTGACCACCTTGACGATCATGCCGAGGCGGTGACCGCGGTGCTCGGGGTGCACCAGCGTGATCAGCTGCCAGGCGTGCCAGTCGATGGTCCTGGCGACCCGCATCGCCGTCCACGCGACGAGCCGGCCGGTCGCGTCGTGGATGATGCCCGTCTCGTACCGCCGCGAGCCGTACCGCATGCGGACCTCCGACAAGCGGCGCAGCCGGTCGGCGTCGACCTTCTCCGGCTCGTAGTCCAGGTCACCGTTCGGCGTCTCGTCGAGGAAGGAGCTGTCCAGCTGGGCCAGGTCCTCGATCAGCTCCTCCGGCGGCCGGTTTCCCCATTGGACGGTGGAGTAGCCGGCCGCCTTCGGCCAGCTCTCGGCGAGCAGCCGCTCCAGCTCCGCGTCGTCGGCGGTCGACAGGTCGAGCCGGCGGCGCACGTCGAGCAGCTTGTTCTCCTGGCCGAGGGCGGCGGCGAACGGCGCCGACGAGCCGATCGGCCCGCCGTCGCGGTCGGTGATCACGCTGAAGCCCAGCACCGAGGTGCGACCGCGGGCCAGGCCGAAGTCGACGGCGTGGCGGTACAGCGCGCGGCCGACGCCCTGGCGGCGGTGCTGCTTGAGCACCAGCACGTCCAGGATCGCCTTGTCCAGGTTGTCGTAGACCGGCAGGTCGGCGTGGACCATGCCGACCGGCTCCGCGCCGCGGTACGCCAGGAACGTGTGCCGGTCCGCGCCCGGCATCGGCAGGCGGACCCGGACGTCGTGCTCGTAGCGGCACACCGGCGGGAGGTCGGGCAGGTCGGCCGCGATCGCCTCGTTGCCGATCAGGTAGGCCGCGTCGACTGCCGCCGGGTCATCGGCGTCCAGCTCGACGATCCTCAGGTCATCGGTCATGTCCGCCAGGGTGGCGCAGGTGGACATCGACGGACAACACATATTCGGCTCGATGGGCCGGTCGACGGGCACCGGCTTGTGCCCGGCCCGGAAATTGGTCGAGAGGACGCTCGCCAGCACCTCCGGTGCTGTGGTCGCGGGCCTGGACCAGGGTCCGGACCTCGCGGCGACACGTCCTCCCGCACCGAGCATCCTGGCGCGCGGTCCCCAGGTCGTCAAGTCCCTCGGCGGGTGGCTTCGAGACGCTCGGCTCGACCGCAATCACGCTGTGTGCCGGCCACCTCCGACGATCGGATGAGTCAGCCCTCGTCCGAGCGTGGAAGCGCTCTCTCAAACGCAGCCGGATCGACACCGTCCGTCACGGGCGTCGACCGGTTGCGCGAAAAAATCAGCCATCAGCTCAACAGCCCGGCCTCGCGCACCGACTTCAGCGACGGCTTCACCCGGTGCGTCGGGCCGACCGAGCCGGCGACGGCGTCGAGGGTCTTGAGCCCGTCGCCGGTGTTGAAGACGACGGTCTCCTTCGACGGGTCGAGCCTGCCGGATTCCACCAGCTTCTTGAGCACCGCGGTGGTGACCCCGCCGGCGGTCTCGGCGAACACGCCGGTGGTGCGGGCGAGCAGCTCGATGCCGGCGCGGATCTCGTCGTCGTCGACATACTCCATCCAGCCGCCGGTGCGCCGCACCGACTCCAGCGCGTAGACCCCCGCGGCCGGGTCGCCGATGTTGAGCGACTTGGCGATGCCGGTCGGCTTGACCGGGACGATCTCGTCGGTGCCCTTGTGCAGCGCGACCGCGATCGGGTTGCAGCCCGCGGACTGTGCCCCGTACACCGTCCACTCCGTGTCGGGCACGAGCCCGATCTCGACCAGTTCGCTGAACGCCTTGTCGACCTTGGTGAGCAGCTCACCGCTGGCCATCGGGATGACGACCTGCGCCGGGATCCGCCAGCCGAGCTGCTCGGCAACCTCGTACCCGAGGGTCTTGGACCCCTCGGCGTAGAACGGCCGGACGTTGACGTTGACGAACGCGGTGTCCTCGAACTCGTCGGTCTCCGTCAGCTCTGAGCACAGCCGGTTGACGTCGTCGTAGGACCCGTCGATCGCGACGACGTTGCCGCCGTAGACGGCGCTCATCACGACCTTGCCCGGCTCCAGGTCACCCGGGATGAACACGGTCGAGGGCACCCCGGCGCGCGCGGCGTGCGCGGCGACCGAGTTGGCCAGGTTGCCGGTGGAGGCGCAGGAATACCGGGTGAACCCGAGCGCCTTGGCCGCGGTCAGCGCCACCGAGACGACCCGGTCCTTGAACGAGTGGGTCGGGTTTGCCGAGTCGTCCTTCACCCACAGCGGCCCGGTGATGCCGAGCTCCTTGGCCAGCAGATCGGCCTTGACCAGCGGGGTCAGCCCCGGGTCGAGGGTGACGCGGCTGGCGGGGTCGGTGCCGACCGGCAGCAGCGGCGCGTAGCGCCAGATGTTCTGCGGACCCGCCTCGATCTGCTCGCGGGTGACCCGGGCGAGCGCCTCGGCGTCGTAGCCCACCTCGAGCGGCCCGAAGCACTCATAACAGGCGTGCTGGGCGGCGAGCGGGAACTGGGCGCCGCAGCCACGACAGACCAGGTGGCGGGCGGGAGAGTCGGTGAAGACGCTGAGCGTCGAGGTCATGGAGGCCTTCCTCTCATCTTCCCCAGGTGCATGGCCTTGCGCACCGGGACGGATTTGGCACCTACCGCGATCGGCCTCGTCGTCGAGACGTCGTCGCAGGGGTTGCCGGGGCTTCATCGGGCCGTGTCCCTCTGCCCCTCTGGATGAGGTATTCAGTTGTGTCGTGCCTGTTTCGTTTCTCAGTGTAAGGGGCGACACCGCCTCCGTTGTATGAGTCATCTCACGGGATGGGCATGGCTACCGTTCACTCATGCACCCCGACGCGGCGGCCTGGTTCGCCAAACGTACCTCCACCTGGCACGACTGGTCCCTCGCCGACCTGCGCCGCCGCAAGGGCGACACCCGCGTCAGCGTCGTGCTGCCCGCCCTGGACGAGGAGCCGACCGTCGCCGAGATCGTCACCGGCGTGCGCACCCTGATCCCCCTCGTCGACGAGGTGGTCGTGGTCGACTCCGGCTCGGTCGACCGCACCGCCGAGGTCGCCCGCCGCGCCGGCGCCACCGTCCACCACCGCGACGACATCCTGCCCGGCACCGGCTCCCGCCCCGGCAAGGGCGAGGTGCTCTGGAAGGCCCTCGCCGTCACCACCGGCGACATCCTCGTCTACGTCGACGCCGACCTCACCGACTTCCGCCCGCACTTCGTCACCGGCCTGCTCGGCCCGCTGCTGGAGGACCCGGCCACCCTGATGGTGAAGGCCTTCTACGACCGCCCGCTGCTCGACGTCTCCGCCGCCGGCGGCGGCCGGGTCACCGAGCTCGCCGCCCGCCCGCTGCTCAACGCGTACTTCCCCGAACTGGCCGGCGTCGTGCAGCCCCTCGCCGGCGAGTACGCCGCCCGCCGCTCGCTGCTGGAGTCCCTGCCCTTCGCGGCCGGCTACGGCGTCGAGACGGGCCTGCTCATCGACACGTACCGCGCCGCCGGTCTCGACGCGGTCGCCCAGGTCGACCTCGGCCAGCGCACCCACGGCCACCAGGACACCGCCGCCCTCGGCCGGATGGCCGCGACCATCCTGCACACCATCCACGCGCGCGTCTTCCCCGACCGGCCCACCTGGCCGACCCTCACCCAGTTCGTCCGCCACGACGACACGGTCACCACGGCGGAGCATGACGTCGCCCACCCGGACCGTCCCCCGATGGTGACCGTCCCGGAGTACCGCTCCCCGTGACGACGGTCCGTCCTTTTCCTGCTCAGGTCCGTCGTGGGCAAGGTCCGCCGCTCCCGTCAGCCACCGGTCGGCCGTGAACGGCCTCCCTGCCACCTCCGCGTGCAGTCGCGCGGACGCGACCTGACGGCCGCGAAGAGCCGCGGCCGTGGACGGCCGCGACGCGACCTGCCGGCCGCGAAAACGGCGGGCCGGGCGAGGGGCCAGTTTGACCTTGGACACTTTGACCGGTCAGCACCGGCAAAAGTGTCCAAGGTCAACCCGTCCGGCGCGTCAGGCCAGCGCCTCGGCGTCGGCGAACTGCCACAGCGTCGAGGTCGTGATGCCGGCGCCGAGCAGGGCGGTCGCCACCGCGGCCCACTCCGTCAGCAGCAGCCAGACCGGGGTGTCGATCAGCGCGGCCGGGGGCTCGCCCGTCAGGGACCCGACCACGACCACCATCGCGACCAGGGCCAGCAGCACGAACGTCAGCACGGCCGTCAGCCGCAGCGCCCAGTGGCCGAAGGTGCGGCCGGTGGCGAACAGCAGCGCGCACACGGCGACCAGGACGGCGGCGGCGGCCGCCGCGGCCGCGCCGATCAGGGTGAAGATCTGCGCGGTGAGGGCCTGGGCGGGGCCGTTCATCGCGTTGGACGAGGGCGGGTAGCTGGTCCAGCCGGCCAGGTTGGCCTGGTCGTAGTAGAGGGTGCCGGACAGCCCAACCAGGCCGAGCACGAGCAGCCAAGCGCCGCGAAGCGCCGAGGTTCGCATGCACATGCACCCTACCGGCCAGTACGCGAAACGCGTTCAGCTCACCACGTCTTTTCGCAAGAAGCGCCACCACGCGAGGGAGAAGAAGATCGTCGCGTACGCGAGGGAGGAGATGCAGCCCTTGACGATGTCGTCGGTCTGCAGCGGGGTGGACAGCAGGCCGAGCCAGGCGTCGCCGTAGTGGGTCGGCAGGAAGTTGCGGATCGTGCCGAGCGCGGTGATCTGGTCGAGGATGTTGGACAGGATCTGCAGCAGGACCGCGCCGCCGACGGCGCCGAGCGGGGCGTCGGTGGACACCGACAGCAGGAAGGCCAGCGAGGCGACGACCAGCAGCGAGACGCACAGGTAGCCGACGATCTCCAGCAGCCGCACGACGCTGGTGCCGGCCGCGATCTCCCCGCCGATCGGGGCGTTGAGCGGGGCCCAGCCGTAGCGCAGCGTGCCCGCGAGCAGCGCGGTGCCGACGAGGATCAGCATGGCGAGCAGGCAGTACAGCAGCGCCGCGGTCACCTTGACGCCGAGCAGCCTGGCCCGCGGCACCGGCATCGCCAGCAGGTACCGCAGGCTGCCCCAGGACGCCTCGCTGGCCACGGTGTCGCCGCAGAAGAGGGCGACGACGACCACCAGCAGGAAGCCCGAGGAGACCAGCAGGGTGAAGAGGGTGAAGTTGGCGCCGCCGGCCGTGGCCAGGTCGGCGAGGCGGGAGAACTCGCCGCCACCACCCTCGTCGTCGTCACCGCCGTTGTCGAGCTGGAAGGCGATCAGGATGATCAGGGGCAGCAGGACCATGAAGCCCAGCGCCATCTGGGTGCGGCGGCGGGCCGCCTGGCGGCGGATCTCCGTCCACAGCGAGAGGGTGGCGCCCGGCCGGTAGCCCGGCGCCCCGCCGACGACGTCGACCGCAGAAGAAGATGTCATGACCGCTCCCCGCTGGCCTTGGTGTCGCCGCCGACCAGCGACAGGAACGCGTCTTCGAGCCGCCGCCGCGGCGTGACCCGGTCGATGCCGACGCCGGCGCGCACGAGCGCGGCGATGACCTCCGACCTGGGCGTGCCGTCGATGTCGACGACCAGGCCGTTGCCGCCGGACCAGGCGACCGAGCGGATCCCGTCGAGCTCGTCGAGGACCTTCTCGGCGGCGTCCACATCGGACACGTCGAGCTGCACGGTCGGCGAGTCGCCCACGATGTCGTCCACCTTGCCGGCCGCCACGACCTCGCCCTTGTGCATCACGACGACGTCGGTGCAGGTCTGCTCCACCTCGGCGAGCAGGTGGCTGGAGACGAGCACGGCCCGGCCGCCGGTCGCGTACCGGCGCAGCACCTTGCGCATCTCGGCGATCTGCGGCGGGTCGAGCCCGTCGGTGGGCTCGTCCAGGACGAGCAGCTCGGGCAGGCCGAGCATGGCCTGGGCGATGGCGAGGCGCTGGCGCATGCCGTGGCTGTACGTCTTCACCCGCCGGTTGACCGCGGTGCCGAGACCGGCGATCTCGAACGCCTCGTCGAAGTGCGCGTCCTGCTCCGGGCGGCCGGTCGCGGCCCAGTACAGACGGAGATTCTGCAGACCGGTGAGGTGCGGCAGGAAGCCCGGCCCCTCGACAAGGGCGCCGACCCTGGACAGCACCGGGGCGCCCGGCAGGAGCTGGTGGCCGAAGACGAGGATCTCGCCCTCGGTGGGCCTGGTCAGCCCCATCAGGACCCGCAGCGACGTGGTCTTGCCGGCGCCGTTCGGGCCGAGCAGGCCGACGACCTGTCCACGCTGGACGGTGAAGTCGACCTTCGCGACGGCGACGAAGTCCCCATACGTCTTGCGCAGCCCCCGCACGACCAGCGGCGTGTCGGCGTGGTCGGGGTCGATGCGGCGCTCGATGCGCCTGACCCGGCCGCGGGCGATCAGGACCGCGGCGACCAGCCCGACCAGGATGAGCGCGACCAGCCCGGCGAGGACGTACCGCCAGATCACATCGGGATTCGCCAACGGCGTGCCGGCCACGTCGGGCAGGCTCACCGCCCCGTCGACGGCGACCTGGTAGACGACCGGGTCCGGCGGGGAGGCGAACGCGCTGTCGGCGGAGGCGACCGTGATGCGCACCCGGCTACCCGCCTCGAAGCGGTGCACGACGGCGGGCAGCGTCACGGTCACCGGCTGCGCGTCGGCGATGCTCTTGGGCAGCCCGGTCAGCCGCACCGGCGCGATCAGCCCGTCGGGGATCGAGGCGGCGCCCTTCGCCGGCACGTCGTACAGCTTGACGAAGAGCACCGCCTCGCCGGTCGGCGACGCGGCCCGGATGCGCACGACCGGCGCGCCCGCCACGTCCAGCGTCGCGGGCAGCGGCTCGGACGTGTAATCGGCGTGCTGGCCGCGGATCTCGGCGGAGACGCCGGTGCCCAGCAGGCTCGCGACGTTGGCGATCGGCAGCGAGGAGATCGCGGCCGGGTTGCCGTTGGGCGGGTTGGCGATGTCCTGAGGGCCGCCGGTGAGCGCGATGCTCGCGTTGGAGGTGCCGGCCAGGCCCGGGTACGCGTCCAGCGACGACGCCGCGGTGACCAGCCCCCGGCCCCGCGCGTTCAGGCCGGACACCCGCGAGTAGGTGAAGCTGTTCTCCGGCGCCTTGCCGTTGCCCTTGACGTAGTGGTCGAGCCACTGCGCGGTCAGGAACCGCAGCCGGTCGACCTCGGACTGCGGGCCGCTGCCGCCGTCGTGCCCGCCGGTGAACCAGGCGACCCGCACCGGGGTGCCGGCGGCGGCGATGCCGCGGGCGTTGGCGTCACCCTCGCTGAGCGGGAACAGGGTGTCGACCTGACCCTGGATCAGCAGCGTCGGTGCCTTGATCCGGTCCAGGACCGGGGCCGGGCTGGAGCGGCGCAGCAGGGCGAGCGCGGCCTCGTCGGCCTTGCCGGTGGTGGCGATGCCGAGGTACGCCTCGCAGACGTCCCGGGCGAAGCGCCCGCACTGGGCGTCGCCGGTCGGGGTCCGCTGCGGCGCGGCCGCGCCGCCGCCGGTGAGCGCGTCGGTGATGGGGTCGGCGCTGCCGGAGCCGAAGAACAGGCCGGCCCACTGCTTCTTGAACACGCCGCCGGCCGGATCCTGGCCGCTGGCCTCGGGCAGGAAGGCGCGGGACAGATCGTTCCAGGTGATCATCGGCACGATCGCGTCGACCCGCCGGTCCTGCGCGGCCAGCAGCAGGGCCAGCGCGCCGCCGTAGGAGCCGCCGACCGCGGCGACGCGCGGGTCGCCGGACGCGTCGGTCTGGATGTCGGGCCGGGCGGCGAGCCAGTCCAGCAGCCGCTGGGCGTCCTTGACCTCCCAGTCGGGGCTGTCCAGGTGGATCTCGCCGGTGGAGCGGCCGAAGCCCTGCGCGGTCCAGGTGAGCACCGCGTAGCCGAGCTCGGCGAAGTCCTGCGCGTCGGACCGCACGCTCTGCTTGGTGCCGCCGAAGCCGTGCGCGAGCAGGATCGCTGGCTTCCTGCCGCTCGTCTTCGGCAGGTACAGCGTCGTGTCGAGGGTCACCTCGGTCGCGTCGCCGGGGCCGGTGCGCACCGT
The DNA here is from genome assembly GCF_040654515.1 of Dactylosporangium sp. NPDC050688. NCBI lineage: Bacteria > Bacillati > Actinomycetota > Actinomycetes > Micromonosporales > Micromonosporaceae > Dactylosporangium > Dactylosporangium sp. NPDC050688. The sequence goes on from NZ_JBFAIC010000029.1 coordinate 12,839, forward strand.
GATGCGCTGCTCCTCGGTGCGGTACTTCGCGGGCGAGGGGACAACCGCCCAGCCGACCAGGCCGGCCAGCACCAGGGCGACCACCGACCCGGTGATCATCCTGCGCCGGTTGAGACGCGGTAAGAGACGCATCGGCCAAACGTACGCAACCGATGTTGCGCGTTGGCGAATTCCTCAGCGCCCTCTCAGCAAGCGGCCGGGAGATACGCTCGCTGCGTGGCCGCGACCTTGACGCTCACCGCCAGCCTGCGCCCGGCGGCGCTGGACGCCCGCCGCGGCGTGGTCCGGCTGCACCCGGAGGTGCTGGCCGCGCTGGGGCTGCGCACCGGGGACCCGATCGCGCTCACCGGCCGGCGCGAGTCGGCGGGGATCGCCGCGCCCGCCGAGGCCGGCGCCAGCCGCGCCCTGCTGTATGCCGACGATCTCCTGCTGGGCAACCTGGGCCTGCGCGACGGCGGCCAGGTCACGGTCGCGGCGGCGCCCCTGCGCGCGGCGGCGTCGGTGACCCTGACCGGGCCGGCGCAGATCGCCGCGGTCGTGTCGCCGGAGATGCTGCGGCTGGCCCTGCTCGGCAAGGTCGTCACCGTCGGGGACAACGTGTCGCTGCTGCCGCAGGACGTGTCGCTCACGTCGCTGGATCCCGGCGTGTTCGAGGCGGCCCGGCGCAGCCTGTCCAACACCGTCGGCTATGGGTGGACCAGCGCCCTGCTCACCGTCGCCGCCGCCGACCCGGGCCCGGGCGCGCTGGTCACGATGGACACCGCCGTCGGCTGGCGGCACGGCCACACCACCCACGCCCCGGGCAGCGTGCTCACCGCCCACGGCTCGCCGGACGGCCCGGCGCCGGTCGCCGCCGTGCAGCTCGAGGACCTCCCCGGCCTGCGCGCCCAGGTCGAGCAGCTGACCGAGCTGCTCGACCTCGGCTTCCACCACCGCGAGGTGCTCGCCAGGCTCGGCACGACGGTGTCGCTGGGCGTCCTGGTGACGGGCCCGGCCGGCTCCGGCAAGTCCGACCTCGTGCACGCCGTCGCCGGGAGCGTCAAGGCGCGGGTCGTGCCGCTGTGGGCGCCGGAGCTCGCGGCGCTCACCAACAACGACGCGGCCGGCCGGCTGCGCCAGGCGGCCGGCCAGGTGCGCGCCCCCGGGCCGGCGATCCTGCTGGTCGCCGACGTCGACGCGCTCGCCCCGCGCGACCAGCCGGGCCCGCTGTCGACCGTGTTCCGCCAGCTGATCGGCGAGCTGATCCGCGACGGCGCGGCGGTCGTGTGCACCACCAGCCGCCCCGAGTCCGTCGACCCCACGCTGCACTCCCCCGGCCTGCTCGCGCACGAGATCGCGGTCCCGCTGCCCGACGCCGCCCTGCGCCGCGAGCAGCTCACCGTCCTGACCCGCGGCATGCCGCTGGACGAGCACGTCCGGCTCGACGACGTGGCGGCCCGCACCCCCGGCTTCGTCGCCGCGGACCTCGCCGCGTTGTCCCGTGAGGCAGGTGTACGGGCAGCGCTGCGCCACCGTCGCGAAGGCGAGCCGCCGGTCGTCCTGATGGCCGACTTCGACGCCGCGCTGGAGGTCGTGCGCCCCACGTCGATGGCGGAGTCGTCGCTCGAGCTGGCCAAGGTCACCCTCGACGACGTCGGCGACATGGCCGAGGTCAAGCAGACGCTGACCGAGTCGGTGCTGTGGCCGCTGTCGTACCCCGACGCGTTCTCCCGCCTCGGCGTCGAGCCGCCGCGTGGCGTCCTGCTGTACGGCCCGCCCGGCTGCGGCAAGACCTTCCTGGTCAAGGCGATCGCCGGCACCGGCAAGGCCAACGTGCTGTCGGTCAAGGGCGCCGAGCTGCTGTCCAAATGGGTCGGTGAGAGCGAGCGCGCCGTGCGCGAGCTGTTCCGCCGCGCCCGGGAGGCCGCGCCCACGCTGGTCTTCCTCGACGAGGTCGACGCCCTCGCCCCGACCCGCGGCCAGTCGACCGACGGCGGCACCACCGACCGCGTCGTGGCCGCCCTGCTCACCGAGCTCGACGGCGTCGAGTCCCTGCGCAACGTCGTGGTCATCGGCGCCACCAACCGCCCCGACCTGGTCGACCCGGCGCTGCTGCGCCCCGGCCGCCTGGAGCGCCTCGTCTTCGTCCCGCCCCCGGACACCGACGCCCGCGCCGAGATCCTGCGCGCCGCCTCGAAGCCGGTCCCCCTCGCCGCCGACGTCGACCTGCCGTCGCTGGCCGCGTCCCTGGACGGCTTCTCCGCCGCGGACTGCGCCGCGCTGATCCGGGAGTCGGCCCTGGCCGCCATGCGGGAGTCCCTGGAGGCCACCGAGGTCACCGCCGCGCACGTGGCCCTGGCCCGCGAGCGGGTCCGCCCATCGCTGGACCCGGCCCAGGTGGCCTGGCTCGCCGCGTACGCCGAGCAGCAACAGGCCCGCGGCTGACCCCTCAGCGGTGCCGTGGAGCGGATCCACCCGCCCCGGTCAGCGGCGGCGGGAGCGGGAGGCGCGCAGGCGGCGCAGGCGCTGGACGACGACCGGCTCGTGCGCCAGGGCGAGGGGGTCGTCGAGCAGGGCGTTGAGCAGCTGGTAGTAGCGGGTCGCCGACAGGCTGAACGTGTCGTGGATCGCCTGCTCCTTGGAGCCGGCCCGGCGCCACCACTGCCGCTCGAAGTCCAGGATCCGCTTGCCGCGCTCGTCGAGTTCTGGCGGCTCCTCGGCCGCGGCGACGTCGAGCACGTCGTCCCCGGCGGCGTCCGAATCGGCGTCCAGATCGGCATCGAAATCGGCGTCGAGGTCGGTGTCCAGGAAGTCGTCGGCGTCGTGGGTCGACGGCTGCGCCGGGACACGAGCGGCGGCGAGGTCGTCGCGCTTCATCGTCGCTCCCAAAGGCTCCTAGGGTCGGCCCAGCCTACCGGCGTGCGCCGGTGATCGCCCGCACCCGCGACGGGCTACGCGGTCACGATCTTGACGCCGGCGGCGGTGAAGGCGGCCAGCGTCTCGGGGGTGGCGTTGAAGTCGGTGACCAGGGTGTCGATGCGGTCGATCGGGCAGATCCGGGCGAACGCGTGGCCGCCGAGCTTCGAGCTGTCGGCGATGATGACGACCCGGCGGGCGCGGGCGACCATGAGGCTGTTCATCGCCGCCTCGCCCTCGTGGTGGGCGGCCGCACCGAGGGTGACGTCGAGCGCGTCGACGCCGAGCAGGGCGATGTCGAGGGTGACGTCGCGCAGGATGTTGCCGCCGAGCGGGCCGACCAGCTCGAAGGACTGCGGGCGGACCACGCCGCCGGTCACGACGATCTTCATGCGGGAGCGCACGAGCAGCTCGTTGGCGATGTTGAGCGCGTTGGTGACCACGGTGAGCTGGGCGTCGTCGACGCCGCCGGTCAGCTCGGGGCGCACGGCGAGCGCGCGGGCGACCTCGGTGGTCGTCGTGCCGCCGTTGAGGGCGACGACCATCCCCGGGGAGACCAGCGCGGCCGCGGCGGCGCCGATGCGCTGCTTCTCGGGCGCGTGCTTCGCAGTCTTGTACCGCAGTGGCAGGTCGTAGGAGACGCCGTTGGCGACCGCCCCGCCACGGGTACGCGTGATCATCTGCTGCTGCGCGAGCTGGTCGAAGTCGCGGCGGATCGTGGCCTGCGAGACGTCGAGCCGCGCGGCCGCGTCCTCGACGCTGATCCGGCCGCTGTCGGTCAGGATCTCGAGGAGCGCGTTCCAGCGCGCATAGCGGTCCACGGGCCCCTCCCCTGCGCGTACGGTGCGAGATGTGTGCACAATAATGCGCGAAACTACGGGTAAACGCAAAGGCAACTGCTCGGACTAACCCGAGGGGTACGGTTGCCAGCCTGCCCGACAGTGCGCAATGATGCGCGAACCCGCCGAGTTTCATGCCACATCGATCAGCCCGAGGACGAGCCACGCATGACGCAGACCGTGATAGCCCTCGATGTTGGGGGGACCGGGATCAAGTGCGCGCTGGTCGGCGCCGAAGGCGACGCGCGGCACCGGGTCCTGCACGCCGAGCGGCACGCCACCGGCCGCGAGCGCGGACCCGAGGCGGTCATCGCGACGATCCTGGACATCGCCGAGGGCCTCGCCGCCACGTCGCGGGAGAAGGGCCTCGACCCGCGGGCCGCCGGTCTGGTCGTGCCGGGCGTGATCGACGAGCGTAACGGCGTCGCCGTCTGGGCCGCGAACGTCGGCTTCCGCGACGTACCGCTGAAGGCCCTGCTGGAGGAGCGCCTCGGGCTGCCCGCGGCCCTCGGTCACGACGTGCGCGCCGGCGGGCTCGCCGAGGCGCGCCTGGGCGCCGGGCGCGGCCACTCGTATGTGCTGGTCATCCCCATCGGCACCGGCATCGCCGCGGCCAACGTGGTCAACGGGCAGGTCTACACCGGCGCGCACGGCGCGGCCGGCGAGATCGGCCACATCGTCGTGCGCCCGGGCGGGCCCGAGTGCGGCTGCGGCCAGCGCGGCTGCCTGGAGTCGATCGCCTCCGCGTCGGCGGTCGGCCGCCGGTACGGCGAGCTCGCCGGCCGCACCGCCACCGCCGAGGACGTCGCCCGCCTGGCCGCCGAGGGCGAGCCGGCCGCGGTCGCGGTGTGGCAGGAGACCATCGACGCCCTGGCCGACGGCCTGATGACCGGGATCGCGCTGTTCGACCCCGCGATCATCGTCCTCGGCGGCGGCCTCGCCGAGGCGGGCGAGGCATTGCTGGCCCCGTTGCGGGAAGGGGTCCACGCGCGCGTGACGTTCCACCGCGAGCCGACCATCACCCGCGCCGCGCTCGGCGACGAGGCCGGCTGCCTCGGCGCCGCCCTGCTCGCACTGGACAGCCTGGCCAGCAACAGCGCAGACAGCTCAGACAGCTCAGGAGGAACGCGATGACGGTGGTGTCCAGCGTACGGGTGATCGCGGGCGACCGCGTGATCGACAACGGCTTCGTCCGGGTCGAGGGTGGCCGGATCGCCGAGGTCGGTCAGGCCCCGTCAGGCAGCGCCGGCGACGCGACCGTCGTACCCGGGTTCGTCGACATCCACGTCCACGGCGGTGGCGGCGCCACCTTCACGACCGGCGACCCCGACGCCGCCCGCACCGCGGCCGCGTACCACCTGGGCCACGGCACCACGACCCTGCTGGCCAGCCTCGTCACCTCGCCGCCGGACCTGATGCTGGACGCGACCAAGGCGTTCGCCCCGCTGGTGGCCGAGGGCGTGCTGGCCGGCGTGCACTTCGAGGGCCCGTACCTGTCGCAGGCCCGCTGCGGCGCGCAGAACCCGGCGTACCTGCGCGACCCGTCCCTCGACGAGCTCACCGCGCTCATCGACGCCGGCGAGGGCGCGGTGCGCATGGTCACCGTCGCGCCCGAGCTGCCCGGTGCCCTCGACGCGATCAAGCTGCTCGTCTCCCGCGGCGTCGTGGCCGCCATCGGCCACACCGACGCCACCTGGGAGGAGACCCTCGCGGGCGTCGAGGCCGGCGCGACGGTCGGCACCCACGTCTTCAACGGCATGCGCCCGCCGCACCACCGCCAGCCCGGCCCGGTCTTCGCCCTGCTCGGCGCCGCCCCGGTCACCTGCGAGTTCGTCGCCGACGGCGTGCACCTGCACGACGGCACCCTCGCCTTCGCCGTCTCGGTCACGGGGTCCGGCCGCGCCGCCCTCATCACCGACGCGATGGCCGCGGCCGGCATGCCCGACGGCGAATACGACCTCGGCGGCCAGGGCGTCGCCGTGGCCGGCGGCGTGGCCCGCCTGACCCGCGACGGCTCGATCGCCGGCAGCACCCTCACCATGGACGCCGCCTTCCGCCGCGCCGCCGGCGCCGGGCTGTCCCTGGTGGACGCCTCCCGGATGGCCTCGGCCACCCCCGCCGCCGCGATCGGCCTCGGCGACGAGCTGGGCACGCTGCGCCCCGGCCTGCGCGCCGACCTCGTCCTGCTCGACGACGCCCTGCGGGTCACCCGCGTCATGCGCGCGGGCACCTGGCTCTAACCCGCCCGGCTCGACCTCGGCGACTCCGCCTGCTCAGAGCCGGGTGGAGTCGCCACCGCCGGACCGATCGGGCCGGACCAGCCGCGGGTGGTGAACCAGGCGGGCAGCGGGATCCTGTCCCAGGGGACCCGCTGCAGGATGCGGTCCAGCACGATGCCGAGGCAGATGGCGGCGATGCCGTCGGTGACCCAGTGGAAGCTCAGGTACGTCGTGGTGAAGAGCACGACGGCCGGGGCGCCGTAGCGGACGGCGCGCAGGTGGCCGGGGCGCAGCAGGCCGCCGAGGAGGATGGCGAGCACCCCGTACCAGACGATCGCGTTGACCACGTGGCCCGACGGGTACGACATGCCGGTCGGGACGTGGAACAGGTACTCGGGATGGGTGACCTTGTGGTCGCTGGCCGCGGTGCGGTCGGTCCAGATCTTCAGCGGGCCGATCGTCAGGTACGTGATGACGAATCCGCCGATGACCGGCAGCGCCGGGCGCACGGAGTGGGTGCGCCAGCCGACGAACGCCGCGGTCAGCACGGCGAGTGGGGTCAGCACCTGGCCGCCCTGGCCGAGGTAGTTGAACCCGCGGGCGGTCCAGTACGCCCAGGTCGGGCGGTGCGCGTCGACGAAGTCGCGGACGGCGAGGTCGACCGACAGCAGCGGGGTGCGCAGGGCCAGGGCGAGCGTGACCGCCGCGAAGAGTGCCAGGAGGACCAGGTCGAACCACAGGGCCGGGCGCACGTTCCGCATGTCGGAAAACGCTACCCGACCCTGCGAAAGGGCCTGCACAGGAGCGTTACACCAGGCCCCTGATGTCGGCCGCGATGTGGTCCATGCGGACGCCGGAGTTGGGGCAGCCGCCGAAGTGGTGCAGGGCGATGACCTTGTTGGTACGCCGGGAGATGACGGGCGAGCCGGAGGAGCCGCCGTCGGTGTCGCAGTAGTACGACATGTCGGTGTCGATGTCGTAGCCGTCGTAGGCCGGGTTCGCCACGGCGCAGTTGCCGCTGCGCTCGCTGGTGTCGTGCGTGCTGATGACGGTCGGCATGCCGCGCGGGTGCTGCGGGATGTAGAGCTCCTCGCCGCGGACCGGGGCGCGGTCGTCCAGCTGCAGGTAGCCGAATCGGGTGATCGCGTCGAAGTTGCGGACCGTGAACAGGGTGTAGTCGAGCACGCCGTCGGTGGCGATGACCTGGTCGGCCATGACCTTCACCGGGCGCAGGGTCGGGCCGCCGCCGCACTGGGCGCACTCGAAGTTGAACCAGACCTCGGTGTTGCGCGCCTCGCGGGTGGTGGTGAAGCAGTGCGCGTTGGTCATCATGCGGTTGTTCGGGCCGAGCCGCCACGCGGTGCACAGCTCGACGCCGTTGATGAGGATGCGCGCGACGGGCCTGGCGTTGGCGTACGCGACGGGATCGGCCGACTTGTAGCAGGCGGCGTCCCGCTTCTCGTCGTGGCCGCAGATGCTCTCCTCGTGCCGCTGCGCCGCGGCGGCGGCCTTGCGCCTGGCCTCGGCCTCGGCGCGCTCGGCGGGCGTCTGGCCGCGGGCGACCCGGTCGACGGTGACGCCGAGGCCGGCGAGCTTCGAGCGGATGCCCAGCCGGTCGGTCCGGGCACGTTCCACGGTGACCGTGGCCGACTCGCCGGAGACCGACATCGTCCAGTTGTCCGCGTGCTGCAGCTGCGCGGCGGTGTACCGGTGGACCTCGCCGCCGCTCGCGTCGGACACCTTGACTGTGTCGCCGGGGTCGAGCTGGAGCCGGGAGAAGTGGACCTTCACGTAGTCGGCGCCGGGGTAGCGGAACGTCGTGGCGCGGTCGAGGGCGCCGCCGGTGACGGCCTCCAGGATCCCCGACGGCTCGGGGGCCGGGTCGGCGTGCGCGGGCGCCGCGAACGCCGACGCCGGCGGTCGTGCGGGCACGAATGACGTCGCCGCGGCGACCCCTGCCCCGGCGAGCGCGACGGCGGCGCACACCCCGGTCGCCAGCAAAGCGTATGAGCGCATGAGCGCATTCCTCCCGATGGTCCACACGAAGGGACCGCCCGGACTGTTAGGGGTAAATCGGGCGATCCGCCTCATTCAACGACGGATCCCGGGCGGAGGAGGCGGGAACTCAGGGAGTTGGGTCGACCGTGCCGCCGGTCTGGGCCAAAAGGTTGCCCAGACCCGGCCGGGTCGCCACCACGATGAGCAGGTCGCCCTCGCACAGCACGTAGCTGGCCGGCGGGCCCCAGACGGTCTGCCGACCGCCCTCGGTGGTGATCGCGAGCACCCGGACCTCGCCGACGTCCTGCGCCGTGCCGACCTGGCCGCCGTCGAGGTCGGAGCCGGCCACGACGGGCACCTCGGCGAGCAACAGCACCTTCCGGTCGACCGGGATCGTGCCGATCACCTCGCGCTCCAGCAGCGCCGCGGCGAACGCGGGCGCGGCGAGGAAGGACACGCTGCGCGACGCGGTGATGCCGAACGCCCGCTGGACCCGGTCGGCGAACGCGCCGTCGAAGAGCCGCAGCACGACCCGCAGGTCGGGCTTGAGCTCGCGCCCCTCCAGGGCCGCCTCCAGGTTGGCCTGGTCGTCGGTGGAGGCCACGACCAGCGCCCGGCTGGTGCTCACCGACGCGGCCCGCAGCGTGGCGATCCGGCTGGCGTCGCCGACGATGAACGGCACGCCCCGGTCCCGGGCGGACTGGGCGCCGCGGGCGTTCTCGTTGCGGTCGATGACGACGACCGGCACGCCCAGGTCGACGAACGCGTGCATGACCCGGGTGCCGACGTTGCCGAGGCCGACCAGCACCACGTGGTCCGACAGCGGCTCGCGCAGCCGGCCGAGCGCGATGTTCAGCTTGGCGTTGACGACCGCCTCGACGACGGCGGCGGTGACGACCGGGATCAGCGCGATGCTGACCAGGCTGAGCAGGACCGTGACCACCTTCTCCGGCCAGCGCGCCTCCAGGTCGGGCTCGGCGCCGACCAGCTCGGACAGCAGCGTCACGTACGCGGCGTCCCACCAGGACGTCTGCTTGTAGTGCGCGATGATGGCGGTGCCGACCGCGAGCAGGCCGAGCATGATCATCGCGGTGGTCCAGAGCCGGCGGCCGACGAGCCCGCGGTACGCCCGCCACGGGTTGCGCAGCCAGCGCCAGCGCCGCCGGCGGCGCACCGGCGCGTTGTCCGGGCCGTCCTCGCGGGCCACGACGGTGCTGACCGGCTCGCCGGTCGCGACGGCCAGGACGAGGTCGGCGGCGGACTGGTCGGCCGGCAGCAGCACCGGCTCGCCGTCGCCGGCGGTCACCGCCAGGCCGCAGATCACGTCCTCGGCGCGCACCTCGGAGCGCCGGGCCACGAAGAGGGTGCGGCGCGCGACGCGGACGTGCACCGGGGCGACCTCGCCGAGCGCCTCCGACACGAACGCGGGCGCCGCCATCTGCGCGTCGGACAGCACGCGGGCATCGGCGAAGTTGCGCCGGACGCTCTGCCCGAGCCGCAGGTTGAACATCCGGATGACCAGCCGCAGCCGGGGGTTGACCTCCTGGGCCTGCAGCGCCGCGTCGAGGTTGCCGATGTCGTCCTGCCTGACCAGCGCGAGTGCGTCGGCGTCGGCGAGGCCGGCCAGCTCGAACACGTCCCGGTCGGCGTGGGCGGCCTCGACGACCCGGCCACCGCGGTCGCGCAGCAGGCGGGCGATGTCGGGCCCGTACCGGCGCTCGACGCTGGGCAGGATCGCGGTGACGTGCACCGCGTACTGGTGGATCAGCTCCTCGATCAGGCGATACGCGAGAGGGTCGTCGCCCATGACGACGATGCGTTTCGTGGCGGCCAGGCGGGGCGGCCGGTGGGAGTCGCCGGCGGGCTCCAGCGACCACGGACGGGTGATTGCCTGAGCGCGGGGAAGGCCGCTGCGGAGCCGGCGCATCAACCAGGATTCGGACTCCACGGCACGATCCTAACGATGATCGCCAACCTCCGATGCCCCGGTCGATCGGCAACTGCTGCGTCACTTTGTCCGGGTTGGTCGTTGAACAGCCGATCGGATTTGTCGACCAGATTGGTTTACGAGGATGAACACGTGGTTTCGCCGGGCGGTCGGTACCGTCGGTGTGGCCGGCGGCATTTTGCTGCTCGGTGCCGGTGCCGCACATGCCGATGACGCCCTGGTGCCCGGCCAGCTGGACGATCTCTTCTCACCCGCCGGGGGTCCCAACAACCAGTCGCTGCAGCTCGAGGCGCACGGCTCGGGCATCGACATGAGTGCGGCCGGCAGCTCGCAGGCGGGCGGCCGGCAGCTGCCCGACGTGCTGAGCCTCCTGCCGACCGAGATGCTGGGCCTGCCCCGCACGACGTCCAGCAAGGTCTCCAACGTCTCCGCGGTGCCGGGCAGGACCCTGCCGGCCGAGGACTCCGTCGCGGCGCTGCCGCTGGTCGGCTCGCTGCAGCAGTTCGGCCTCCCGGTCGCGGCGGGTGACACGCTGCGCGGCACGTCGATCGCCGACACCCGCACCGCGTTCCCCAATGTCGGCTCCGAGGCGACGGGCCTGCCGCTGGGCAACACCGCCGGCGGCGGCCTGCCGCTGGTCGGCGGCCTCGGCGGCGGCACGGGCGCGCTGCCGCTGGTCGGCGGCCTGCCGGTGCAGGGCACGCTCAAGCCCGTCGACGACCTCGCCATCCCGGTCGGTGGCGGCCGGCGCTCCGGCGGCCAGCAGGTCCAGCGCGTCCAGGGCGCCGAGGCGGGCACCGGCCTGCCGCTGGTCGGCGACGTGCCGCTCGGCGGCAGCGACGTGCTGAAGAACGATTCGGTCACCGGCATCCCGGTGATCGGTGGCGTCGGCCCGACCCCCGGCGTCAGCACCACCGCGGTCGCGAACCGCCTCGTGCCGACGACCGGCGCGCTGCCCCAGGCGGCGAGCCAGCTGCCCCTGGTCACCGAGAAGACGTACGCGCCGCGGCACGCCGACACCTACCGCCCGCGGCACTCCGCCGAGGAGGCCCTGCCGGTCGTCGGCGGGCTGCCGCTGCTCAACGGCATCGCGGGCGGCAACCTCCCACTCGTCGGCGGGCTGCTCGGCGGCCGCTGACGCACCACCACAAGGGCCGGCTCCCGCACGGGGGCCGGCCTTTAGTGGTAGGTGCGCTCGCCGGCCCTGATCTCGGCGTCGAGGCGGTTCTCGTACGGCGCGAGCGGGCACTGATAGAGATCGCTATATGCGCACGACGGGTTGTACGCGTAGTTGAAGTCCAGCCGCACCCGGCCGTCCGGCTCCAGCGCGACGCCGCGGCCGTGGGTGCCCTTGACGGTGTCGGTGAGGTAGCGGCCCGCGCCGTAGGACTCCTTGCCGCAGGTGGCGTCCCGGAACGGCAGGAACAGCCCGCCGCCGTACGCCGCCAGCCAGAACAGCGTCAGCCGCCCCCACGGCGTCGGCAGCACCCCGACGCGCTCGTAGCGCAGCACCCCGTCCTCGCCGCCGGTCGCGATCTCGATCGAACCGCCGGCGGGCTCCATCGGCACCACCACGGCGAACGCCGGGTCGGCCGGGAAGTACCGCAGCGGCCCGGGCGCCGCGGACTGCGGGTGGGTCGCGAACAGCTCGTCGCGCAACGCCCGGAACCCGGCGATGTCCACATCGGACAGGTACATGGCGGCGACCCGGGCCCGGAAGTCGGCGAGCGACAGTGCGTCCACGCCCCGACGCTACCGGAGCCCGAGCCGGTCAGCCGCGCAGCGGCGCCCCGGCGGCGTGCAGGTGGCGCAGCGCCTGGGCGTAGGAGTCCACGAACGTCGCGGACAGGTAGGGCACCCCGATCTGCTCGCAGTACCGCTGCACGATCGGCTGGGCCTTGCGCAGGTTCGGGGTCGGCATGTTGGGGAACAGGTGGTGCTCGATCTGGTAGTTCAGGCCGCCGAGCAGCACGTCGACCCAGACCCCGCCGCGCACGTTGCGGGAGGTCAGCACCTGCTTGCGCAGGAAGTCCAGCTCGTCGTCGCCGGTAAGAGTGGGCATGCCCTTGTGGTTCGGCGCGAACGTCATGCCCAGGTACAGGCCGAACAGCCCCTGGTGCACGGCGATGAAGGCGACCGCCACGCCCGGCGGGAGCAGCGCGAAGACGGCGACCAGGTACGCGACGAAGTGGCAGTACAGCAGGAAGCCCTCGACCTTCGAGCGCTTGATCCTGCCGATCGCGCGGGCGCTGGACACGTGCAGGTTGAACCCCTCCAGCAGCAGCAGCGGGAAGAACAGCACCGCCTGCCAGCCGCCGACGAGCCGGGCCAGGCCCTTCGCCTCGCGCGCCTGCCGGGTCGACCAGACCAGGATGTCCGGCGCCACGTCCGGGTCGTGCTCCTCGTGGTTGGGGTTGGCGTGGTGGCGGGTGTGCTTGTTCATCCACCAGCCGTAGCTCATGCCGATGCCGAGGTTGCCCAGCAGCAGGCCGGAGATCTCCGCGGCGCGCCGGCCGCGGAACACCTGCTTGTGCGCCAGGTCGTGGGCGACGAGCGCCACCTGGGCGTAGGCGACGGCGAGCACCGCCGCGACCAGCAGCGCCCACCAGGACGAGCCGGTGAGGGCGAGCGCGGCCCACCCGCCGGCGTACAGGGCACCCACCAGGGTGAACCGCAGGGCGTAATACCCGGGCCGGCGGTCGAGGAGACCGGCCGCCCGGATGTGCTTGGACAGCGTCGTGAAGTCGGAGGTGCGGTCGGCCAGGAGCGTCATGGGTCCAGCCTCGCGGCCCGCCGACCGGTGATCGAGCCGGGCAACCCCGCTGTTTGTGGTGGTGCTGGCCCTACCATCGGGGACCGTTAGGGTGGGTAGGGTGCCAGTGCTCATCGGCTCCTACGCCGACCAGATCTCGATCTTCGACGATGACTTCAAGCCTGCGGGCGCGCCGATCCGGACGCCATCGCCGTCGTTCCTCGCCGCGGGCCCGACGGGCGTGATCTACGCGGTGGCCGAGCTGGACGAGGGCCGCGTCGCCGCGTTCCGCCTCGACGGCACCCCGCTGGGCTCGCTGCCGACGGGGGGTGCCTCCCCGTGCCACCTCGCGGTCACCGACGGGTTCGTCCTGTCCGCCAACTACCAGGGCGGCAGCGTGTCCGTGTTCGCCGTCGACGCCGGCGGCGCCCTGACCACCCGCACCGACCTCGCCCAGCACACCGGCAGCAGCGTCCATCCCGACCGGCAGACGGCGCCGCACGCGCACCAGGTGACCGTCCGCGGCGATCTGGTGTACGTGGTGGACCTCGGCCTGGACGAGATCGTCCACTACCGGCTGGCGGCCGGCGGGACCCTGCACCGGCAGCGCGTCACGTCCACGACCCCGCCGGGCAGCGGCCCGCGGCACCTCGTGCTGCACCCCGACGGCCGCGTGTTCGTCGCCAACGAGCTGGCCTCGACCGTGGCCACCTACAGCCCCGGCTTCGACGTGCTGGACGTGCGGGCGTCGGCGCTGGTCCCGCCCGCGGGCGACAACCTGCCCAGCGAGCTGCTCCTCTCGCCCGACGGCACCCGGCTGTACGTCGCGAACCGGGGCAACGACACCATCACCACGTTCGCGGTGACCGGGGAGGGCCTGTCCCCGCTGGACGAGGTCTCCACCGGCGGCACCTGGCCCCGGCACTTCATCCTGATCGACGGCGCGCTCGTGGTGGCCAACCAGCACTCCGACACCGTCACGCTGCTGGAGCTGGACCCGCAGACCGGCGTGCCGCAGCCCGGCCGGGTCGTGCTGGAGCACCCGTCACCGAGCGCGGTCCTGCACCTGCCGTAGCCGGGGAGGTCCGCACCGTCGAGGTCGGGCCTCATGCGTCAGCGGGCAGCGCCGGAGCCGGTGCTGCCCGAGCCGCCGCTGCCCGAGCCGCGCCCGTCAGGCGCTCTCGTCGCGGACCACCATCGGCGGCACGTTGAACTCCATCGTGTCGAGGGCGGCCCGCAGTCGTGGCAGGTCGCTCTCGGCCAACTGGAACGACGCGCGACAGATCTTGTCCACCCACAGCGACACGACCACGGTGCCGCGCATCGGGTGACAGGTCACCCGCATGGTGCGGTCGTCGCCCCGCACGTCTTCGAACACGTCGCCCGATTTGGGCAGCGCCACAAGCTCACCCATGCAGTCCATGCTGCGGTACTGAACGCTCGTTCTTCAACCCTCCGGACCCTCGATCCCCCGGGCCCTCATCCGCCAGGCCACCCGCCACCGGTCACCGGGGACCGGGGACCGGGGACGGCGGAGGGCCAGGCCGGCGACCGCCGCCAGCAGCGACGCGACGCACAGCGAGACGTCGATGACCGCGGACCGGCCTGACCCGGACACGGCTCTTCCCCGGGGCGGCTCACGCGGCTAGTTTGTTAGGTAACGCAACGAACTACGCACGGACCGGTTGGCTCCTCGGCGGGAGACGACCGGTCCCGTCCGCTCAGCGTCTTCGGCGAGCCGCTGCGCGCAGCGTCCTGTGTCCACCCCGCACAAGGAGCTCCGTGGTCACCACTCGCCGGCGCGCGTCCCGCGCGCTTCTCAGCCTCGCCGCGATATCCCTCACCGCGACCGCGGCGGTCACCATCCCCACCGCCGCCCAGGCCGCCCCGATCCAGAGTCCCGTCCAGACCCCCGCCGTCCCGCAGGCGCAGGCCGTCGAACCGTTCGACGTGCTGGTGTTCTCCAAGACCGCCGGGTTCCGGCACGACGCCATCCCCGCCGGCATCACCGCCATCCAGCAGCTCGGCGCCGCCAACGGCTTCACCGTCGACACGACCGAGGACGCGGCCGCGTTCACCGACGCCAACCTCGCCAGGTACGAGGTCGTCGTGTGGCTGTCCACCACCGGTGACGTGCTCGACGCCGGCCAGCAGGCCGCGTTCGAGCGGTACATCAAGGCCGGCGGCGGCTACGCCGGTGTGCACGCCGCGAGCGACACCGAGTACGACTGGCCGTGGTACGGCGAGCTCGTCGGCGCCTACTTCACCAGCCATCCGGCGCAGCAGCAGGCCACCATCAAGATCGAGGACCCCGCGCATCCGTCCACGAAGGACCTGCCGGACCGGTGGAGCCGGTTCGACGAGTGGTACAACTTCCGCGCCAACCCCCGCGCCAAGGTGCACGTCCTGGCCAGCCTGGACGAGACCAGCTACACGCCCGGGACCGGGGCGATGGGGGCGGACCACCCGTTCGCCTGGTGCCGCGACTACGACGGCGGGCGTTCCTGGTACACCGGAGCCGGCCACACGCAGGAGTCCTATTCGGACCCGCAGTTCCTGTCGCACCTGCTCGGCGGCATCGAGACGGCCGCCGGCGTGCTCAAGGCCGACTGCAGCGCCTCGCTGACCAGCGGCTTCGAGAAGACGACGCTGGACAGCAACACCAACAACCCGATGGAGCTCGCGGTCGCGCCCGACGGGCGGGTCTTCTACATCGAGCGCGACGGGCGGGTGCAGATCGTCAGGCCCGACACGCACACCACCGTCACCGCCGCGACCGTCCCGGTCTTCACCGGCAACGAGGACGGGCTGCTCGGCATCACGCTCGACCCGGGCTTCGCCCAGAACCACTGGGTGTACCTGTACTACGCGCCGAACGGCGGCGGGCCGCGCAACGTGCTGAGCCGGTTCACGGCCGTCGGTGACACGCTGGACCTCGGCAGCGAGAAGCAGCTGCTGCAGGTCGACACGCAGCGCAACACCTGCTGCCACGCCGGCGGCACGATGACGTTCGACAGCGCCGGCAACCTGTACCTCGCCACCGGCGACAACACCAACCCGTTCGAGTCCGACGGCTACGCGCCGCTCGACGAGCGGGCCGGCCGGCAGGACCACGACGCGCAGCGCAGCTCCGGCAACACCAACGACTTGCGCGGCAAGGTCATCCGGATCACGCCGCAGGCCGACGGCACGTACACGGTCCCGGCGGGCAACCTGTTCCCGGCCGGCACCGCGAAGACCCGCCCCGAGATCTACGCGATGGGCTTCCGCAACCCGTTCCGCATCGGCGTCGACCCGAAGACCGGCACGCTCTACGTCGGCGACTACGGCCCGGACGCCGCGCAGGCCAACGCCAACCGCGGCCCTGGCAACACCGTCGAGTGGAACATCGTCGGGCAGCCCGGCAACTACGGCTGGCCGTACTGCACCGGCGCGAACGTGCCGTACCGGGACTGGACCTTCCCGTCCGGCCCGGCCGGACCGGCGTTCGACTGCGCCGCGCCGGTCAACAACTCGCCCAACAACACCGGCCTGACGAACCTGCCGCCGGTGATCGCGGCCACCGTCGACTACGACTACGACGGCAACCCCCGCTTTCCCGAGATCGGTGGCGGCGGCGCGCCGATGGCCGGCCCCGTCTACCGGTACGACGCGGGCTCCACCTCGGAGATCAAGTGGCCGACGTACTACGACGGCAAGGCGATCTTCGGCGAGTGGAACCAGAACAAGCTCTACACGATGCAGGTCAGCGCCGATGGCAGGTCCCTTGTGGACATCAACCAGGCGCTCGCCGGCATGAGCACGATCCGCCCGATGGACATGGAGTTCGGCCCCGACGGCGCGCTCTACCTCATCGAGTGGGGCACCGGCTTCGGCGGCAACAACGACGACTCCGGCGTCTACCGCATCGGCTACATCGCCGGTGACCGGGCCCCGATCGCGCAGGCCGCGGCCGAGCCGACCAGCGGGACCGCGCCGCTGGCGGTGCACTTCTCCAGCGCCGGCTCGCGCGACCCGGACGGGCAGCAGATCACCTACGCCTGGTCGTTCGGCGACGGCGGCACGTCCACCGAGGCGAACCCGACCCACACGTACACCACCAACGGCAACTTCACCGCACAGCTGACCGTCACCGACTCCGAGGGGCGCAGCGCCACGGCGAACGTGCCCGTCACCGTCGGCAACACCGCCCCGGCGGTCACCATCACGCTGCCGCCGGACGGCGGCTTCTACGAGTGGGGCGACCAGGTCGCGTTCACCGTGACCGTGACCGACCCCGAGGACGGCGTCGTCGACTGCTCGAAGGTGCAGGTCCAGTACCTGCTGGGGCACGACGAGCACGCGCACCCGCTGAACCAGTACACCGGCTGCGGCGGCACCGTCCAGACGTCGCTGGCCAGCGGCCACGGCGCCGACGCCGACGTCTTCGCCGTCATCGAGGCGTCCTATGTGGACAAGGGTGGCGCCGGCGGGGCCGGCCCGCTGACCGGGCGGTCGCTGGTCCAGCTGCAGCCCAAGCGCAAGCAGGCCGAGTACTTCGCGGCCACCGGGCGGGTGCCGGGCTCCACCGCCGGCGGCGACCCGGGCGTGCGCACGGAGACCACCGGCGACTCGCAGGGCGGCTTCCAGAACATCGGCTTCGTCGAGGAGGGCGACTGGTTCTCCTTCGCGCCGGCCAACCTCACCGGCATCAGCCGGCTGCGCATCCGCGCCGCCAGCAACAACGCCAGCGGCGGCACGATCCAGATCCGCACCGGCGCCCTGGACGGGCCGGTCGTCGGATCCGTCGCGGTGCCCGGCACCGGCGGCTGGCAGTCCTATGTGGACCTGACGGTCGACGTCACGCCCAGCACCTCGTCCGGGCCGCTGTACTTCATCGCCACCGGATCCGGCGCCGGGTACAACGTCAACTGGGTCGACTTCATCGGCCGCGGCGTGACGGACAACGCGCCGCCCGTGGTCACCGCGGCAGCCACCCCGGCGACCGGGACGGCGCCGTTCACCGTGGCGTTCACCGGCTCGGCGACCGACGCCGAGGGCGACACCCCGCTCACCTACGCGTGGGACTTCGGCGACGGCGGCACGGCCACGACGGCCGACGCCGGCCACACCTACACCGCGCCGGGGACGTTCACCGCGACGCTGACCGTCACCGACGCCCGCGGCGCCAAGGGGTACAGCAGCGTCGTGGTGCGGGCCGAGACGCCCAACACGTCGTGCTTCGGCGCGCGCTCCGACGACTTCCCCGGGTCCGGTCTGGACCGGACGAAGTGGACGGTCGTGCGGGAGAACCAGACGTTCTCCGTCGCCGGCGGGTCGCTGATCCTGCCGACGGCCGCCGGTGACCTGTACGGCAGCCGCAACGACGCGACCAACCTGGTGCTGCAGCCGGCGCCGTCCGGTGCGTGGCAGGCGACCGCGAAGGTCACGCTGCCGGTCACGGCGAACTACCAGCAGGCGGGCATGATCGTCTACGGCGACGACGACAACTACGCCAAGGTCGACCTGCTCTACAACGGCTCGCGCCGGGTCGAGTTCATCCGGGAGACCGCCGGCACGCCACGCAACGAGAGCGCCGACGCGATCAATGCCCAGGCCGGTGACACGTACTACGTGCGGATCGCCTCCGACGGCACCAACCTGACCGCGTTCTACTCCGCGGACGGCACCACGTTCGTCCCGGTCGGACGCCCGGCGGCCCTCGCGGGCATCGCCAACCCGAAGGTCGGCCTGTTCGCGCTCAACGGCGGCACCACCGCGCCGGTGGTCAACGCGAGCTTCGACTACTTCCAGCTCGCCCCCGACGAGCCGCCCGCCGGGCTCTCCCCGGACGACGAGTTCACCGGGTCCACGCTGGACCACTGCCGGTGGAACGCGATCGTGCGGGAGGACACCACGAAGTACCGGGTCGCGAACGGCGCCCTGCAGCTCGACGTGCCCAACGGCGACATCTACGGCACCGGCAGCACCAACCCGGCCAACTTCATCCTGCAGAAGGCGCCCGCGGGTGACTTCACGATCGAGACGAAGGTCGACGGCTCGCTGTTCAACGAGCAGTACCAGCAGGGCGGCCTGATCGTGTACGGCGACGACGACAACTACGTCAAGCTCGACTTCGTCGCGGACAACCAGCCGGGCCAGCCGGTCACGCGGCGCATCGAGTTCCGCAGCGAGATCGGCGGGGCCGTGCAGAACCCGCAGCCCGGGGCGAACAACCTGACCGCCGCGGTCTGGCACCTGCGGCTGGCCAGGGCCGGCAACGTCTACACCGCCTCGTACTCGGCGGACGGCGTCACCTACACCCCGTTCGAGACGCTCACCAACGCGGCGGTGGCGACCGGGACCAAGGTGGGGCTGTACACCCTCGGCGCCGGGCAGACTGCGTCGAAGCCGGCGGCGTTCGACTACTTCCACCTCAGCACCGCCGCGGTGGACACGACCGCGCCGACGGTGACGTCCACCGTCTCCGCGGACGTCCCGCCGGCGGCCGGCTGGTACACCGGCCCGGTCACCGTGACCCTCGCGGCGACCGACAACGCGGGCGGCTCCGGCGTCGACAAGGTCGAGTACCAGCTCGACGCCGACAGCACCTGGACGGCGTACACGGCACCGGTCGCGGTCAGCGGGGACGGCACGCACACCGTCAGGTACCGCGCCTCGGACAAGGCGGGCAACGTCGCGGCTGTGCAGGCGGCGACCGTGAAGATCGACGCGACCGCGCCGGTCACCACGGCGGCGTTCGCACCGGCGAGCGACGCCGGCTGGCACAACGGCGCCACCCCGGTGACGCTCGCCGCCACCGACGCCGGCGCCGGCGTGACGAAGGTGGAGTGGTCGCTCGACGGCGGCCCGTGGACGCCGTACACGACGCCGGTCACCGTGACCGGCAACGGCCAGCACGAGTTGCTCTACCGGGCCACCGACGCGGCCGGCAACGCCGAGACGCTCAAGTCGGCGATCCTGAAGATCGACGGCACCGCGCCGACGGTCATCGTCGCCGGCCTCGCCGACGGCCAGCTCTACGGCGACAGCCAGGACGTCCGCGTCACCTGGCAGGCCGTCGACCCGGTCTCCGGCATCCGGTCGGTCACCGGTTCGCTGGACGGCGCCGCGTACCAGACCGGCACGCTGCAGGCCATGTACGAGCTCGACCTCGGCCTGCACGAGCTGGTCGTGGTCGGCACCGACAACGCCGGCAACGCCACCACCAGCACGGTCCGGTTCTTCGTGACCACGTCGTTCCGGGACATGCAGAACCTCCTCGACCGGTTCAAGGCCACGAGCCGGCTGACGAACAAGGCGTACACGCAGCTGTCCGACCAGCTCGCCAAGGCCCGCAAGGCGGAGGCGAGCGAGCTCGACACGAAGGCGCTGAAGGAGCTCGCGACCTTCCGCGGCCTGCTGACCGCCAAGCTCGTGCCCGAGGCGGAGGTCCGTGACACCCTCATCCGCGACGCGGACGCGATGACGGTGCGGCTCGGCGGTACCCCGCCGAACAACGCCGGTGTACAGGCCAACGCCGGCAAGTCGCTGAAGGGCACCGGCCGGCTCGGCGAGGACCCGGACCGGTTGAAGAAGAACGGCAAACTGTGAAGGTGCTCGTCGCGTTCCTGGCCTTCGCGATGCTGGGGCTCGCCCCCGGCGACCTCTCGCTCGAGGTCGCCGGGGACGGCGCTGAGGGGGTGACCGTCCGCGCGTTCGGCGCGGACGGCCGCCCCGCCGAGGGCGACCTCCGGCTGGTGCTGACCGCCACCGCGGCCGGCGGCCGGACGGTCGGCCCGGTGCAGCTCAACCCCGCGGCGGAGGGCCGCGGCTTCTACACCTCGGGCCCGGTCCTCGCGCCGGGCACGTGGACCGTCGTGGTCGCCGGCCCGGGTGCGGACCCGGTCAAGGCCACGTCGGTGGTGGAGGCCCGGCCGGCGCAGTCCCCGCCGCCGTCCGTGTCCAGGTCGGCGCCGCCGGCGCCGCCGCCGTCCTCCCACCTGTGGTGGTGGGGGCTCGCCGCGGCCGTCGCGGCGGGGGCGTTCGCGGTCACCGCCGTGGTGCGGCTGCGCCGCGCCCGCTGACCGTCGGTGGCGGCCGGCGGTGCGGTGCGGTCCCGCGCCGCCCGCCGGCTCTCCGTGGCGGTGAGCAGCACCACGGACAGCAGCAGCAGTCCGGCACCGGCCGCTGACCACCCGGTCAGCGGCTCGTGCAGGACCAGGACGCCGAGGGCGACCGCGGCGACCGGCTCGACCAGGGCCACGACCGCCGCGGTCGTGGCCCTGACCACGGTGAGGCCGGCGAAGAACAGCGCGTAGGCCAGGGCGGTCGGCACCGCGCCGAGGAACGCCAGCAGGCCGATCGTCTCGCCGGCGTCACCGCGGATGGGCAGCAGCCCTTCGGCCAGGGCGAGCGGCAGCAGGGCCACGGAGCCGACCGCGAAGCCGCCGAGCGCCGAGTCGTACGGGTCGTCCTTCGAGGCCCGGTTGAGCAGCGTGACGGCGGCGTACCCGGCGGCGGACACGAGCGCCACCGCGAGTCCCTGGATCGGGCTGCGCCCACCGCCGGCCGCACCCGTCAGCAACACCAGCCCGGCCAGCGACACCGCCATGATCGCGGCGCCGGCGCGGCCGAGCCGCTCGCCGAGGAAGACCCGCGCGCCGAGGGCGACCAGCACCGGCCCGGATCCGAGGACGACGACCGTGGCGACGGCGACGCCGGCGAGGTCGATCGCCACGTAGTACGTGGTCTGGTAGAGCGCCATGCCCAGCCCGTTGAGGACGAGCCGGGCCCTGCCGCGCGGCGCGCCACCGTCCCGCCTGCCGCGCGGCGCGCCACCGTCCCGCCTGCCGCGCGGCGCGCCGCTGTCCCGCCTGCCGAACGGCCGCAGGGCCACGAGCAGCAGCAGGCCGCCGAGGTACCGCCAGAACGTGACCGCGATCGGGCCCAGCCCGCTGTGGTCGTACAGGACGGCCGCGACGAACCCTCCGACCCCCCACGCAACGGCCGCGAACGCGATGAAGCACAACCCTCGTCCAACGGACAGGGTGACATTATGTCCCATTTGTACTTGACTCCCGAATTGTCGTGAGAATTGGCACCTTCACGAAATGCGGGCAGCCGTCATCACCCCGGGACCTTCACCGGGGAAACGTTTCCTTCGCCTGCCCGCTAGCGGATGGGCGGCGAAAGCACGACACGCAAGCACATGGTGCGCACGGTAGCGATCCCCCGGCAGCGGGACACCTGAATTACCGTTCACGGTCACGTTCTGGTGACAAGTAACGGACAACGTCGTGATGATCATCACCGTTTAGACTCGGCTCACCCCTGCTGACCGGCCATTTTCAGCGTGACCGCGACAATCCGTGGCCGGCATTTCGTCGGATTGTCACACTTCAATGGGTCGCTCGACCCAGGTCATGACCATTACGCTGTAGCGACACGCACAGCCGGAGGTCGCGCCGTGGCTCTTTCCGCACCCGCCACGCTCGGGTCATCCTCGGAAACCGGTCTGCCCTGGACCCTCGACGGCGGCCGGGGCATCCTCGGCCTCGACCCCGTCACCGGCGCCTTCGTGCTGTGGGCCGCGTTGATGGGCGTCATCGTGCTGTTCATCATCTTCGCCGCCGTCCTGTCCCGCTGGAGCCTGCACCGCATCGACCGGGCTGAGCACCGCGCCGAGGTCGCCAAGGCCGACGCCAGCCTCAGCCCCGCCGAGCGGGCCCGCCTGCGCGTCGAGGCCGGCGAGCTGATCCGCCAGGCCGCCGCGACCGCCGCCGCCGCCAAGCGCGCCCAGCTCGACGTCGTCGAGGCCCAGGCCCGCGCCCTCGCCGCACAGCAGGCCCGCGAGGTCGCCTGGAGCATGTTCGACGTCGCGCAGAAGGCCTACGAGGAGGCCCTGCGCGCCGCCTCCGCCGCCGACCCGGACGCCCCGACCGACGCGGAGGAAGAGGACAAGCGCGAGATCTCCCGGGCCGCCCTGGCCGCCTTCAAGCGCGGCGACATCACCGTCGACGCCCTCGAGTCGGTCTTCCGCGGCGCCTCCGGCTGGGACCCGCTGCACGAGCTGCAGGCCCGCGAGATCGAGCTGCGCCGCTCCGCCGAGAGCCGGGCCCGCCGCCTGTATGACGCCGCCGCCGCGGCCGAGCGCGCCGCCGTCAATGCCGCCGACGTGGCGGTCGTCGCCGCCCACGCCCTGGCTCATGAGGCCGAGGAGGTCGCCTCGGAGGCCGCCGAGGTGCGCGACACCCTCGACGCGGCCCGCCAGTCGGCGATCGTCGCCTCCACGATCACCCGCAAGAAGCGCCGCGTGCCGCAGCAGCGCACGAAGAACACCCGCGCCGCCGAGGCCCGCCCCACCCCGGACCTCACGGTCACCGTCCCCTCGGACCCGGACCGCACCCAGGACCTCCGCGGCGCCCTCGACGCGATGCCCGCCACGCCGCTGGCCGAAGCCGCCTGACCCAACGCTCCCCTTAAACGGGAGATATATTGCGTTTATGCGTAGTAAGGCGCCTGACCTGCTGCCGCTGTTCCGTTCGCAGCACCAGGCCGAGCTGCTGACCTGGCTCTACCTCCACCCGACGGCCGAATATCCGATGACCGAACTCGCCACCAGGTTCGGGGTGCCGCTGTCCACCACGCAGCGGGAGGTGCAGCGCCTCGTCGACGCCGGACTGCTGCGCGACCGGTCGATCGGCCGCTCCCGCATGCTCAGGGCCGCCACCGACCACCCTGCCGCAGAGGCCCTGACCCGCCTGCTGACCATCTCCTTCGGTCCCCCGGCGATCGTCGGACGGACGTTCCAGGGCCTCGCCGGTGTCGACAGCGTCCATATCTACGGCTCGTGGGCGGCCCGGTATCTCGGCCACCCCGGCCCGCCGCCCAACGACGTCGACGTGCTGGTCATCGGTTCACCGGCCCGCGCCGACGTGTACGCCGCGGCCGACGTGGCACAGGACACACTCGGCCTCCCGGTCAACCCGACGGTGCGCTCCCGTGCTCAGTGGCAGGATGCCTCCGACGCACTGGTCCAGCAGATCCAGGCATCACCGATCGTCACCGTCATCCCATCCCCCGCCGAATAGCCCGCGGCGCAACCGGACCGAGGAGTCCCGCCATGACCAGGTGGCTGAAGGGCGCAGCAGTCATCGAGAAGCTTGTGCACGCCAACGATTTGCAGAAGGTGCAGGGCGCGGAGGCCAATGGCGAGCCGCTCCTGCTGAAGGCCCGCCGGTCGCTCGCGTCGGCGCACGCGCTGAGCCACGACGACCCGGACAGCAGCTTCACGCTGGCATACGACGCGGCTCGTTTTGCGTGCACCGCGCTCCTCGCTCAGCAGGGTCTGCGTCCGACGAGCCAGGGCGGCCATTACGCCGTCGAGCAGGCCGTGCGGGCACAGTTCGGCGACGGGTTCCGCTCGTTCGGAGCGCTCGGCAGACGGCGCAACGAACTCGAATATCCGTCGGGCGCCGGGGTTGAGACGGGGGCGGATGAGCTGGCGGACGCTCATCGCGACGCCGGACGGATCGTTGTGGCAGCCGGGCAGCTGCTGCCGGGGCTGAGCTTCTTCTGACCGGCGGTGACAGGGTGGCGTCAGTACGCCTGGATGGTCCACCGCTGGTTCGGGGCTCCGGTGCAGTCCCAGATGATGATGGGGGTGCCGGCGCCGGTGCCGCCGTTCTGGGCGTCGAGGCAGCGCCTGGAGTTGACGTTCTGCAGGGTGCCGTCGGCGCGGACGGTCCATCGCTGGGCGGAGGTGCCGTTGCAGGTGAAGAGGCGCACCGGGGTCTGGTTGGCGGTGCCGGCGTTCAGGACGTCGAGGCAGCCGCCATCGGCGCGGACGGTGCCGTCGGAGTGGAAGGTCCAGCGCTGGTTGGTGCGGCCCGAGCCGCGGGGGTCGCAGTTGTCGATGACGGCGCGGTTGCCCTCGCCGGCGCGGTACTCCAGGCACTTGGCCGAGCCGACGCCGCGCAGCTGGCCGCTGATCACCGGAGGTGGCGGGGGCGAGGACGTGGCGGACTTCGACGGCGAGGCGCTCGGCGGCGGGGCGGCCGGGGCCGAGGACCGCGACCGGCTCGGTGACGCGCTCGCCGCGGAGGCGCCGCCGGACGGCGACGGCGAGCTGGCGTCCTTGGTCAGCTCAGGCAGGCCACCCACGCCGGGGAACTGCTGGGGGCTGGCGTTCGCCGACACCGGGGCCGGCGGGTCGCCGGTGCTGCGCACCAGCTGCAGGACCACGGCCGCGGTGACCAGGAGGATCAGGACGGCCACGGCGACCGCGCCGACCGGGTACCGGCGCCACGCGGCGACCCGGCGCCGGGAGCCGCGGTAGTCGGGGCCGTCCTCATCGACGGGGTCGTCGGTGACGATGGCGATGGCCGGTGGCACGTAGTCGGCGACGGTCGGCGAGTCGTCGGCGGTCACCACGACCGGCGCCACCCCGACCGGCTGCGGATCCGGCGCGGCGACCGGCTCGCCGTCGCCGGCGGTAGCGGAAGCACCCGCGACCACGGAAGCACCCGCGGCGACCGGCGCACCCGCGACGACCGGAGCGGTGACGGCCACTGGAGTGTCCGCGACCACGGGAGCGACCACGGGAGCGACCACGGGAGCGACCACGGGAGCGGCCGCGACGGCCGGGGCGGCGGGGACGGGGTCGGCGGCGACAGCGGCGGCGGTGAACTCGGCCGGATCCATCAGGGCGGGCGCCTCGGCGGACGGCTTGCCCAGTGCGACCGGTTCCGCGGCGGGGCGGGCGGCGAGCGGCTCGGCCGTGCTCGCCCTGATCTCGCCGGCGAGCGTGCCGACCGTGGCAGGGTCGTCCATGCCGTCCATGCCGTCCATGCCGTCCATGCCGTCCATGCCGTCCATGCCGTCCATGCCGTCCATGCCGTCGGCGTCAGCCACGACAACGCCGCCCGGCACGCCGCCCGACCCACCGCCGGATACATCGGCGGCAACGGCCTCCTCGGCGGCCGGGGCGTCATCGTCGTCGGCGAAGCCGGCGAAGAAGTCCGGTTCGTCGTCGGTGACGGGAACGACCGGGATCGAGGCGGTCGCGACCGCGGTGGGGCCGCCACGGCGTTGGCGGGGGATCGCGGCACCCGCCGGGAACGTCGGCTTCGCCGGGTTGAACGGCTGAGGCAGGAGGGGGACCTTCGCGGTCGCGGAGGCCGTCGGCGGGACGCGATGCCGAGCCGACCGGTCCGCACGCCGCGGCGTTTCGCCCGGCTGCTCCTGCTCGTTGCCGTCTTCAGCGACGGACATACCCGACGTGCTCCTTCCAACAGCCATCTTGCCCGCTGCACCGTAGCTCGCGGATGCAAGAACGCGCGACCGGCCGTTCGGCCCCAACAGGAGCGGTCCGTTGCCATCGGCCGGTAAGTTCTCCCGCATGGCTCCTGACGGCTGGGAAACGTTCGCGGCACAGCACACGGTGTGGGGCCGGGTGACCGACGGTGCGGCACATCGCGACCGCGCGGTGACGCTCGTGCGCCAGCTCGCCGAGGCCCGGGCGAGAGCGGCGGCCACACTCGCCGCCGAGCCGGCCGACCCGTGGCAGGACGCGGACTTCGCGCGGCGGATGTCGGCGCAGGTGGCGAGCCTGATCGGGTTCCTGCCGGACGACGTGCGGTTCAGCGGGGCCGAGGCGGCGCTGCTGGTGACGGCGCCGTTCCTGCACGACGCGCTGTGGGCGGGCATCGCCGCGGCCGAGCGCGGGGTGCAGCCGGGTGACCTCGAGCCGTCGCAGGACGCCTCCAGCGACCGGGCCGCGTTCGAGCGGTTCGCCCAGACGTACGCCCAGCCGCACCGCCGCGCGCTCGCCGCGATCCGGGCAGGCCGCCGGGAGGCCGCCGCGGAGCTGGGCTGGTGGCTGCTGCACCGGTGGATCGGCCGGCGGCCGGCGGCGTACCAGCCCTCGACGATCGAGGCGCTGATCCGCGGGCCGGAGGGGCAGACGCAGGACCTGAGGACCGCCCTGGACGACGAGCCGCAGAAGCGCCTGGCCGAGCTGCTGCGGGCGATCCGCGCCGACCCCGCGTTCCTCAACCGGCACGACCGGCCGGAGTCGCTGGTGTCGCAGGACCGGCACGGCACGCGGGAGCGGCTGGTCGCGTTCCTGCTGACGATCGCCCGCTGGCTGGCGGTCGAGGCGACGGTGCTGCCGGAGGTCATCGGCGAGCACCTCGGCATCGGCGACCCGGTCACGCCCCGTCAGGTCATCGACACGGTGCACGCGGCCCGCTGGGACCTGCGCGGCGCCACGCTCGTGCTCAACGCCGACTGCGCGCATCCTTCGATCGAGGTGGCGCTGCGCGTCCACATCGAGACGCTGAACCAGCTGCTCGCCGAGGCGCAGCGGGCGGCCGCCCGGGACGACTCCCTCGTCGCGCTGCGCCACCTGCCGAACCGTGCGGCCACCGACGAGGTGCGCCCGGCGGTCGTCGACGGCGTCCCGGCGTACCAGTCGGCGGGGGTGCGGTTCCGGCTGGCCGAGGACCGGGTGCGCGAGCTGCTGATGGGTGAGCAGCTGTACGGCGATCCGGCCCTCGCGATCCGCGAGCTGTACCAGAACGCCCTGGACGCGTGCCGCTACCGCGAGGCGCGCACGGAGTACCTGACCCGGACCACCGGCGAGACGCTGCAGTGGGACGGCCGGATCCGCTTCGTGCAAGGGGTCGACGAGTCGGGCCGGCCGTACCTGGACTGCGTGGACAACGGCATCGGCATGGGTGTGCGGGAGCTGAGCGAGGTGTTCTCGCAGGCCGGGGTGCGCCTCGCCGACCTGCCGGAGTTCCTGGAGGAGCAGGCGGAGTGGGCCCGGCTCGACCCGCCGGTGCAGCTGTTCCCCAACAGCCGGTTCGGCATCGGCGTGCTGAGCTACTTCATGCTCGCCGACGAGCTGACGGTCGAGACGTGCCGGATGGGCCGCGACGGGCAGGCGGGTGAGCGGCTGCGGGTGTCGATCGCGGGGCCGGGCAGCCTGTTCCGCATCCAGGACCTGGGGCCGGGCACCGAGTCGGGCACGACGGTGCGGCTGCACCTGCGCGACGGCGTGACCGTCGCGTCGGTCGAGGAGCTGCGCAAGCTGCTGTGGGTGGCCGAGTTCAGCACCGACGCGACCGACGGCGTGGAGACCCAGCAGTGGGCACCCGGGCAGTTGTCGGATGCGGCAACGGCGGTGGACGACGACGAGGACGAGGACGAAGAGGGCGTCGGCGCCGGGGTGGTCGCGGCCGAGGGGTCGCGGGTGTGGTGGTGCAAGGGCACCGGCGCGCTGCTCGCCGACGGGCTCTACGCCGGCAAGGAGATCTTCGGCGCGGTGGTCAACCTCAACCGGGACCTCGCGCCGCGGCTGTCGGTCGACCGGACGAAGATCCTCGCGTACCGGGAGGACGACGTCGACCGGCTGCTGTGGGAGGCGGTGCCCGCACTCACCGCACCCAGCACCACGCTGCTCGGCTACGAGTGGCTGTGCCGCCTGGCGCCGATCCGGCCGCTGGTCGCGGACCTCATCTTCGAGCAGGCGATCGAGCGCGGCCACGGCAAGTGGGACATGGACGGCGAGACTGTCGACGCGGCGGTCACCGGCTGCTTCGTGGCCAACGACGGGCCGGTCGGCGGGCCGGACGAGCTGGTCGAGTGGCGGCTGACCGCCCTGGCCGCCGGCGGGCGCTACCGCAAGGTACTCAAGCCGGGCGCGGACTGGAAGCGGGCGCTGCGGTCCCGGCCGTCGGACGCGCTGCTGCTCAGCGTGGACGTCGACGGCACCGGCCCGTGGCTGGACCCGGTCGACATCGTGCCGCTGGTGCACCTGGTGCGCGCCGCGCGCAAGACCGGCCGGAGCGCGCCGGAGGTCGCGGCCCGCCTCGACCAGCTCGGCTACGAGCCGTCGGTGGGCGCCGCGCAGGTCGGCGTCGACCCCGACGACCTGGTGTTCACCAGCCGCGACGTGGACGGCACCCGGCCGTGGATGCACCCGGATCAGCCGGTGCACCTCGTACACCTGCTGCGGGCGGCACACAAGACGGGCCGGCCGATCCAGGAGATCGTCGCCCGGCTGCGGCAGCTGGGCTTCGACGTGGACGTCGACGTGGACATGCTGCCGATCGAGCAGTTCGGGCCGAAAGATTTGACGATCGCCAGCCGGGACCTCGACGGGTCGCACCCGTGGCTGGACCCGCGGGAGCCGGTGACGCGGCTGCATGTGCTGCGCGCCGCGCACAAGGTGGACCTGCCGGCCGACGAGACCGCGGCGCGGCTGGCGCTGCTGGGGTACCCGCTCGAGCACGGCTGGGAGGCGCTGACCGTCGAGTCCGACGACCTGGTCCTGATCTCCCGGGACCTGGACAGCACGTCGCCGTGGCTGGACCTGCTGGAGGAGGTGGCGCCGGTGCACGTGCTGCGCGCCGCGGAGCGGACCGGCCGGCCGGTGGCGGAGGTGGCGGCGCGGCTGCGCAGCTTCGGCTTCACGCTGGGCGGCAACCTGGACGCGCTGGAGGTGGTGAAGCTGGAGCCGGAGGATCTGCAGCTGGCCAGCCGGGACCTGGACAGCTCGCAGCCGTGGCTGGACTCGTCGCGGCCGGTGCCGCTGATCCACCTGCTGCGGGCGGCGGAGGCGACCGGGCGCGAGGTCGGTGACGTGGCGGCGCGGCTCGCGGCGTGCGGGTACCGGGTCGACGTCGACCCCGAGGCGATCCTGATCGACCACCTGGAGCCCGACGACCTGACCATCACCAGCGAGGACCTCGACGGCTCCGACCCGTGGCTGGACCCGATGAAGCCGGTGCCGACGATCCGCATCCTGCGGGCGGCGCAGCGGACCCGGCGCAGCGTGCACGACATCGCGGCCCGGCTGACGTTCCTCGGCTACGCGGTGAGCCTGCACAGCGGCCCGTCGCTGGACCAGGTGGAGCCCGACGATCTGCTGATCACCAGCCGGGACCTGGACGGGTCGCAGCCCTGGCTGGACCTGGACGAGCAGGTGCCGCTGCCGCACCTGTTGCAGGCGGCGCGGCGGGTACGGCGGCCGGTGCACGAGATCGCCGCGCGGCTGGAGACGCTGGGGTACAACGTCGACGTCGATCTCAGCAGCATCCAGGTCGACTCGGTGAAGCCCAACGACCTGCTGCTGGCCAGCACGGACCTGGACGGCTCCCGGCCGTGGCTGGACGCGGGCCAGCCGGTGCCGCTCAACCACCTCCTCGCCGCGGCGCAGAAGATCCGCAAGCCGATCGAGGAGGTGTCGAGCCGGCTGCGGGCGCTGGGCTACTCGGTGCCGGACGTCGACACCCGCCTGCCCCGGCTGCGCCCCGGCGGCGTGTAGGCGCGGTTCCGGGACGGCCTTGGAGGATGCCCAGCACATAGGTGAGAATCAATTCGATGTCTCCCTATGGACCGGTCATCCGCCACCCGGTGTTCAACCGGGTCCTGCCGGGGCTGGTGCTGTCGGCGCTGGGCGACGGGATGAGCTCGGTCGCCGTCGGGTGGCTGGCACTGCAGCTGGCGCCGCCGGGCGCGCGCGGGCTGTGGGTCGGGCTGGCCATCGCCGCGTACGCGCTGCCCGGCGCCGTCGGCGCGATCGCGTTCGGGCGGCTGCTGCGCAACCACGGCGCGGCGCAGCTCGTCGCGTGGGACGGCGCCCTTCGGGCGGTGTTCCTGGGCGCGATCGCGCTGCTGGCGTCCTGCGGCGGCCTGTCGATCGTGCGGTACGTGCTGCTGCTCGCCCTGTCCGCGCTGCTGTCGGCGTGGGGGTCGGCCGGCCGGTACACCGTCATCGCCCAGGTCCTGCCCGCGCCGCTGCACCTGCCGGCGAACGCGCTGCTCACGGTCATCACCGAGGCCTCGACGGTGGCCGGGCCGGCAATCGCGGGCCTGCTGATCGCGGTCCTCGGCGCGCCGGCGGCCCTGGCCGTCGACGCCGCCACGTTCGCCGTGCTCGCCGTATCGTTTCTGCAGATCAAGGCCGAGACGCCGACCACCGCGCCGGCCGACGAGCGCAGCGAGGGCCTCGCGGCGATCCGCCACGATCCGCGCCTGCGCGGGCCGATGGTGCTGACCTTCTGGTTCTTCCTGCTGTTCGGCCCGCTGCCGGTGGCGATGCCGCTGTTCGTGTCGTCCGTGAACGAGATCGGGCTGGTGTACACGGCGTTCGGGGC
Organism: Dactylosporangium sp. NPDC050688; assembly: GCF_040654515.1. Taxonomy (NCBI): domain Bacteria; kingdom Bacillati; phylum Actinomycetota; class Actinomycetes; order Micromonosporales; family Micromonosporaceae; genus Dactylosporangium; species Dactylosporangium sp. NPDC050688. The sequence continues at coordinate 43,636 of NZ_JBFAIC010000029.1, forward strand.
CGGCGCGGTCGTCGGCGCGATCGTCACCGGCCATCTGCGCCGGCTGCCGCTGTGGCCGACCATGATGGGCGTGGTGATCGGCTTCGGCCTGCTGGTCATGCCGCTCGGGCTGCCACTGCCGCTGTGGGCGCACTTGGTCACCCTCGTGCTGGCCGGGCTCGCGTGGGCCCCGTACCCGACGACCAGCATGGCGCTGTTCCAGCGCACGGTGCCGGCCGGGCGGCTGCCGCCGGTGCTCGCCGCCCGCGGGGCCGTGCTGGTCGTGGCCACGCCGCTGGGCACGCTGCTGGGCGCGCCACTGGTGCAGGCCGTCGGGGCGGCGGCCACGTTCGTCGTCTGCGGCGCGGCGACCACGGCGGTCGGGCTGCTCGCCCTCGCCGCGCAGGTGCGCCGCCGCAGCCGGCCGTTACGCCACGTCGTCGAGCACGTTGCGGTAGGAGCACAGCCGGCGGGTGTACTCCCGCAGCACGTCGATCGCCTCGTCGAGATCACTGGTCAGCACGTCGGGCAGGTCGACCAGCAGGCGCCGGCCGTCGACGGTGCCGTAGCCGCTGACCTCGAACGCGCCCTCCCGCACCCATAGGTCGACACCCAGGTCGACGGTGGTCCTGTCGTAGCGCAGCACCACCCCGACGAGCGCGAACGGCGCCTCGCCCGGCCCGATCCGGCCGATCAGCTCCCAGTGGATGGGGCCGTGCGTGGCGGCCACCTGCTGGCCGTACCGCTGGAAATCCTCACAGGCGTCGTTGAGCGCACCGAGCAGTGTGGCGGCGCCACCCGACCTCGCATCCATGATCATCCTCCTGCTGCGCGATAGGCGGCACCGACCCCGGTCGGAGTGGTGCCGTTGCTGTAGAGGCCGGTGTCGCCCGCCTTGGAGCTGTACAGGATGAACCACGCGTACCGCTCCACAAAGGACAGACCCTCGAGCATCACCGTCGAGCTCTTCACGAAGCTGACCTGCTGGTCCACGCTCGGATAGACAGTGCCGTTGTCAAACCGCATCAATGCGTACTCGGTCAGCCAGATGGGCAGCTTGTACCGGTTGTACACGTTCTGCAGGTAGCGCTTGAGCTGGTTGGGCGCGTCGGGGCCGAAGTCGCCGCCGTACCAGTGCAGCGCGATGAAGTCGACCCGGTAGCCGCGCGACTTCGCCCCGCTCATGAACCGGTCGAGCCAGCCGCCGGGGGTGTCGCCGCCGTACGCGACCGACGGGCTGCCCAGGCGCAGGCCGGACGCCTGCAGCTTCGGCCAAAGGTCGAGGACCTGCTCCGGGCTCATGTTCGACTGTTCCTTGAGGTCCGGCTCGTTGAACCCGAGCAGCACCTTGCCGTTGGCCTTGGCCTTGGCCACGTCGGCGTCGACGTTCGCGGTGCCCCACACCATCGGCACGAACTCGACCCCGCTGGTCGCGCCGAAGCTCGGGCTCGGCGACCAGTTGTAGTACCAGCCGGCCTTCATGTCCTTGACGGCCGCCTGGTTGAAGTTCACCTTGCCGTTGGTGCTGACCCCCTTCTTCGGGCTTTTCACCGCCGCGGGCAGCGCCGCGGGCGCGCTGGTGGTCCTGCTCGGTGCCGCGCTGGACGGCGGTGCACTGCTGCTGGGTGCGCCACTGAGGCTGGGCTGCGCGGCTGGCTGGGTGGTCGGCTGCGCCTGCACCACCGGCTGCTGCTCGCCCTGCGCGGTCACGTACACGGCGCCGGCCGCCCCGGCGATCGCTACGGTCGCGGCGACCCCCGCCAGGGCCGGCTTGGACGCCGCGAACCATCCGGCGATGAGCGCCTTCAGCCCTCCGCCGCCACCCGCGGTCAGCGCCCCCGTCTTCACGGCCGCGGCGCTGAACACGAACGGCACCGGTACCAGCGAGATCCCGGCAAGCAGCCGCTCCGCGGCGACCAGGTCCATCCAGGCCCGGTCGCAGCGCTGGCACTCCCGGGTGTGCCGGGCCAGCCGCTTGCGCCACAGAGCGCTCGGACGGCCGTCCCAGCTGGTGACGATGGCCTGCAGTTCGGGGCAGCGGGGGCGCGCGGCCAGCGCCCGCACCACCGCGCGGGCCGCGTCGAGCTGCGCCTTCATCCGCTGGATCCGCACCGCCGCGTGCTGCTTGGTGATGCGCAGCGCGTCGACGACCTCATCGCGCTCCAGCTGGCCGGCGGCCTCCAGCCACCACAGCGACAGCAGCTCCCGGTCGTCGTGGTCGAGCCACCGGGTCGCCTCGGCGACCTCCTGCCGCTGCCCGGACAGGCGCAGCCGGGTGATCGCGAGGTCGGCGAAGTCGGCGCCCGGGTCTGCGGTGTCGGTCGGGTCGGCCCAGTCGCCGACCAACGGTGCCTGGGTCTGCCGGCGGTGCCGGTCCCTGACCTGGTGCATCGCGATGGCGACGGCCCATGACCGGAAGCTGTCGGCCTCGCGCAGTCGCGGCAGGCCGTCGACGATGCGCAGCATGGTCTCCTGCACCACGTCGTCGACGTCGGCGTGCCCCTGCAGCGCCCGCCCGACGATGTTGTAGATCAGCGGCAGGTACTCGGCGACCAGCGCGTCGAGCGCCCTCTGATCCCCGTCCCGCGCCGCGATCACCGTCGCCGTGCCCATCCGCATCCTCCTGTCGAACTATTCAGGAGACGGAGGGCAGCGAGGTCAATAACGCTTTCCTCGCAGGTTTTTCCAGGTCACGTTGGGCTCATGGTCAAACTACGCTCGGTCCCCGCGCCCCGGTGACTTTTCTCCGCCGCTTCGGACTGGGCCTCGCGTGCCTTCGCGGTGGGCGTGGGGTGTGGGGCAGAATGCAGGATCGTGACGACCTCCATTCAGCAGCGGATCGCCGAGGAGCTCGGCGTCAGGGAGCGGCAGGTGACCGCGGCGGTCGAGCTGCTCGACGGCGGCGCGACCGTGCCCTTCATCGCCCGGTACCGCAAAGAAGCGACCGAGATGCTCGACGACACCCAGCTGCGCACCCTGGAGGAGCGCCTGCGGTACCTGCGGGAGATGGAGGAGCGCCGGACCGCGATCATCGAGTCGATCCGCACCCAGGGCAAGCTCGACGACGCCCTCCTGGCGCAGATCATGGCCGCCGACTCCAAGGCCCGGCTCGAAGACATCTACCTGCCGTACAAGCCGAAGCGCCGCACCAAGGCGATGATCGCCCGCGAGGCCGGCCTGGAGCCGCTCGCCGACGGGCTGCTCGCCGACCCGGCGGTCGAGCCGCTGTCCGCCGCCGCGGTGTTCGTCGACGCGGCGAAGGGCGTCAACGACGCCGCCGCGGCCCTCGACGGGGCGCGGGCGATCCTGGTCGAGCGCTTCTCCGAGGACGCCGACCTCATCGGTGAGCTGCGCGAGAGGATGTGGGCGCAGGGTCGGCTGGTGTCGAGGATGCGCGACGGCAAGGAGTCCGACGGGGCGAAGTTCTCCGACTACTTCGACTTCAGCGAGCCCTTCACCAAGCTGCCCTCCCACCGGATCCTCGCCATGTTCCGCGGCGAGAAGGAGGAGATGCTGGACCTGGTGCTGGAGCCCACCCAGGATCCCGACGCGCCGTCGCTGTACGAGCCGACGATCGCCGCCAAGTTCGGCATCCGCGACGAGGGCCGGCCCGCCGACAAGTGGCTCAACGACACCGTCCGGTGGGCGTGGCGCACCCGCATCCTCGTGCACCTCGGCATCGACCTGCGGATGCGGCTGTGGCAGGCGGCCGAGGAGGAGGCGGTGCGGGTCTTCGCCGCCAACCTGCGCGACCTGCTGCTGGCCGCCCCGGCCGGCACCCGCGCCACGATGGGGCTCGACCCGGGCTTCCGCACCGGCGTGAAGGTCGCCGTCGTCGACGCCACCGGCAAGGTCGTCGACACGCACACGATCTACCCGCACGTGCCGCAGAACAAGTGGAACGAGTCCATCGCGATCCTCGCCGCCCTGTGCCAGAAGCACGACGTCGAGCTCATCTCGATCGGCAACGGCACCGCCTCGCGCGAGACCGACAAGCTCGCGGCCGACCTGATCAAGCACTACCCGCAGCTCAACGTCACCAAGGTGATGGTCTCCGAGGCGGGCGCGTCGGTGTACTCGGCCTCCGCGTTCGCCGCCCAGGAACTGCCCGGCATGGACGTGTCGCTGCGCGGCGCCGTCTCCATCGCCCGGCGCCTGCAGGACCCCCTCGCCGAGCTGGTGAAGATCGACCCGAAGTCCATCGGCGTCGGGCAGTACCAGCACGACCTGTCCGAGTCGAAGCTGTCCCGCTCGCTGGACGCGGTGGTCGAGGACTGCGTCAACGGCGTCGGCGTCGACGTCAACACCGCGTCGGCGCCGCTGCTGACCCGCGTGTCGGGCATCGGTGGCAGCCTCGCCGAGGCGATCGTCGCGCACCGCGACGCGCACGGCCCGTTCCGGTCGCGCAAGGCCCTCAAGGACGTGGCCCGCCTCGGCCCGAAGGCGTTCGAGCAGTGCGCCGGCTTCCTGCGCATCCGCGACGGCGACGACCCGCTGGACACGTCCAGCGTGCACCCCGAGGCGTACCCGGTGGTCCGGCGCATCCTCTCGGCGACCGGCACCGACGTGAAGTCGCTGATCGGCAACGGCACCGCCCTGGCGAAGCTGAAGCCGGCCGACTTCGTGGACGACACCTTCGGCCTTCCCACGGTGACCGACATCCTGAAGGAGCTCGAGAAGCCGGGCCGCGACCCGCGACCCGCCTTCAAGACCGCCACCTTCGCCGACGGCATCGAGAAGATCTCCGACCTCGCCCCCGGCATGCTCCTGGAGGGCGTGGTCACCAACGTGGCCGCCTTCGGCGCGTTCGTCGACGTCGGCGTGCACCAGGACGGCCTGGTGCACGTGTCGGCGCTGTCCTACACCTTCGTGAAGGACCCCCGCGAGGTGGTCAAGCCGGGCGACATCGTGCGGGTCAAGGTCCTCGACGTCGACATCCCGCGCAAGCGGATCTCGCTGACGCTGCGGCTGGACGACGAGGCCCAGCTGTCGGGCGCTCCTGCGGGCTCAGGCGCCGGCTCGGGCTCGGGCGGTGGGGCGCGTGGTGCTGGTGGCGGTGGCGGCCGGGGGCCGGGCGGGCGCGGCGGCCAGGGCGGCGGGCACGGCGGTGGGCCGCGCAGTGGCTCGGGTGGCGGTGGGCCGCGCAGTGGCTCGGGTGGCGGTGGGCCGCGCAGTGGCTCGGCCGGCGCGGGTGGCGGCGGGCCGCGCAGCGGCTCGGGCGGCTCGGACGGCGCTGGTGGCGGCGGTCAGCGTGGCGGCCAGGGCGGCGGTCAGGGCGGCGGTCAGGGCGGCCGCGGCGGTGACTCGCGCGGCGGCGGCCGCCAGCGCGACAGCGGCGGCCTGCAGAACAGCGCCCTCGCCGACGCGCTCCGCCGGGCTGGTCTGGACAAGGGCCTCGACGGGCTCAACAAAAAGTAAGGGACGAGAACATCCTCGACACGAACGCTGGCGGCCTGCAAGGGCCGCCGGCGTTTCTCGTTCGGAAATCACGGCGGCGTGGCGTTACTCAGCGTAGGCGCCAGATGGTGGTGCGCATCGCGCACTGGTCTTCGAGTTTGACGCGGACCGGGACCTCGTACGTGGCCAGGGCCTCGAACAGCCGGGTCGGCAGATAGCCGCGGCCCGGGTCGCCGACGAGGACCTCGGCGCCGCTGCGGCGCAGGAAGCCCAGCACGCGCTCCGCGACGGGGCCGCTGTAGAACACGTCGCCGGCGACGATGACCTCGGCGGGGACCGGGACGGTCGAGGTGACGAGGTCGACGCCGTTGGCTCGGGCGTTGCGGGCGCACGCCTCCAGCGCCGCCGGGTCGGTGTCGACGGCGGTGACGGTGCAGGCGCCGGCCCGGGCGGCGGCGATGCCGACGAGGCCGGAGCCGGCGCCCAGGTCCATGACGGAGCGGCCGGCGACGTACAGCGGCTGGTCGAGCAGGAAGCGGCCGAGGGCCATGCCGCCGGGCCAGGCGAAGGACCAGAAGGGCGGGGGCGCGTCGCTGCGGTACTCCCCGCCAGTCGCGTCGAACAGGCCCGCGTCCTCGTCGGCGAGGTCCAGGGTGAGCTCGGGCAGCAGCGGGATGATCATGCTGCCGCCGGGAAGCGGTGGATGTTGGACTCGACCCAGGTGCGCAGGTGGGCCAGGGGGGCGCAGGCGTCGCGGCCGAGGGGGGTCAGGTCGTACTCGACCCGCAGCGGCACCTCGGCGAACACCTTGCGGGTGACGAGGCCGTGCTCCTCGAGCTTGCGCAGGGTGACGGTCAGGACCTTTGGGCTGATGCCCTGCAGGCGGCTGCGCAGGCTGCCGAAGCGCTGCGGGCCGTCCTCCAGGGCGCCGAGGGCGAGCGCGCTCCACTTGTTCGCGAGCAGGTCGAGCATGTCGCGGCAGGGGCAGCAGGCCGCGTAGACGTCGTCGGGCACGCGCCCAACAGTACCCAATGGAAACTCATCACCCTTGTGGGTAACTAGGGCGTGCTGGATAGCGTCGGTGGCATGGACACGAAGATGCAGGCCGTCATCAGCACGGCCGAGGGGTTGCGGGACGTCGAGCTGCCCGTGCCCGTTCCAGGTGCGCGGGATCTGCTGGTACGGGTGCACGCCGTCTCGGTGAACCCGGTCGACTACAAGGTGCGCCACGGCGGCGGGGACAAGGTGCTGGGCTGGGACGCGGCCGGGGTGGTGGTCGCGGTGGGCAGCGAGGTGAGCCTGTTCGCGCCGGGTGACGAGGTGTACTACGCGGGCAGCATCGACCGGCCGGGCAGCAACTCACAGCTGCACCTGGTCGACGAGCGGATCGTCGGGCACAAGCCGCGGTCGCTGGACTTCGCGGCCGCGGCGGCGCTGCCGCTGACGACGATCACGGCGTGGGAGACGCTGTTCGACCGGTTCCGGTTGGACGCCGGGTCGACGGGGACGCTGCTGGTGCTGGGGGCCGCCGGCGGGGTCGGGTCGATAATGATCCAGCTGGCGAGGGCGTTGACGGGGCTGACGGTGGTCGGGTCCGCGTCACGTGACGAGTCTCGCAAGTGGGTGCTGGATCTTGGTGCGCACGACGTCGTAGGCCACGACGACCTCCCCGAAGGGGTGGATTACATCTTCTCGCCGAGCACGGGCGCGCCGGGGCGGATCGAGCGGTTCGCGCAGATCCTGCGGCCGGGTGGCGCGATCACCGCGATCGACGAGCCGGAAGGGCTGGACCTGTTGCCGTTGAAGGCGAAGAGCATCAGCTTCCACTGGGAGCTGATGTTCACCCGGCCGTTGTTCCAGACGCCGGACATGATCGCCCAGCATGACCTGCTGGACCGGGTCGCGGGGCTCGTCGACGCGGGCACGGTCCGCTCGACGCTCACGACCCAGTTGTCGCCGATCGACGCGGCGACGCTGACCCGAGCCCACGAAATGGTCGAAGGCGGACATATGGTCGGCAAGGTGGTCGTCGCGGAGCCGCTACAGTAATTCCTCGAAGTCTCCCCATCCCCCGTGGGAAGGACCGTCGTGGACTGGCCTCCGTTCCTTGAGTTCAGCGTGCCCGTCGCGCTGGCCGTCTGGGTCGCCGCGGTGGCGGTGAGCCTGTGGCGCTCCCGTCCCCGGCTGCCCGAGCCCGGCCCGACCCGTTCGGACCTGCCGGGGCAAGAGCCGCCGGCGGTGGTCAGCCTGATGGTCAACCGGTGGCGATCCGACGAGGACGCGATCGACAGCACCCTGCTGGACCTGGCGGCGCGGGGGTTCCTGGAGCTGCGGGAGACCGGTGACGCGCCGGCGCAGACGACGGCCCGGCTGCGCAAGGGTGACGGGCGCAGCCTGACGCCTTATGAGCAGCAGATCCTGGACCGGGTGCACCGCCTGTCGGTCAACGGCGAGACGACGCTGACCCGCCTGGCCTTCGACAGCTGGACGGAGGCGCGCAGCTGGCGGCGCACGTTCTACCAGGCCGTGGTGGAGGAGGCGCGGACGCGCGGGCTGTGCCGGCCGCGCCTTTCCTCGACGACGCGGCGCGCGCTGCTGCTCAGCGCGATCGTGCCGGCGGTGCTGATGTTCGTGACCTGGTGGTGGGTGGACAGCGAGCTCAGCGCCAAGGTGCCCGACCAGGTCACCGGCGCCATCATCGGCGCCGCCGCGGTCTATCTGGCGCAGTACTTCGTGGTCGACTTCGGCTGGGCCGACCAGACCACCCCGGAGGGGGTGGCCGCGACGGAGAGCTGGCTGGCGCTGCGGGAGCACTTGAGCACGGTCGAGGGCGTGGCCGACCTGGCCCCGGCCGACATCGCGTCGTGGGGCCGTGACATGGCGTACGCCTCAGCCCTGGGCGTCCTTTCCGCCGACGAGGCGCTGGTACGCCTCACGCCCGGCGCCCGCTCAAGGTGACGAGCAGACGGTCGGCCGCTCAAGGCGACGAGCTGAGCAGCGACCCGAGCGGTCAGCTCGCGTTGCCGCGCAGGAGCAGGGTCAGGAACTCGGCGTTGGACTGGGTCTTCGCCAGCCGGTCCAGCAGCTGCTCGGTCGCCGACTGGTTGCTGGCGGCCAGCGCCTTGCGGAGGCGCGAGACGGCGAGCAGCTCGTCGGGGTGCAGGATGACGTCGTCGCGGCGGGTGCTGGAGGCGTCGATGTCGATCGCCGGGAAGACGCGGCGGTCGGCGAGCTTGCGGTCGAGCTTGAGCTCGGCGTTGCCGGTGCCCTTGAACTCCTCGAAGATGACCGTGTCGCCGGTGGAGCCGGTCTCGACGAGGGCCGAGGCGATGATGGTGAGCGACCCGCCGTTTTCGATGTTGCGGGCGGCGCCGAGCAGGCGCTTCGGCGGGTAGAGCGCGTTGGCGTCGATGCCGCCGGTCAGGATGCGGCCGGAGGCGGGGGCGGAGTTGTTGTAGGCCCGGCCGAGCCGGGTGATGGAGTCGAGCAGCAGGACCACGTCGTGGCCGAGCTCGACGAGCCGCTTGGCGCGCTCGATGGCGAGCTCCGCGATGCCGGTGTGCTCCGACGGCGGCCGGTCGAAGGTCGAGGCGATGACCTCGCCCTGGATGGACCGCTGCATCTCGGTGACCTCTTCGGGTCGCTCGTCGATGAGCAGGACCATGATGTGGACCTCGGGGTTGTTCTGCGCGATCGCGTTGGCGATCGACTGCAGGACCATCGTCTTGCCGGCCTTGGGCGGGGAGACGATGAGTGCGCGCTGGCCCTTGCCGATCGGCATGACCAGGTCGATGAGCCGGTTGGTGAGCTGCCGCGGCCCGGTCTCCAGGCGCAGCCGCTCCTGCGGGAACAGCGCGGTGAGCTTGCTGAACTCCGGCCGGTTGCGGGCCCACTCGGGGTCGTTGCCGTGCACGGTGTCCAGCCGGGTGAGGGTCGATCCGTTGGCGCTGCCGGTGATCGCGTCGCCGTGGCGCAGCCCGTACCGCCGGACCATGGCGGCGGGGATGGTGACGTCGTCGGGGCCGGGGCTGTAGCTGTCGACCCGCAGGACCATCTTGTCGCGGTGGATGTCGGCGATTCCGGCGATATCGCGGGCCTCGCCCGACTCCGGGGGCTGAGGCTGGTTGCCGGGGCGGCTATGGTCCCGGTTGCGCTGCGAAGATCTGGTGCGGCGAGGCTTCGCCGGGTGACTCTGCTTGGCGTTTCGATCCAACACTTCGGTTGGGGCCATGGGCGTCCTCCTCGGGACTGGCGTGGGAAATGGCTTATGTCCCTGAGGACACTGGCCGAAACGCGTGTGATCTTGGCTTCCTGCGAGAGGGCGTGACACGCGTTTGAGAAAGGTGGTCCCCGGGCGACAGACTGCCGACTTCCGCGGGACTGGCTTGACCGTAGCTCGTCAAGCCGTCCAGGGCAAGTATCTGTCCGTAGTCGACACGCTACCTTCCGGCAACCGTGCGGCGGACCGACCCGCACCATCCCGGCAGAACTCTGATTGGTGTCAGGAAGCACACCAGCCGGGGGGTTGACATGAAGAGCACGTTCGACACGGTCCGCGCCGAGGCGCTGTTCGCCTCCGCCCTGCAGGCTTCGCAGGCGCCGTCGCCGGCGCAGGTCCGCGCCGCGGTGACCTCGACGCTGCGCCGGTTCGGCGTCAAGGGCTGCGCCTCGCGGGTCGCCGGCGAGTTCGGCGAGCACCCCGAGACCGCCGCCTCCCGGATGAGCTGGGCCCTGCAGACGGTGGAGGCCGCGTACCAGGACCTGGCCGCCCGCGAGTTCGCGTACGCCGGTTGACCTGCGACGCGTTTCCGATCTCCGTCACGCGGTAAGACATCAGGTGTGGACCTGCGCCTGACCGTCGACCTGCCACGCGATCTCGATCGTATGAGCACCCTCAGGCACGTCCTGGACGGCGCGCTCGCCGGCCTCGGCGTGGACGAGCAGAAGCGCACCGACATCGGCCTGATCGTCTCGGAGACGTGGGCGAACGTGATCACCCACGTGCGGGTTGGCGTCGCCTTCCAGGTCCGCGCCACTGTTGATGAGGAGGCGTGCGTGATCGAAGTCACGTCACCCCCGGACGCTCCTGACGCGCTCCTTCCGTCGCAGCCTTCCCTGCGGGTGGTGTCGGCCCTCGCCGACACCGTCGACGTCGGCGGGGACGACCTGTTGTTGAGGGTGGTGAAGCAGCTGTGACCGCATTCGCCGCGATGGCCTCTCCCGCCGCCGACGGCTCGGTCATGGTGACCGCCACCGGCGAGCTCGACATGACCAGTGCGCCCACGCTCATCGAGTCGCTGCGCGACGCCATCCACGCGTACGCGCCCTCGCGGGTCGATCTTGACCTCACCGGCGTGCCCTTCATGGACTCGACCGGTATTCAGGTGCTGGTCGCTGCTCACGCCGACGTGGACGGCGACCTGCGCATCACCGGCACCAGTCCTGCCGTGCACCGGCTGCTGGAGCTGACCGGCCTACTCGAGACGTTCGGGCTCACCGTTTAGCAACCGAACACCCGTCGTACCGGCACCCGGCCAGGAGTTAGCTGGACCACAGCAGGGAGCAACTAGCAGGAGGTACATCATGGAGTCCACGTTCGAAGCGGTCCGCGCCGAAGCACTCTTCGCCTCCATGTTGCAGATGTCGCAAGGCGCAGCGGACGCCGACGTCCGTGCCGCCGTGACGACGACCCTGCGGCGCATCGGCGAGCAGGGCTGCGTCGCGACGGTCGCCACCGAGTTCGGTGACCACCCTGAGACGGCGTCGACCCGGATGAGCTGGGCGCTGCGGATGATCCGGCACGCCTACGCCGAGTCGTGCACGCCCGAGGTGTACGCCCGCCCCGCCGCGCTGGCGTGAAGCGCGCACCCGCAACGGGCAGCCCCCGAGCGGGCCTACAGCACCGCAAAGCCCCCGCCGGAAAGCTCCGGACGGGGGCTTGCTACTCCTTCGGCCGTGAAGCGGGTCTCGGCCTACGACTGGGGGTGTGTCAGACCGGACGGATGTTGTCGGCCTGAGGCCCCTTCTGGCCCTGAGTGATCTCGAACTCGACCTTCTGACCCTCGGTCAGCTCGCGGTAGCCGGTGGCCTGGATCGCCGAGTAGTGCGCGAACACATCGGGTCCACCGTTGTCCTGCGAGATGAAGCCGTAGCCCTTCTCCGAGTTGAACCACTTCACCGTGCCTGATGCCACGTGTAACTCCTTAGCGACGACACCCCGATCCGCACCTCACGGATCAATGTTGAATCAGGTGCACGCCACGGATGAGACGGTAGCCTGCGCGCTGCGAAAACGCAGCCCCGGTATCGGCATACGGACCCGATCGACTACCGAATTGAAATCCACAACCATTCCTTACAGATACGCAGCGTATTGAACACATACACTCTTGGTGATAGAACCGGGCCGCCGTCACCTCGCGGGAGCGCTCATCTCGCATTTGGCGCATCGCTCTAGTACAGTCAGGCTCGGTCGCCTCGTCCGAACGGACGATTTAGGGCTTCCGTCCAGCAGCGGCGGAACCGGCCCTCCGGCTGACCTCGCAGGTCTTGCACCGGCACTCAAACAACGGGTGCCGAGAGCGATTCCCGACCGGCGCCGGTTCAGAGCGCGCAGCGCCAGCCCGGCACGGTGACGAAACCCCTTCCCGCACGGCTCTCAGCACCGTGCCGTCACCGCAGCTCCGGTCACCCGCACCAGAAGGGTCCCTCCCGATGACGATCTCTGTCTCTGCCTCCGCTCCTGTCACCGCCCCGACGTCGCAGGACGTCAGCCGCGCCATCGCCAGGAGCCACGAGACCCCGACCGAGACCAGCAGCAGGGCCAACGACGCGCAGGCCAAGGCCCTGCTGTCCCTGCTCGCCGACCTGCCCGCCGGCGCCGACCGCGACCGCGTCCGGGCCCGGCTCATCGAGCTGTACATCCCGCTGGCCGAGTACCTGGCCCGCCGCTTCCGCAACCGCGGCGAGCAGTTCGACGACCTCGTCCAGGTCGCCAACCTTGGCCTCATCAAGTCCGTCGACGGTTACGACCCGACCCGCGGCGCCGCGTTCACCAGCTACGCCATCCCGATGATCGTCGGGGAGCTCAAGCGGCACTTCCGCGACAAGGGCTGGGACGTGCGGGTACCCCGCCGCCTGCAGGAGCTGCGGCTGGAGATCTCCAAGGTCTCCGGCGACCTCGCCCAGGACCTCGGCCGCTCCCCCACGGTCGCCGACCTCGCCACCCGCCTCGGCGTCAGCGAGGAGGACATCATCGAGGGCCTCGACTGCGGCCAGGCCTACCGGGCGCTGTCGCTGGACGCGCCCGCCGGCGACAACGCCGACCCGGGCGCCACCGGCCTCGGTGACCTGCTCGGCGGCGAGGACCCCGACCTGGCCAACGTGGAGAACCGCGAGGCGCTGCGCCCGATCCTGGCGAAGCTGCCGGAGCGCGAGCAGAAGATCATCGCGATGCGCTTCCACGGCAACCTGACCCAGTCGCAGATCGCCGCCCAGCTCGGTATCTCCCAGATGCACGTGTCCCGGCTGCTCGCGGGCGCACTGCGTACCCTGCGCGAGGAGCTCACCACCGTCGTGGAGTAGCCACCGCGGCAACGCATTGCGCGACAGCCCGAAGGAATGGCACCTTCGGGCTGTCGCGTACGCCGGTGCACAACACGCCACGAAACAAACGCCGGTCAATGTTCGGTTGTGCCCGATTCGCCGGATGAACCCCGTGCGCCCGAGTCTGCGAAGCGTCACCGAACGCACCGGTGAAACGTTCAGCCGCTGGAGCTGACGATCCCCGGGTTGGCGGCGACGAACGTCGGCACCGTCTTCGTCCGCACGGCGCTCAGCAGATCCAGCGTCGTCTGGTCGAGCGCCTCCGCGCCCGGGTTCTCCGGGGAGGCGTGGAAGCCGCCGTCGTTGGTCTTGAGCGTCAGCATGCGGTCGCCGTCGATGCCACGCATCGCGAAGATCCAGTCGTCCAGGCCGATCTTGCCCGTGTCGATGGTCATGGCGCGGCCGATGACCTCGAGGACCTTGTTGAGGGTGCTGGGCGAGCCCAGCACCTCCTTGCTGGCGATCTTCTTCAGCAGCGCCTTGATGAACTGCTGCTGGTGGCGCTGGCGGTCGTAGTCGCTCTTGGGCAGCGTCTCGCGCTGGCGGACGAAGTCGAGCGCCTCCCAGGCGGCCAGGTGCTGATAGCCGACCTCGTACACCTTCGGGGTGACGCCCTTGATCGGGATGAGGATGGTGCCGCCGTTGGGGTCGTCGCGCTGCTCGAAGGGGACCTTCGTGTTGCCCTTGGCGTCGTGGCCGATGTGCACCGAGACGGTGCGCTGGTCGACGTACATGTCGACGCCGCCGAGGACCCGCACGACCTCCTGGAAGCCGACGAAGTCGACGATCGCGGCCGCGTCGAACGTGATGCCCCAGTTCTGCTTGATCGTGGCGGCGAGCAGCGTCGTGCCGTGCTTGCGCTGGTCCTTGCCGGTCAGGCCGTAGCCGCCCTCGGCGAAGGCACCGTTGATCTTGTTTTTGCCGCCGTTGTAGGTGCGCTTGCCGTTGCTGTACTTCGGGATCGAGACCCAGGTGTCCCGCGGGATGGAGATCAGGAACGCCATGTCGTGGCTGGCGGGGATGTGCAGGATCAGGATCGAGTCGGAGCGGATGGCCTCGGTCGGGTCCTGGTTGGGCCGCGGGTCGATGCCGATGAGCAAAATGTTCTTGGCGCCGCTGACCGTGGCGTGCTTCTCACCCTCGGTGCCGAGCAGGTTTTCCTTGTTGACGCTGCGCGTCGCATACCCGAAGACCGCATCCTTCAGCACGAATGTCGTGCCAGAGACGATCATGAGTAGGGCACCGGCGATCACGAGGATCCGCGCCCACAGTGGATCCCGCCGGCCGCGACCCTTTCGCCGCGCCACGCCTTTCGCCAACTCCCCGCCACTCCCCGTACTCGGCAATCACCTTCCGTCATGAAGGCCGGCCCCGGAAGCCTTCTGCACGGTACCTGGACAACGCGATATCGTCACGTCCCGGCGGCGACGTTGCATCGCCGGTGGCCCCGATCGATACGGAGCGTGTTGGTGATCCGGAAGACGGCGGTGGCGCTGGTCCTCGCCTGGCTCATCCCGCTGGCGACGCATCCGCTGCGGCTGGACTTCCTCCTGCCGTTGCTGGTGCTCGCGGGCACCGTGGCGATCCAGCGCGGCGGGGTCACCCTGGCCGACCGGGTCGTGGTGGCCGCCGCCCAGCTCTTCGGCGCGGCCTGCGTCTTCGGGCTCGCGGTCACGCTGTGGCCCGGCCACCTGCACCCGACGCTGCTGGCGGGCGTCGCGCTGACGGTGCTGGTGCTGGTCGCCGCCGCCACCGGACGGGTGCCGCAAATGCCCCGGATGCGTAAAGACGCACTCCTCGGCATCGCGGTCGCCGGGGTGTCGGTGGTGGCGCTCGTGCCGTACGTCGCGCGCGATCTCGGCGGCCGGCTCGGCCTGCCCCTCGCCGGGGAGGACATCACCCGCCACTTCCTGCTGTTCGACGTGATCGGCCGGACCGGCGGCTACCTGTTCCTGCGCCCGGAGGCGCTGCGCCCGTACGTGCCGGACGAGCAGCTGGCCGGCATCGCCAACTACCCGCAGGGCGCGCACTTCAGCTACGCGGTGCTGGACCGGTTCGTGCGCTCCTCGGGGCACAACGCCGCGCCCGCAACCGCCGTCGACGTGATGATGTGGCTGGTCATCGGCACGTACCTGCTGCTCGCCCTCGCCGTGCTGTGGGCGGCGCGCCGCATCGCCGGACCCGGCGCCGGCACCGCCCGGCTGCTGCCGGTGCTGGGGCTCGTCGCCGCCTGGCTGGTCCTCGGCGACCCGGTGACCGTGCTGTCCCGCGGGTACCCGAACGAGCTGGCCGGCCTGGCCTGCGCCGCGGTGCTGACCGCGCTGGTGGCCCGGCCGCTGACCCGCCTCGGCGAGCAGACGGCGACCGTGGCGCTGCTGCTGGTCGCGGTCTCGTTCAACTACGCGCTGTTCCTGCCCTACGCCGGGATCGTCGCCGCGCTGTGGGCGGTCCGGGCGCGGCTGTGGCGGCACTGGTGGGCGTGGGTCTGCGCGGTGGCCGCCGGTGGCCTCGCCGCGATCGGCCCGCTGACCGCCGCCGCGGCCTCCAGCGACAGCCAGCTGCTGCTCAACGGCACCGCCAGGGTCGTGGACCGGCCGGCGACCGTGCTGCTCGTCGCGCTGGCCGCGGTGGGCGTGCTGGCCACCAGGAGAAGCCCCCGGCTGCGGGCGGCCGGGTTCGCGCTCGCCACGGCCGGGATCATGGCCGTCGGGCTCGGTGCGTACCAGATCGCGACCATCGGCCGTCCGGTCTACTACTTCGACAAGCTGCTGCACCTGCTGATCGTGGTCGCGCTGTGCGCGCTCGGCGGGCTGGCCCGCTTCCGGTTCAAGTTGAGCGCCGCGGTCGCGGTGCCGGTCGCGCTGTTCATGCTGGTGGCCGGCGGCGAGTGGCACACGACGCCGGTCGCGCCCGGGGTGCAGCTGGCGCTCGGCCGGGACCGTGGCGCTCCGGAGGCGGCCCGCGACGCGCTGCTGATGGCCAGGATGTTCCCCGACGGCGGCGGTGCGGTGAACGTCAACCTCATGGGCCGCCCGTGGCGCAACTGGGCGGCCACGCTCTGTGCCGGTGCCCTGCAGGGCCAGTACCGGCACTTCCCCGGCTGGTCGGACGTGCTGTACCCGGGCGGCAAGGGCGCCACGATGGACGACCTGGATCGTTTGGTGGCGAACAGCCCCGTGACCGTGCGGTTCTTCCTGCACGACCCGGCGGCGAGCCTGCTCGTGGTGGACACGGAGCATCCGAACCGCCCCGCGGTGCGGGCCGGACAGCCCTTGCCGGTAGCCTTCGGAGATCCGGCTGCGCCGACGAACGTCGAGGCCGCTCGCCTGCTGGCTGCGAAGTATCCGGCAAAAGTGCAGCTCGTGTACGCTACGCCAGCGAACCCTTAAGGATCGCCGAGACGGATTGGTCATCGTGCAAAGACCCGTGGTGAGCGTCGTCATCCCGACGCGCAACCGGCCCGAGCTGGTGGTGCGCGCAGTCCGCAGCGCACTGGCGCAGACCCTCGCGGAGCTCGAGGTCGTCGTCATCATTGACGGACCCGACGACGCGACGGTTGCAGCCCTCCGCGAGATCGGCGACGAGCGGGTCCGCTGGGTCGAGCGGGAGACGTCCGGTGGGGCGCCCGCCGCCCGCAACCACGGCGTCGACGTCGCCCTCGCCGAGTGGGTCGCGTTCCTCGACGACGACGACGAGTGGCTGCCGGAGAAGCTGGAGACGCAGCTGGCCCGGGCCAAGGCGTCCGGGGTGCCGCTGCCGATCGTCGGCAGCCGCCTCTACATGCGCACCCCGCGGGCCGAGCTGATCATGCCGCGCCGCATCCCGGCGCCGGACGAGCCGATCAGCGAGTACCTGGCGGTGCGGCACGGGCTGTTCCACGGCGACGGGTTCATCCAGACCTCCACGATCATGGCGCCGACGGCGCTGCTGCGGAAGGTGCCGTTCGCCGACGGGCTGCGCCGCCTGCAGGAGCTCGACTGGACGCTGCGCAGCCTCCAGGAGGACGGCGTCGACCTGATCTACGCCGAGGAGCCCCTGGTCATCTGGTATGCCGACGAGAACCGTCCGCGGATCAGCTTCGACGCGCCGTGGAAGCAGTCGCTGGACTGGCTGCGCGAGACCCGCCCCCGGGTCACCCCCCGCGCCTACGCCGCGCTGGCCATGAGCGTGGTCGGCTCGATGGCCGCCGCCAGCCGCAGCCCCCGGGTCTTCTTCGACCTGCTGGGCGAGGCCCGCCGGCACGGCAAGCCCAGCGTGACCGACTATGTGACGTTCCTGCAGGTGTGGCTGGTCCCCGCCGGGCCCCGGCGGGTCGTGCGCGACTTCTTCCTGAGCCGCCGGCGCGGCAAGGGCAAGAAGCAGCTGCAGGCCAGCGCCCGATGACCCAGCGCACCGCGATCACCGCGGGCGCGGCCGCCGCGGCGGTCCTGGCGGTCCTCGCGGCCGTGCTGGAGCACGGCCGCACCGGTAGTCTCAGCGAGTCGGCAGAGGCGTTCGCGGCGGCGGTGATCGCCCTCGGCGTCATCGCGCTCGCGGTGAGCCTGCCCGGCATCACGCTGCGCGGCGCGGCCACCGGCGGGCTGTTCACCCTCGCCGGCATGCTCACCTGGACCTCGACCCAGCGCCCGATCGTCATCTGGGCCGTGCTGTTCGTGGAGGTCGTCGTCTTCGCCGTGTGGGGCCGGCCGTGGCTGCGCACCCTGCGCGAGCTGCCGGGGCTCGGCGGTGCCTGGCTCGGCCTGTCCTACTGGGTGTTCGGCGTGCTCGGCGCGCTGTTCGTCCTGCGCGCCGGCCACCTCACCGTCGCCGCGCAGCGCCTGGCGTATCTGGGCGTGTTCACCCTGGCGGTCCTCGCCGTCGTCGCCACGACCCGCCGTGACCGCGGCAAGGACTTCACCGTCGGCATGGCCGCGGCGATCCTGGTCGGCATCGGCGCGCTGCTGTACGTCGGTGCCGGCAGCCTCTTCGACGAGCTGCACGCCATCCCGGACAGCGCGTCGGCGCGGGTGATGCGCAACCGGTTCTGGGGCGGGCCGGGGCTGTTCTACCACCCCAACTCCCTCGCCGGCCTGGTCGTGATCGCCGCGGTGCGGGTCGGCTTCGACCGGGCGTTCGCCGCGTGGCAGCGCCTCGGCGTGGCCGTGATCGCGGCGCTGGTGATGTCGATCAGCGACTCGCGGACCGGGTTCGTGTTCGCGGCCGCCGCCGCCTGCGTCCACGCCGTCGTGGTGCTGCTCCCACGGGCCGGCGGCGCCGGCGACCAGGCAGACGGAGAGGGCCAGCATCTGGACCGCGGCCGGGCCAGGTGGGTCGCGGTCGCGATGCCGTTCGTGGTCCTCGCGGCCGTCTTCACCGTCGGCAACGGCAGCAGCTTCCTGTTCCGCGACCGGTTCACCCCGGACGGCGGAGACGTCACCAGCGGCCGCACCGACACGTGGCGGCAGGTGTGGGTCGACTGGGAGCACGCCGGCTGGGCGGAGAAGGCGTTCGGCGACGCCCGCACGTCCCGCGCGGTCGTGCACCGCGAGGACGACGGCGCCCCGAAGGAAGGGCCGCGCCGCGACCTCAACACCGACAACGCCGCCGTCGGCGCGTTCCGCCGCGGCGGGGTCCTCGGCGCGATCGGCTTCCTGATCGGGTTGGCGCTGCTGCTCTGGCACGCGCTGCGCGGCCTCTGGTACGCGGTCGTCCTGCGCCGCCCGGGCGTGGCGCAGCCGGCGCTGTGGTTCACGGTCGGCGCCGCCGCCGCGGTACCGACGATCATGACCGAGGACTGGATCATCGGCGGCACCAACGGCGCGATCTGGCTGGTGCTGCTGGCCGGGGAGGTCCGCGCGCGGCAGCGGCCCGAGCCGCCCGCGGTCGTGCCCGGCCAGAGCCCGGGCAGCCAGGCCCGGGGCGCCGAGGGGCGTCAGGGCGCCAGCGCGTAGGCGACCTCGCCCTGGCGGTGCACCGTCCAGGTCGGCGGCACGTAGAACTCGCAGACGCGCGGCGGGCTCACGCACAGCACCGCGTCCACGTCGACGGCGGCCGCCGGGGGCAGGCCCGGCTGCAGCGACTGCAGCGACACGATCCGGGTGCCGCGCAGCAGGATCCACCAGGGGTACTCCCACGTGTTGTACCCCTGCGCGAGCCCGACCCGCCGCGCGCCGGCGGCGCGGACCGCGGCCGCCGCCCACTCGTAGTCGCGCTGCCACTCCGGCTCCCGGATGAACCGCTGGTCCAGCTGCGAGGTGGTGAAGACGTTGCCGTGCCCGACGAGGCGGCGCGGCCAGCCGTACGTGACGGCGAGCCCGCCGGCGGCGACCCCGGCCACGAGCGTGCCGGTGGTGGCCCAGGTGGCGAGGCGCCGCCCGCCCAGCCCGGCGATCCACAGCCCGGCCAGCGGCGCGCCGAGCACGAGCAGGAAGACGACGAGCCGGTTGCCCCACGGCTGCCACTTGACGGTGATGACGTAGGCGAGGACCGCGAGCCAGAAGACGGCGGCGTAGAGGCGCGTGGTCGTCGCCGAGTCCCTGCGCAGGGCCAGCAGCAGCGCGCCGATGAGGATCAGCACGCCCTGCGCGGGCATCGACACCCGGTCCTCGTCCGGCGGCCATGACTGGTACGGGAACGTCTCGTTCCAGTACGTGATGTCCCGCCCCTGCGGGTCGACGCCGAGGACGCCGGCCAGGCCGATGATCGCGTGCTCGATCGCCGTGTTGACGGGCTGCACCGGGGTCTGCAGCGCCGTCTCGGCGATGCGCAGCGTGTTGATCAGCACCGCCGCCGGGTCGTGCCGCTGCATGGAGATGGACTCGCGCAGGTGCGCCGGACCGAGCGGGTTGTCGTAGGTGTCCTGGACCCGCAGCAGGTTGGGCCCGGCGAGCAGGACCATCAGCGCGCCGGCCGCGGCCGGGCCGGCCAGGCCGCGCCAGCCGGCGAGCCGCAGCTGCGCCGCGGCCCACACCGCGAGCAGCAGCCCGGCGGCGAGCAGCCCGGTCGCCTTCGTCAGCAGGGTCAGCCCGGCGGCGAGGCCGACGAGCAGGATGTCGAACCAGCCGGAGCGGGCGCGCAGGCCGTCGAGGGTGAAGGTGGCGACGCAGGCGACCCAGAGCGCGACGACGAGGTCGGTCTGGGTGCTGGTCGCCTCGAGCACGACCATCGGGGTGGTGCCGACGAGGAGCGCGGTGACGAGCTGCGCCCTGGCGCCGCCGCCGAGCTGCCCGGCGACGCGGGACGCGGCGAGCACGACGCCGACGCCGGCGGCCAGCTGCAGCAGGTTGTAGGCGCCGTCGCCGCCGGTGAGCAGGCGCAGGTGCAGCAGCAGGTACTCCGCGCCCGGCGCCATCGCCAGCTGCCGGTCGATGATCGTCGGGTAGAAGCCGGCGTGACCCTGCTGGACCCAGTGCTCGATCTTCGGCAGGTGGTACGTCTGGGAGTCGAAGTTGTTCGGCGGCGCGAGCACGGCGACGGCGAGGTCGAGCGCGAAGAGCCCGGCGAGGGCGGCCACCATGAGCCGCTCCACCCCGGCCAGCGCCACCCACCGGGCCCGCAGGAGGGGCCACGGCACGGACCGCGGGAGAGGCCGCGCCTGGAGCGGCCGGCGGGACCGGTGCAGCGCGAGGCCGCCGGTGACGAGCAGCGCGACGAGCCAGGCGGTGGTGACCGCGGGCCGGTGCAGCGCGTGCGCCGCCGACAGCGCCTCGACGGCGAGGGCGGCGGCGCCGCCGACGAGCACCGCGGCGCGCAGCAGCGCAACCCGGACCCCGCCGTCGCGGGTCCGGCAGAGCCAGGCGACGGCCAGGAATGTGAGCAGCGGCACCACGATCACCGGGCCAAGCTACCCGACGATCGTGACGCCGCCTCACATTGACGGACTACAGCCGTTCGACGGCATCGCCGTGGCAGCGGGCCCTGGTGTCGAAGATGTACCGGGCGTGCCGCTCGACCATGGCGTAGTCGAAGTCGTCGTGGTCGGTGAGCAGCACGACGGCGTCGGCGGCGGTCAGCTCGGCCGGGGTCAGATCGACGAGGGTCACGCCCCCGACGTGGCCGGTGTCGCGCTGCGACGCGTGCGGCTCGACCGCGTGCACGTCGGCGCCCTGGGCGACGAGCAGCTCGGCGACGGCGCGGGCCGGCGACTCGCGCAGGTCGCCGACGTTGCTCTTGTACGCCAGGCCCAGCAACAGGATCCGGCTGCCGTTGACCGGCTTGCAACGGATGTTGAGCCCGGCGGCGAGGCGCTGCACGACGTAGCGGGGCATCCCCTCGTTCACGTCGTTGGCCAGCTCGATGAACCGGAAGCGCTGCCCGACCTCGCGCTTGACCTGCCAGGACAGGTAGGACGGGTCGATCGGCAGGCAGTGCCCGCCGACGCCGGGTCCGGGGTCGAACGCCATGAACCCGAACGGTTTGGTGGCGGCGGCGCCGATCGCCTCGCGCACGTCGACGCCGAGCTGGTTGGCGACGATGGCGAGCTCGTTGACCAGGGCGATGTTGATGTGCCGGAACGTGTTCTCGAACAGCTTCGTCAGCTCGGCGGTCCGCGGCGCGGAGACCGGCACCAGGCGCTCGACGAAACGCTGGTAGAACCGCATCGTGGCGGCCAGCGACGCCTCGTCGATGCCGGAGACGAGCTTCGGCGTGTTGTCCAGGTGCCAGGTCGGGTTGCCGGGGTCGATGCGCTCCGGGCTGTACCCGAGGAAGAAGTCGTCGGGCGTGCTGAGCCCGGAGGCGTGCTCGAGCAGCGGCCGCAGCACGGTCTCGGTGGTGCCGGGGTACGTGGTGGACTCGAGGATGACGGTGCAACCGGCCCGCAGGTGCGGGGCGAGCTGCAGCGCGGCCTGCTCGATGTGGCTGATGTCGGGCACGCCGTCGGTGAGCGGCGTCGGCACGGTGATCGCGCACGTGTCGAAGCCGGCGGCGTCGGCGTAGTCGTCGCTCGGGCGGTACCGCCCGGTTTCCAGCGCCCAGGCGAGCCGGTCGTCCGGGACGTCCTCGACGAAGGAGATGCCGGCACCGAGGGCCTTGACCCGGTCGGTGTCGACGTCGAGCCCGACGACGTCGTCGCCCGCTTCGACCGCCCGCATGGCGAGCGGCAGGCCGACGTAGCCCTGCCCGATGATGACTGTTTTGCCCATGATCATCCTAAGGGTAGGAACACTCGACCCGCCGGCCGAGGTGCGGCCGGCGGGTCGAACGCATTGGCGTGTTGGTTGGTGGCTGGCAGCTACGAGATGCGGCGGCGGCGCAGGATGAAGCCGCTGCCGAACAGCGCGGTGAGGCCGAGCAGGCCGGCGACCAGGTCGGCGCCGTGGGCGGTGTTCGTCCGGTCCTGAGCGGCGAGGTCGTCGCCGCCGGCGGTGGCACCGGCCCCGTCGAGGGCGGTCTCGTTGGCGGACAGCCGGAACGGGCTCCAGCCGCCGAAGAACGGGCCGTAGAAGCCGGCCGGCCGGTCGCCGCCGTCCCAGCGGCCGTCGTGGCCGCCGTTGTTGCGCACGCCGTTGCGCACGCCGTTGCCCAAGGGCGTGCCGGCGAAGAAGTCGTCGCCACCGAAGCTGTACGAGCCGCGCCAGGCGAGCACCCGCACGGTGGCGGAGGCCGACTGTCCCGACTTCTTGCCGGTGACCTTGATGGTGGCGTAGCCCGGCGACGTGAGCCGGACCTTGGCGGAGAACTTGCCGTCCTCGTCCGCGCGGCGGTCCCCGCTCACCCTGGCCGGGAACGGGCTGTCGAAGCCGCCCGAGTGCCGGGTGATGCGGTACTTGACACGGATCGAGATCGGCTCGCCGGGAAGGAACCGCTTCCCCGCGATGCGGACCGCGCCACCGGTGCTGACGGTGGCGGAGCTCACCCTGATGGCGGGTTCCGGCGCCGGATAGTTGGCTGCTGCCGCAGCGGCTCCACCGGGCTCGGCGTGCGCTGCGGTCGGTGCTCCCAGCACTGCCGCCGCGACGAGTGCCCCCGCGAGGGCGGTCAATGCGGATCTTGTTCGGGGTCGCATAAATTTCACCGTAGACTTCGCATCACCCCGATATGGGCATTTTTCATCATTTGCCGCATGTCTCGGCGGATTGCAACCGAAGCGTCCAGGGTCCGATGCCGGGCGTGGTGACCAGCCGCGGCGTGAACGCGGCACCCGGCACCGGCAGCGGGCCCGTGATGAGGTTCAGCTCCAGCGTGCTGCTGCGCCCCGGCGCCAGGTCGACGGTGAACACCGCGACGGTGCGCCCCAGCTCGACGCCGCTGCCGTAGTCGACCGGCGCGCCGTCCTGGGTGGCGTCCACCGGCGCGCCGCCGCTGGGCAGGTACACCATGACGTTGGTGCGGATGGTGTACTCCCCGGCCAGGCCGAGGCCGAGCACGCTGCGCGGCAGCCCGGAGGCCGGCGCGGTCGAGGCGAGCTTCACCGTGAGGATCAGGTGCCGGGAGCCGTCCTCCAGGCACTCCCCGGCGCGCAGCTGCGCCTCGCGGGTCATGTAGTAGCCGAGTTTGGCGCCCGTGCCGTCGTTGAGGAACACCCCGACGGTCGGGTGGGCGCCGTCCTCGGCGGGCAGGGTGCCGGCCAGAACGGTGCCGGCGATCTCGGCCTGCTCCTGCGGGTGCGCGCTCCAGGCGAGCAGCCGCCGCTCCTGCGCCGCCTGCCGCAGCGCCGGCACGAGCTTCGTGGTGGAGAACGCGGCCGTGGTCAGCTTGTCGAAGACGGCCTTCGCGGCGCCGGCGAAGAACGCGTCCTGCGCGGCCTGGTCGGCGATCGTCAGGTACACCTCCGACAGCAGCCGCCGCACCGCGGTCGGCCCGGTCAGGGGCGGGCCGCCGGCGACGTCGACGGGCCCGGTCGCCTGCAGCAGGTAGGCCAGCGCCACGGGGTCGGTGGCCATGACGCCGTCGACGGCGCGGCCGGAGCGCAGCCGGTACATCTCGCGGTACAGCGCCGCCGCGGTCGGGAAGTCCGGGGTCAGGTTCACGTCGGCGGGGAACGTGCCGAGCCGGTCGGTGTGCAGCTCCTCCTGGTCGGGGTCCAGCGGTAGCACCGGCTCCGGGAACGTGCCGATGCCGGTCGCGGCGGCGCCCTGCTCGACGATGCTGATCGCGCCCCGGTCCGCCCGCAGCACCACGTACGCGCCCATCATGCCGCCGGTGGCGCGCACCTCGGCGAGGTTCTGGAAGAGCATCAGGTAGGTCCGGGGACCGGCGGCGCCGAGCATGGCGGGCAGCAGCCTGGCCGCGCGGGCGACCGGCTCCAGCAGCGGCACGACCCGCCGCAGCCCGTCGTCGAGCCGGTCGACGGCGGCGCGGACCCGCGGGGTGAGGCCGTCGCGGTCGAGGGCGGCCAGGCGTTCCTGCGCCGAGCGGGCCAGCGCGCCCGCGGCGGTGAGCTTCGGCGCGGCCGCGGTGACCGCCGCCAGCCCTCGGGGGTCGTGGTCGCCGGCGAGCGTCGACTGCAGCCCCCCGGCGGCGTCCAGCAGCGGCGGCAGGACCCGGTCGGCGAGGTCGTCGACGATCCGGGCGACCGCGCCGACCGCGGTGAGGTCGTCGCCGGCGACAGGGGCGGAGGTGCCGAGACCCCAGGTGATGCCCTGCGTGTCGGCGCGGGCAGCGTCCGTCTGCCGGCGCAGGTCGGCGGTCGTGCGGCGGGCGGCGGTCAGGTCGCCGGCGCGCAGCGACCGCTCCAGGGTGCCGACCAGCGTGGCGGCGCGCTGCAGGTGCCCGGCGGCGGAGCCGGCCACGACGAGCAGCCGCAGGCCGAACCCGGCGGCGAGCACCAGCACCACGGCGGCGGCGAGCACCACCTTGCGCTGCCGGGTGCGCAGCAGCGCCCGCAGGTGCGGCCGGACCCCGGTGATCTCAGTCGAGCTGTCGGGCACCGCCGACGACCTCCTTGACCTGTTCTGGCTGGGTGATGACGCGCAGGGCGCAGTAGAAGCCGGTACGGCGCCGGGCGAGGGTGTCCGCGGCGTAGCCGCGGGCGCGGGCGAGGTTGCGTCTCGACGCGGCCGCGGCCGCCGCCGGGTCGGCGACCAGGGCGGTGATCGCATAGGCGAGGGCGACCGGGTCGTCGGGCGGCACCAGGTGCGCCGGGTCGAGCAGTTCCGGGGTGCCGCCGACGCGGGTGCCGACCGCGGGCAGGGCCCTGGCCATCGCCTCGATCAGCGCCCGGGGCAGCCCCTCGGTCCGTGACGGGAGCACGAACAGGTCGGCGTCGTCGAGGAACAGCCGCACGGCCGCGCCGGGCGGGACGGCACCGGCGAACGCGACCCGCCCGCCGAGGCGCCGCTGCCGGACGAGGCGCTCCAGGTCGGGGCGGCAGCGGCCGTCGCCGAGGTGCACGAGGTGCGCCTCCAGGCCGGCCCGCACCAGAATCGGCAGCGCCTCGATGAGGGTGTCGATCCCCTTGTACGGCATCTCCAGCGAGCCGACGGAGACCAGCCGGACCGCGACCTTGGGCGAGGCGGCGGCGCGCGGCCGGTCGACGAACGCGGTCTCGTCGAGCTGGATGCTGGAGTACGCGGCCGTCACCGCCCCGGGCGCGGCCGGGTACCGCGACTGCAGCGCCCGCTCGGTGACGTAGGCGACGGCGACGGCGGTGCGGCACTGGGAGCGCAGCCTGGCGGTGAACCAGGCGCGCAGCAGCGGGCGCAGCGGGTGGCGCATGACCTCGGGGGCGAACACGTCGTAGGGGTCGCCGACGACCTCCAGGCCGAACGGCAGCCCGCGGCGGCGCAGGCGCCGGTGCAGCAGCGTGCCGATCGGCGAGGGTACCCGCAGCAGGGCGGCGTCGCCGGGCTCGACCGCGCTGCGGACGGCGGCGCGCACCCCGCGCAGCCGCAGCAGGTACTGCAGTGGGCCCACGTAGTGCGGCACGGCGTGCACGGTGACGTGCTCGCCGTCCACGCGCTGCGCGTCCGGGGGGCGGCCCGGCCGCTCGGCGACCCTGGCCACGACCCGGACCTCGGCGAAGACGGTCAGGTAGCGCTGCCAGAAGTCGTACGCGCCGCCGGTGGTGGACCAGACCCGGCCGTCCGGGGTGCGGACGTACCGCTGCTCACAGCTCACGACGAGACGCACCGCGCCGTCACCTCCTCCTCGCTGCGGACCGAAACGCTGTGGACTGAGACGCTGCGGACCGAGACGCTGCGGACCGAGACCAGCCGCAGCACGCCGTAGAAGACGAGCCCGTAGACGCAGGTCTTGAGCAGGCCGGCGCTCTCGCCGCGGAAGCCGTACATCCAGGCGACGGTGAACAGCACGCTCGCGTACGCGTACACGGGCGCCCGGTCGAGGCGGTTGATCAGCAACCGGTGCACCACGGTCAGGCCGGCGAACAGCACCGGGATGCCCCACAGCCCGTAGTTCAGGTACGCCTCGCCGGTGAGGGAGAAGCCGTAGCCGGACGCGCTGCCCGGGGCGTACCGGTCGACGAGCCACTGCGCGAGCGGCGGCTGGGCGTGCCCGGGCACGAGGTTGACGACGGCCTGCCAGTAGGTGGCGCCGTGCGTGAACGGGTCGACGGCCGGCACGTGCGTCATGACCCACGTGTCGACGAACAGCACGGAGCCCTGGTTGAGCACCTGCGTGGTGCCGGTGGTCCCGCCGCCGCGGAGGTTGAAGATCGCGGTGGCGCCGAGCAGCAGGGCGATGCCGTAGCCGGCGGGCCTGGCGAAGGAGCCGCCGCGGGCCAGTTCCCGGTGCAGGATGATGCTGAACAGCACGAAGACGAAGTCGCGTTCGCCGGTCGACAGGCAGTAGGCGACGTAGACGACGAAGTTCAGCCGGTACGTGAAGCGCCCGGCGCCGCTGCCGTTGGCCATGAAGTACAGCGCGCAGGCGAACATCTCGAACAGCAGGTAGTCGTAGTGGCCGGGGCCGGCGACACCGATGCGGTCGATCTTGGTGCCGGCGAGGAAGCCGGTGCCGCCGAGGACCAGGATCGTCGTGGCGTAGAGGGTCAGGGCGACCAGCACGACCGGCAGCAGCGGGAAGCGGTGGGTGGCGCCGCCCGCACCGCCCGCGCCGCCGGCACCGCCCGCACCGCCCGCGCCGCCGGCACTGCCCGCGCCGCCGGCACTGCCCGCGCCGGTCAGGTCGCGGCGCTGCCGCACGAGCAGGCCGCCGGCGAGGACCCCGGCGAAGGCGAGCAGCAGCCCCAGCGCCGCCCGGTCGATGAGCGCGGTGTTGGTGCCGAAGTAGATGGAGCCGCCGAGCAGGTAGCTGACGACCGGGCCGAAGCCGAAGAGGAAGAAGTACGCGGCGATGTAGGCGAGCACGTCGCGGGCCCCGCCCACCAGCAGCAGCACCGGGATCACCAGCCCGGCGAGCAGCACCGCGTACCAGGGGTCAAAGCTCACGCCGCAGCAGCTCCCACTTCAGGCCGGCGTGGACGGCGGCGGCC
The DNA here is from genome assembly GCF_040654515.1 of Dactylosporangium sp. NPDC050688. Taxonomy (NCBI): domain Bacteria; kingdom Bacillati; phylum Actinomycetota; class Actinomycetes; order Micromonosporales; family Micromonosporaceae; genus Dactylosporangium; species Dactylosporangium sp. NPDC050688. The sequence continues at coordinate 70,991 of NZ_JBFAIC010000029.1, forward strand.
GCGGCGGTGGCCCAGGCCGCGCCGGTGATGCCGTAGCGGGGCACCAGCACCAGCGCGGCCAGGACAGCGGCGGCCAGGACGGCGGCGTTGACGGCGAGCTGGCCGGTGAAGCGGCGCACCGCCGACAGGGCGGCGTCCAGCACGAAGCAGGTGGCGGCGACGGCGGTGGCGACGGTGAGGACGGTGAGGGTGCCGGCGTCCTCGGCGTACACCTCGCCGTAGACGGTCCGCAGCAGGTCCGCGCCGAACAGGTCGGCGGCCCACACGGCGAGCACGCCGGCGAGGGTGACGCCGGTGAGTGTCCGGCGCACCAGCGCGGCGAAGCGGTCCCGGGCGCCGGTGGCGCGCAGCTCGACCAGGCGCGGCAGGAGCGTCTGCGCGACGGCGGAGACGAGCACGTTGCCGGTGAGGACCAGGTACCCGGCGGCGGCGAACGCGCCGAGCGCGGCGGCGCCGAGCTGGTCCTGCAGCGCGTAACGGGGCACGTTCGCGGTCAGCGAGGCGAGGCCGGAGGCGAGGCCGAGCGGCAGCGCCGTCCACACCAGCGCGCCGGGGCCGGGCGGGCTGGAGCGGTGCCGGTGCCGCTTCGGCACGCTGACGCGGGCGTCGGCGTCCAGGACCCGGGAGGCGAGCGGGGCGCAGCAGCCGAGCCAGGCGATGAGCGAGCCCATCGCGGAGCCGGCCGCGGCCCAGGCGACGCTGCCGGTCGCGGCGAGCAGCACCGCGGTCAGGCCGATGGTGAGCGCGCCGTTGACGAGCTGGGCGACGGCGACCGCGCGCTGGTCGTGGTGGCGCTGCAGCAGGCCGAGGTAGATGTCGCCGATGCCGTCGAACGCCTTGGCCAGCCCGACGAGGATCACCACCGCGGCGGGCAGGTCGAAGATCCACACGGCGGCGCAGACCGCGGCGGCGGCGACGGCCATCCCGCCCGCGCGGACCCGCAGGTACCGCCGGAACGGGTGCTCGTGGACGGTGTCGGTGACCAGGACGGTGCGCAGCGACAGGTTCGCCAGCAGCACCAGCGGGGCGCCGACGGCCAGGCCGAGCGCGTAGTCGCCGACCATCGCCGGGGTGCCGAGCCGGGCCACGACGACGAGGACCAGCCACTGGCACAGGGCGTAGCCGGCGTTGCCCGCCACACCCCAGCCGACGTTGCGGGCGAAGGACGGCCGCCGCGCGTGCCGGACCCGGGGGCGCACGGACGGGCGCAGCGACTGGCGGCCGGCCGGGCGGGCAGCGGAGTTGGCGGGTCGCAGCTGGGTCATCTTCGGGCGGCCCGTTCCAGCACGTCGGCGACCGCCGCGGCGGCCCGGTCCTGCGCGAAGCGCGCCTCGGTGTGCTCCCGGGCGAGCTGCCCGCGGCGGCGCAGCGCGCCGTTGCGGAACTCGGCGTGCGCCTCGTGCAGGGCGGCGACGAGCGCGTCGACGTCGTCGCGGGGCACGGTCCAGCCGGTCGACGGGGCGACGGTCTCCGGCAGTGCCCCGGCGTCGGAGACGATGCTCGGCACGCCCATCGCGCCGGCTTCGAGGGCCGCGCCGTGGTTCTCCGACAGCGACGGGCTGATGCTGACGTCGGCGGCCGCGTAGCAGTCCCGCACGTCCAGGACCGAGTCCTGCCAGTCGATGCTGGGGTCGGCGGCGACGCCGAACCGGCGCATCAGCGCCCGTTTGTGGGTCTCGCCGGCCGGGGTGAAGCCGCCGCCGAGCAGGATGAGCCGGGCGCCGCCGGACGTCTCCCGGCGGAAGCGCTGCCAGGCGGCGAGCAGTACGTCGTGGCCCTTGATGCCGCGGCCGCGGTGGGTGAGCCGCTTCGGCGGGTACACGTAGGCGACCATGCAGGCGGTGAACGTGCCGGCGGCGACGCCGAACGCGTCCCGGCAGGCGGCCCGGTAGGCGGGCGACGGCGGGGTGAAGTGTGCGGTGTCCACGCCGTACGGGATCGCGGTCACCCGGGCGCCGGGCATGCCGATGCGGCGGTAGAGCGTCGCGGTGTGCTCGCTGCCGCCGACGACGACCGCGTCGAGGCGGCACAGCAGCCGCTCCACCAGCCGGATCAGCGGCGACTCGAGGTACAGCGGCCCGGCCACCATGTGCACCCGCCGGGCGGGCAGGCCGAGGCTCGCGATCCGGGTGGCGAGCGCGGAGGCGTACAGGTGGTAGTGCAGCACGTCCGGGGCGAGGGCGCGCAGCTGGCCGCGCAGGCCGAGCAGCCCGGCGGCGGTGGCCGGCGCGGGGCGGAACCGGAAGTCGAACGCGGACTGCACGACGTCGATCCCGCGGTCGTGCAGGGCCTTGCGCAGCCGGCCCTCGCTGCCGGGCGGCAGGACCGCGACCACCTCGTGGCCGCGCCCGCGCAGCTCGTCGAGGTGCGGCAGGGTCCACCGGCCGCCGTCGTCGGTCTTGACGATCATGGCGACCTTCATCGAGCCGGTACCCCTTTCACGGTCGTCTTCGGCTCGACGTCGCGGGTCACGCACGCCCCGGCGCCGACGGTGGCGCCCTCGCCGACGTGCAGGCCCTGCAGCACGCAGGCGGTGGTGCCGATGAGCACCTCGGGCCCGACCCGGCAGTCGCCGGAGATCGCCGCGAGGGGGTTGACCTGCACGAAGTCGGACAGTTCGGTGTCGTGCCCGACGGTGCAGTTCTGGTTGAGGTGCACGTGCCGGCCGATGCGCACGTTGGTGGTGACCCGGGCGCCGGCGAACGCGACGAACCCCTCGCCGACGCTGGCGTCGGGGCCGATCGTCGCGGCCGGGTGCACCAGGGTCGCCGCGGCGAGGCCGTGCAGCCGCAGCCGCTCGTCGAGCCGGGCCCGGATCCGCGGGTCGCCGATGCCGATGACGTAGCCGATCGAGGGCCGCTCGTCGCCGAGGCGGGCGCTGGGGCCGAGGAACGGCACGCCGAGCGCCGAGACCCGGTCGAGGTTGCGCTGGGTGGGGTTGTCGTCGACGAAGCCGCGCACCGGCAGGCCGGCGGCCCGCGCGATGGTCAGGATCTCCCGGCCGTGGCCGCCGATGCCGACGATGACCAGTCCGTTCTTCACGACTGCCGTCCCGCCGCCGGAGCGCGCAGCTCGTGGCCGGTCGCCGAGCCGGTGGCGGTGACGCCGTCGCGGCGCAGCACGGTGCCCAGGGTCGCGGCGAGGATGCGCAGGTCCATCCGCAGCGTGCGGTGCCGCACGTAGTGCAGGTCGTGGGCGAACTTCTGCTCCCACGTAAGGTTGTTACGGCCGAGGACCTGGGCCAGGCCGGTGATGCCGGGCCGCACGTCGTGGCGGTGCGCCTCCCGCGCGGTGTACCGGCCGAGGTACGCACTCGGCAGCGGCCGCGGGCCGACGAGGCTCATGTCGCCGCGCAGCACGTTCCACAGCGCGGGCAGCTCGTCGAGGCTGGTGGAGCGCAGGAACCGGCCGGCCGCGGTGAGCCGCCCGGCGTCGCTGCCCGGGTCGAAGCCGGGCGCCGCCGCGGGGCGCATGGTGCGGAACTTGACGAAGGTGAACGGCTGCCCGTGCAGGCCGGTGCGCTCCTGCCGGAACAGCACGGGCGCGCCCATGGTGCAGCGGACGAACACGGCGGTGGCCGCGATGACGGGGGCGAGGACGACGGCGGCGATCCCGGCGCCGGCGAGGTCCAGGGCGCGGTTCACAGGAACCCGTCGATCGCGTCGAAGATGCGCTGCTGCGCGGCGTCGGTCAGCTGCGAGCCGCTGGGCAGCGCCAGCCCGGTCGCGAAGAGCCGGTCCGCGGCGCCGGTCAGCCAGGCGCGGGCGTGGCGGTACACCGGCTGCTGGTGCATCGGTTTCCAGACCGGCCGGGTCTCGATGTCGTGCCGGGCGAGGTGCGCGCCGAGGTCCGCGGCGCGCCAGCCGGCGTCGCGCTCCTCGACGGCGATGACGGTCAGCCAGCAGTTGGAGCCGTGGTCGGACTCGCCGACGATGCGCACCCCGGGCACGCCGGCGAAGGCCTTGGCGTAGCGCTCGCGCAGCTGCCGGCGCCGGGCGAGCATCCCGTCCAGGCGCGACAGCTGGGCCCGGCCGACCGCGGCGAGCAGGTTGCTGAGCCGGTAGTTGTACCCGACGTCGGCGTGCTCGTAGTGCGGCACCGGCCGGCGGGCCTGGGTGGACAGGTACCGGCAGCGTTCGGCGAGCGCGGCGTCGCCGGTGACGAGCATCCCGCCGCCGGACGTGGTGATGATCTTGTTGCCGTTGAACGACAGGGCGGCGGCCCGGCCGAACGACCCCGCCGGGCGCCCGTCCCGGCTCGCCCCGAGCGCCTCGGCCGCGTCCTCCAGCAGCGGCACGTCCAGCGCCTCGAGCCGCTGGTTGTCGGCGCAGGCGCCGAACAGGTCCACCGGGACGACGGCGCCGACGTGCCGCCCTCCGCGGCGAAGGTCGGCGACCGCCCGCTCGGCGAGGCCCGCGTCGACGTTGCCGGTGTCGGGCTCGCAGTCGACGAAGACGGGCTCGGCGCCGGTGTAGACCACGGCGTTGGCGGTGGCCGCGAACGTCAGCGTCGGCACGACGACCGCCTGCCCGGGCCCGACGCCGAGGGCGAGCAGGGCCAGGTGCAGGGCGGCGGTGCCGGAGCTGACCCCGACGGCGTGCGCGGTGCCGCACCGCTGGGCGATCTCGGCCTCGAACGCGTCGAGATCCGGCCCGACGGGCGCCACCCATCCGGACCGTAAGGCGTTGACCAGGTAGCGCTCCTCGGTGCCCGACATGTCAGGCGCCGACAGGTGGATGCGTGTGTTCATCGGGGGCTTTCCATGCTGTTCGTGTGTCGGGCCAACCTGTGCCGGTCGGCCATGGCGGAGCGGCTGGCCCGCGCCGCCGGCCTGGACGCCGCGAGCGCGGGCACCCACTCGGTGCCGGAGCTGGACATGCCGGCGGAGGCGAAGGCGGTGCTGCGCGGGCTCGGCGCGGACCCGGAAGGGTTCGCCAGCCGGCGCCTCGACGCCGGCCTGCTCGCCGGCGCCGACCTGGTGCTGACCGCGACGCGGGCCGAGCGGGCGCACTGCGTGACGCTGGCCCCGGCGGTGGCGGCGCGGACGTTCACGCTGCGGCAGTTCGGCCGGTACCTGGCGGCGCTGCCGCCCGGGCCGGCCACGCTGCGGGACGTCGCCCGGGTCCGGGGCCGGCTGCAGCCGGGCTCGCCGTCCGACGACGACCTGCCCGACCCGTACGGCGGCCCGATCGACGGGTACCGGGCCTGTGCCGCGACCATTGCGCCCATCGTCACCCTCCTGGCCGACCGGCCGCGTCGAGATCCCGGCTGAGCGGCGCGGGCCGCGCGGTGAGCAGCGGCGCGCCGGGCCGGGTGCCGTAGTAGGCGTACGTGTAGGCATCGTCGCCGCCGGCCTTGGCGCCGTTGAGCACCGCGCCGAAGAGCCGGGCGGAGACCGCCTCGATCGCCAGGACGGCGGAGCGCACCTGGGTGACGGTGGTCCTGCCGGCGCGGGTGACGAGCACGGCGCCGTCGGCGCGGCTGGCCACGACCGCGGCGTCGGTGACGACCAGCAGCGGCGAGGTGTCCACCACGACGTAGTCGAAGTCCTCGCCGGCGGTGGCCAGCAGGCGGGCCATCTGCTGCGAGCCGAGCAGCTCGCTCGGGTTGGGCGGGATCGAGCCGCTGGCCAGGACCCACAGGTCGCGGTCGCCCCACGGCTGCACGGCGGTGTCGAGGTCGACCTGGCCGACGAGCACGTTGGTGAGGCCGACGGCGCCCTCGAGGTCGAGGTACTCGGCGATCTTGGGGCGGCGCACGTCGGCGTCGACGAGCAGGACCCGGTGCCCGTTCTCGGCCAGCACGATCGCGAGGTTGCAGGCGATCGTGGACTTGCCTTCGTCGGGCAGCGCGCTGGTGACGACGATGCAGCGGGCCCGCCGGTCCGGGTCGACGAACTGCAGGTTGGTACGCAGGTGGCGCATCGCCTCGCCGCGCGGCGACCAGGCCGCGTCCTCGACCAGCAGCGGCTCCTGCCGGGCCCGGGGGTCCATCGGCACGGTGGCCAGGACAGCCTTGCCGGCGGCCTGGCGCAGGGTGGCCGCGGAGCGGACGCTGCTGTCCAGGATCTCCCGCAGGACCGCTCCGGCGGCGCCGACGAGCAGCCCCATGAGCAGGGCGACCGCGAAGTTGCGGGCGGGCTGCGGGGAGACGGGGTCGGTGCCGACGCGGGGGCCGGTGACGACGTCGACGCGGACGGTCGGGTTGTCCGCGCCCGGCGGGGTCTCCAGCACCGAGACGAGCGCGGCGAACCGCAGCGCGACGGCCTCGGCGATGCGCAGGGCCCGGTCGCTGCTGGTGTCCAGCACGGTGATGTCCAGCAGCACGGTGTCGGGCACGGTCCGGGCGCTGATGCGCTGCTTGACGCCGTCGGCGTCGAGGCCGACGGCGGGGTCGGACGCCACGGCCCGGGCCAGGCGGTCGCTGCGCACGAGGTTGACGTAGGACCGGGCGCGCTGCTGGGAGAACAGGCCGCCCTGGTACGCGTCGGTCACGCCGCTGCTCGGGGTGCTGACGAAGAACGTCACCGAGGCGGCGTACGTCGGCGCCGTGCGCGCGGTGACGACGACTGCGGCGACCAGGGCCAGACAGGCGGTCGTGGCCACCAGCCACCAGCGTTTCCGGACCGCGCTGACATAGTCGCGCAGCTCCATACGCCATGACCTCCCGTGTTCGCTTCTTTACGAAGAGTGACAGGTTGTCACGGCGTAAGAGGTGAAACGGTCTAATTTCCCCGATCTACGTTTTAGCCGGGTTTCACCCCACAAATCATGAAGAATGGTCGCAGTCGTGTCCGAAGGAGCTCCGGGGGGAACCGATGGACGACCACAGGCGGCCTTCGGGGCCCGCGGACTGGCCCGCCGACCTCTGTGCCTGGGCCGGTGGCCTAGCGCTCGCGGTCACCGTCGCGCCCGCCCCGCCGTCGCTGTTCACCACCGGCGTCGCGGTCGTCCTGGCCGCCGCGCTGCACACGATGACCGCCTGGCCGGTGCACCTGTACCGGCGCCGCTACGTGCGCGGCACGCTGCCGGAGCTGCGGGCGCTGGCGTTCACCGTCGCCGTGGCCGGCGGGCTGCTGTGGGCGCTGGGCGCGGCACAGACCACGGTCGCGGTGCTCGGCGCGATGACGGCCCTGCTCGCGATGGTCACCGGCCGCGCCGCCGGCCGGCTGCGGCGCGAGCGCCGGCTGCGGGTCGCCCCGGCGACCGGCCCGGCCGTGCCCGCGCTGGTCTTCGGCGCCGGCGCCGCCGGGCACCGCCTGCTGCGCTCGATGGCACACGACCCGCACTGCCGGTACCGGCCGGTCGGCCTGATCGACGACGACCCGGTCAAGCGCAACCTGCGCATCGAGGGCGTCGCGGTGCTGGGCGGGCGCGCCTCGCTGATCGCCGCGATCGAGCGCACCGGCGCCCAGGTCGTCATCTTCGCGATCCGCTCCGGCGACGGCGCCCTGCTGCGCGGCGTCCGCGCGATGGTCACCGCCGCGGGCCGGGAGCTCAAGGTCCTGCCGTCGATCAACGAGAGCCTCGACAACGGCCTGGACGGCACGGACGGCCCGGCCGGCGTGGCGCAGGTGCGCGACGTGCGCCTGTCCGACCTGCTCGGCCGCCGCCAGATCGACACCGACGTGGCCTCGATCGGCGACTACCTGACCGGCCGCCGGGTGCTGGTGACCGGCGCGGGCGGCTCGATCGGCTCGGAGCTGTGCCGGCAGCTGCACCGCTTCGCCCCGGCCGAGCTGATGATGCTCGACCGCGACGAGTCGGCGCTGCACGCGGTGCAGCTGTCGATCCACGGCCGGGCGCTGCTGGACAGCCCGGAGCTGATCCTCGCCGACCTGCGCGACGCCGCGTCGATCGCGGAGATCTTCGCCGCGCGCCGGCCGGAGGTGGTGTTCCACGCCGCCGCGCTCAAGCACCTGACCCTGCTGGAGCGGCACCCCGCCGAGGCGGTGCAGACCAATGTGCTGGGCACGCTCAACGTGCTGTCGGCCGCCGCGGCGGCCGGCGTCGAGCGGTTCGTGAACATCTCCACCGACAAGGCCGCGAACCCGGTCAGCGTGCTCGGCTACTCCAAGCGGATCACCGAGCGGCTTACCGCGCACCGGTCCACCGCCGCGGCCGGCACGTACCTCAACGTCCGCTTCGGCAACGTGCTGGGCAGCCGCGGCTCGGTGGTGACCGCCTTCCAGGCGCAGATCGCCGCCGGCGGGCCGGTCACCGTCACCGACCCGCAGGTGACCCGCTTCATGATGACCGTCCAAGAGGCGGTGCAGCTGGTCATCCAGGCCGCGGCCCTCGGCGCCGGCGGCGAGGCGCTGGTGCTGGACATGGGCAGCCCGGTGCGCATCGACGAGCTGGCGCACCAGCTCGCCGCGCAGGCCGAGCGGCCGGTCGACTTCGTCTACACCGGGCTGCGCCCGGGCGAGAAGCTGCACGAGGAGCTCTTCGGCGACGGCGAGACCGACCTGCGGCCGCTGCACCCGCTCATCTCGCACGTGTCGGTGCCGCCGCTGGACCCGGCCCTCGCCCTCGCGCTGGACGTGCGCGCGGCACCGGCCGCGCTGGTCGGGCAGCTCGCCGACCTGTGCGTGGTGCCGCACGTGCCAGACCAGGCGCCGGACCAGGTGCCGGGCACGGCTACCGCGCTGCCGACGCTATCTGCCGCTCGTACCAGCTGACCGTCTCGGCGAGCCCGGCGGCCAGCGGGACGGGGGCGTGGCCGGGGAACAGCTCCCGCAGCCGGGCCGGTTCGGCCTGGGAGTCGCGTACGTCGCCGGGGCGGGCCGGGTCGAAGACCACCTCGAGCGGCCGGCCGACGAGCCCGCGGATCAGGTCGATCAGGTCGAGCAGCGAGGTGCGGGTGCCGAACGCCAGGTTCACCGGCGTCGGGCTGGTGACCCGGCGCACCGCGGCGTCGGTGAGCAGCCGGGCGACCGAGCCGACGAAGGTGAAGTCCCGGGTCTGCCGCCCGTCGCCCTGCACGTGCAGCGGCTGCCCGCGCAGCGCGGCGTCGGCGAACCTGGGGATCACCGCGGCGTACGCGTGCCCGGTGGACTGCAGCGGGCCGTACACGTTGAAGAACCGCAACGCGAGCACCGGCAGCCCGTAGGTGGCCCCATACGCCAGGACCGCGGACTCGGCGGCGAGCTTGCTGGCGGCGTACGGGCTCTGCGGCAGCGTCGGCAGGTCCTCGTGCTTGGGCAAGACCTTCGTCGGACCGTACACCGACGACGAGGACGCCACGATGATCGGCGTGCCGTCGCGCCGGCACGCCTCCAGCACGTGCATCGTGCCGGTGGCGTTGACCAGGTGGCTGCGCATCGGGTCGGCGACGGACCGCGGCACCGACGGCCGGGCGGCCAGGTGGATCACGACGTCGGCGCCGCCGACCGCGGCGTCGATCGCGGCCCGGTCCAGAATGCTGCCGCAGATCAGCATCGCGCCGACGCCGTCGAGGTTGCCTTCACTGCCGGTGCTGAGATCGTCGAACGCGACGACCTCAGCCACGGCCGGGTGGCTGACCAGCTCCCGGCACAGGTTTCCCCCGATGAACCCCGCGCCGCCGGTGACCAGAACTCTCATCGACCGGTGCAACGGCACCCGGGCGGCGCAGGTGACGCCACGCACGAGGTCACCGCTTTTCCGGATCAACCGGCCCTTTCGGACAACATCGAGTCCTGCGAATCGAGAAGATCCGTGAGAGGTTGGTCCCCATGACGGATTCCGAGGTCGAGGAGGAGCTCGCCGGCGGTGGCGTGAACCGGGTCGTGCGGGTCGGCGCGACGGTCCGGCGCCCGGCGGGTGCCTGGAGCCCGCGCGTCCACCAGCTGTTCGAGCACCTGCAGACGCGCGGGTTCACCGGCGCGCCCCGCTCGTTCGGCACCGACGCGCTCGGCCGCGACGTCTTCGAGTTCCTGCCCGGCGAGGTCGGGCACGACCCGTGGACCCCGGCGGTGGCCGGCGACGCCGCGCTGGTCAGCGCCGGGCGGCTGCTGCGGGCGTACCACGACGCGACCGCCGACGTCGCCGCCGGCTGGCGCGGCGGCTGGCAGAAGCCCGCCGTGGAGCCGGTCGAGGTGATCTGCCACAACGACGTCGCGCCCTACAACTGCGTCTACGACGGCGAGCGGGTCGTCGCCCTGATCGACTTCGACGTGGCCGCGCCCGGCCCGCGAGCCTGGGATCTCGCGTACGCGATCTACCGGTTCGTGCCGCTCGGCTCGGCCGCCGGCCCGCGCGCCGGCGAGCGGCTCACGCTGTTCTTCGACGCGTACGGCGCCGACGAGGCGCTGCGCCGGGCGGCCCGGGCCGCGGTGGTGCCGCGCCTGCGCGACCTGACCGACCACATGCGGGCCGCGGCCGCCGCCGGCGACGAGGCGTTCGCCGCCCACATCGCCCGCGGCGACCTGGCGCACTACCTGAAGGACATGGCCCTGCTCGGCAGCTGACCGGCGCACCTCACGGCATCCGGGGCACGATCTGCTCGGCGAGGGCGGTGGCGAACTCGACCGGGTGGCGGTCGGGCATCGTCATGACCTCGGCGATGCCGAGCCGGCCGTGCGCCTCGACCTCGCGCAGCCACGCGTCGGGGTCCTTCAGCGGGGGCCGGGTGACGAGCCCATCATTGCCCCGGACCGCCGCAGCGACACGGCGATCCGGGGCCCGCGATCCCTACAGCAGCCCCCGCGCGGCGAACGCGTTGCGGGTGGTCTGGGCGGCCGAGGCGCCGTAGAGCCGTCGCGCCGCGTCCACGGTGGCCTGGGCCGCCGCCGCGAACGTGGTGTCGACCGTGAAGGCGAACTGCGCCTCCACGATCAGAGTGCTGGCCCGGGTGTCGCCGAGCGCCGCCCGGATGTCCCACAGGGCGCGGGACCAGATCTCGCCGTCGGCGTGGACCTCGCCGACGACGTCCTCCGGGTAGTGCTTGACGCCGTCGAGCCGGCGCAGGCAGTGCGGCACGGTGCTGGTGTAGGACACGGCGTCCCAGTCCGCGACGCACGCCTCGGGTGTGCGGGTCGGCACCCCCGTGGCCCAGCTGGTGACCACCACGGCGAGGTAGTCGCCGAACGCCTCACCGATCGCGCCCGACTGCAGGGTCGTGCCGAAGCCCGGCACCTGGCCGTCCTGCACCGAGTGGCCGTACTCGTGCACGATGACCTCGGCGTCCTCCGCGTCGTCGACCCCACCCTTGCCGAGGGTGATGTTGGCCTTGTCTTCGCGGAAGAACGAGTTGTCGCCGCCGTACTGGTCGATCCGGATCTCGATCCGGCGCTGGTTGACGGGCCGCAGCGTCGAGCCGAAGCCGAGGTGCTGCAGGTACGACTGCGCGGTCGTCACCCAGTAGTAGCCCATGACCTGCTCGAACTGGTCGGCGTCGCGATGCCAGGCGGGGAACGCGCCGTCGACCACGAGGGCCGCCTTGCCGGTGGAGCTCTTCACGACCGCGTACCGGCCGGACAGCCCGCCGGAGCCGTCCAGGTCGGTGAGCGTGACCTGGCGGTAGGCCGGGGCGAACGCCGGGCTGTCGGCGTCCTTGCCGTCGGCCAGCTCCTGCAGCCCGAGCGTCTGGACCGGGTTGGGGAAGAACACGGTCGCGGTCGCCGAGCCGGGCGGTGCGGCGTGCGCCGGACCGGTTGCCCCGACCGTCACCGCCGCCGTCGCCATCATCGTCAGTGCGAGCATTCGCCGCATTCGTCGCCCCTTCCCGCGGTTGCCCTCCCGTGCGGAAGGCACCATCGGATGCCTCCGGGTGGGAGGCAACTCCGTGCGGAAGAAGCGCGGTGGGCCGCCGGCCTGTTACCTGACGGCCTGGTGGACCAGCCGGACGTCGGGCTCGCGGTACACCGCGAAGCCGCCCTTGGTGCCCTGTTTCACCTGGTACATGGCCATGTCGGCGTCGCGCAGCAGCTGGGTGCCGTCGCGGCCGCCGCTGCTGATCGCGACGCCGACGCTGGCCCCGACGCGGACCTCGGTGCCGGCGATCTCGAACGGCTCGGCGACGGCGGCGACGATCCGCTCGGCGACCCGGACCGCGACGGCGGCGTCGCCACCGGCGATGACGACCGCGAACTCGTCGCCTCCGAGCCGCACGACCGTATCGTCGTCGCGGACGGCGGCCAGCAGGCGGCTGGAGACGCCGACCAGCAGGTCGTCGCCGGCGGCGTGGCCGAGCTGGTCGTTGACGGGTTTGAAGTTGTCCAGGTCGACCAGCAGCAGCGCCTGGTCGCGGTCCTCGCCGCCCTCCAGCAGCTGGGTGAGCATCCGCCGGTTCGGCAGGCCGGTCAGCGCGTCGTGGGACGCCTGGTGGCGGATCAGCGCCTCGTGCTCGGCGAGGGTGTCCAGCGCGATCTGCTGCTGGTGCAGCATCTCCTCGTTGGCCCGGTTGGTGGCGTGGTGCTCGCGTTCGAAGCGGTACAGCAGCCGGCCGATCGCGACCACGGCGATGGTCATGGCGACGCCGAGCGCGAGGTCGGCGATGTTGTTGGCCAGTTCGGCAGCGTCGGCCGCGCGGTCCTCGAGGCTGCGCAGCCGGGCGTTGAGCCGGCCGAACTGCGGCTCGGTCTGCTGCTGCTCCAGCACCCGGGCCTCGCTGACCTTGCCGACGCCGAGCAGGCCGAGCTCGACGTCCAGCACGGCGTGGTACGCCTCAACGCTGCTGGTCAAGCTCGCCAGGGTGTCCGCGCCGAGGTCGCCCCGCAGCGAGACGAGCAGGTCGCGCTCGCGGCGGCGGGTCTCGCCGAGCTCACGGGCCACCTTCACCGGCGAGTTGCGGTCGGCGAGGGTCTTCCACTGCAGCGAGCTCTCCTCGTGCAGCAGCATGTTGAGCTCGCTCAGGCGGGACCGGGTCGCCTCGTGGACCTGGCTCTTGCCGTGCAGGTGCACGTTGGCGAAGGTCACGCCGCCGAGCAGCACGACAGCGAGCGCCAGCACCCGCGGCCAGCGCCACTTGAGCTTCCCCACCTTCCGCATGGCCAGGAGATCGGCACGCGCGGGCGGAGTTTCGGAGTTTTGTGCCGGAGATTTGCTCTCAGCAGCGGCGGGGCCGGGTCGATTGACTGGTGGGACGAGACGAGCATCACAGGGGGTATCCGTGGCGAGCAGCCTCAGCCGTCGCCAGCTGATCATGACCGCGGCCGCCGCGGCGGCGTCGCTCCTGCCGGCCGCCGGTTGCGCCAAGAAGGACGTCGGGTCCGCGAGTGGCCTGGGGTACGCCGCCGACCGGCCGCCCGTCACGATCGACTTCTGGTACATGCCGTACGGCGGGCCGGTGCAGGACCAGGCGGTCGTCACCGAGACCGAGGAGTTCCACAAGGCGCACCCGAACATCACGGTCAACCCGGTGCGGGTGCCGTGGGACGAGGCGCTGACCCGGCTCAGCACCGCCTCGACCAGCGGCGAGGGGCCGGACGTGACAGTCCTGGGCACCACGTGGGTGGCCGGGTTCAGCTCGATCGGCGCGCTACGGCCGTACAGCATCGAGGAGATCGCGGCGGTCGGCGGCGAGGACGTGTTCGCCAAGGCCAGCTGGAGCTCCAGCCACCTGATCACCTCCGAGGAGATCACCGCGCTGCCGTGGCTGATCGACATCCGGGCCCTGTTCTACCGCACCGACGTACTGCGCAGGATCGGGCTGGACCCGAAGGACGCGTTCGCGACCTGGGACTCGTTCGAGACGACGCTGCAGAAGATCAAGGCGTCGGACGCCGGGGTCGCGCCGCTGGCCATCGGCCTGCAGAACAACTTCGGCATCATCCACAACGTGGCCCCCTTCATCTGGGCCTCCGGCGGCGACCTGATCAAGGACGACGGCACGAAGTCGATGCTCGCCGAGCCGGCCGCGATCGACGGGGTCAGCTACTACCAGCGGCTCATCGGCCTGTACGACGATCCGAAGGCGATGGCGCTGTCCTCCAGCGACGTGCCGCGGGCATTCGCGGAGGGCACCGGCGCGATCACGATCGACAACTCGCAGTCGGTGGCGGAGTTCGCGTCCGACACCAGCCGGGCCGGGCTCAGGGCCGGCTGGTCGACGGCGCCGATGCCGGCCGGCAAGGCGGGCAGGTTCGGCTTCCTCGGCGGCTCCAACCTGGGCGTCCTCAAGGAGGCCAGGCACCCCGACGCGGCGTTCGAGTTCGTCCGGTACCTGACGGGCAAGGCGAGCCAGCAGCGGTACAGCGTCAACTCCGGGCTCTGGCCGGCCCGCACCGAGGCGATCGAGGGCACGAAGCTGGCGACCCAGCCGGAGTACGCCGCGTTCCGGGAGATGATCCCGCACGGCAAGATGTACCCCTCCGTCTCCGCCTGGATCATCGTCGAGTCGATCATCGCCAAGGACCTCCGGGAGCTGTGGAGCGCGCCCGGCGCCCTGACCCGCGAGCAGGTCCAGGCGATCATGACGAAGACGACCAACGACATCGACGAGGCCCTGCGGGATCCGTCGAACACCGGCATCACCCCGTAACGGTTCGGGGGGCTGTGCCGCTTCTTCCTCCGTGAACGTGGTCGACCCGGTCTTCGTGGACCGCAGCGGCCGGCGACGGAGGCTGTTCACCGGCCTCGGTGCCGGCCTGGGCGGATTGCTCGTGCTGGGTCTGCTTCTGCTGGTCGCCGGGCTGCTCGGCAGCTCGCCGGTGCCGCTGCCCGGTCTGCCGCAGGGCGGCCAGGGCGCCCAGCACCGCGACGACGCGGAGTCCGGCATCGCCCCGGCCCCGAGCCGCACCGGCGCCGACCCCCGCCCGTCGCCGACCGGGGCTCCGCCGGCGGTGCCGGCCGGCGCCACGACCGGTGGTCCGGCCGCCGGGTCGTCGGCGGCGAGCTCGCCGCACGACAACCGCAGGACGTCGCACCCGGGCAACGCCAAGCCCAGCCGGACGAAGTAGTGGCCCGGCACGCCTCCCGCCGGGCACCCCGCGCGCACTGGCTCCTGCTGCTGCTCGCCATGGGGGTGCTGCTCGCCGAGCTGTGCCTGGACGGCTGGGTGGACGGGGTCTCCGGCGAGCAGGGCCCGGCGCCCGCGGCCGCCGCCCCGCAGGCCGCCGCGCCGGCCCTTCCTGACGGCACCGGACCGGTGTTGCAGGTCGCCGCCGACGGCTCGGTGCGCTCGGCCGCGATGCCGGCCGGGGCGGTCGCGCTCACCTTCGACGACGGCCCCGACCCGAAGTGGACGCCGCTGATCCTCGACGCGCTGCGCCGCCACCACGCCCGCGCGACGTTCTTCGTCGTGGGCGCGCGGGTCAACCAGCACCCGGACCTGGTGCGCCGCATCGTCGCCGAGGGCCACGAGCTGGGCGTACACACCTTCACCCACGCCGACCTGGCGGCCGTCCCGGCGTGGCGGCAGCGGCTCGAGCTCGACCTGACCCGCAACGCGATCGCCGCGGCGACCGGGCGCACGGTGCGGCTGCTACGGCCGCCGTACTCCTCGACGCCGTCGGCGCCGCCCGGCCCGGCCGTGCTGCGCGCCGCGACCGGCTACCTGACCGTCCTGACCGACCGCGACACCGAGGACTGGCGCCGGCCGGGCGTGGACGCGATCGTCGCGGCGGCGCTGCCCGCACCCGCCGGGCCCGGCGCGGTGGTGATGCTGCACGACGGCGGCGGCGACCGCGCGCAGACCGTCGCGGCGGTCGAGCGCATCGTGTCCCAGGGGGCCGGCCTCCGGTTCGTCACCGTCTCCGAGGGCATCGGCCTGCCGCCCGAGGTGGCCGCCGGCACCGGGACCGTCGTGCGCGGCCACGCCCTGCGGTGGGCACAGGTGGCCGCCGACTGGATCAGCGCGGCGATGTGGTGGCTGATCGTCGCCGGCACGGTCCTGGCCCTGCTCAGGCTCGTCGTCCAGGTGGTCACGGCGCGCCGGCACGCGCGCCGGGCCGCGGTGGCCGCCCGCCGGCCGCTGCGGTCCTTCGGCCTGGTGTCGGTCGTCGTCCCGGCCTACAACGAGTCGGCGAACATCGCCGCCACGGTCCGCTCGCTGATCGGCAACGACTACCCCCAAATCGAGGTCATCGTCGTCGACGACGGCTCCACCGACGGCACCGCCGAGGTGGTGCGCCGCCTCGGCCTGCCCGGCGTCCGCCTGATCCGCCAGGCCAACGCGGGCAAACCGGCCGCGCTGAACACCGGCATCGCCGCCGCCCGCGGCCAGCTGCTGGTGCTGGTCGACGGCGACACCGTGTTCGAGCCCGACGCCGTCGGCCGGCTCGTCCAGCCGTTCGCCGACCCGTCCGTCGGCGCGGTCAGCGGCAACACCAAGGTCGCCAACCGCGGCGGGCTGCTCGGGCGCTGGCAGCACCTGGAGTACGTCGTCGGCTTCAACCTCGACCGGCGCATGTTCGAGCTCGGCGAGTGCATGCCCACCATCCCCGGCGCGATCGGCGCCTTCCGGCGGGCCGCGCTGCTGGACGTCGACGGCGTGCCGTCCGACACCCTCGCCGAGGACACCGATCTCACGATGGCGGTGCTGCGCGCCGGATGGCGGGCCGTCTACGCCGAGCGCGCGGTCGCCTGGACGGAGGCCCCGGCGTCGCTGCGGCAGCTGTGGCGGCAGCGGTACCGGTGGTGCTACGGCACCATGCAGGCTGCCTGGAAGCACCGCCGGGCGCTGCGCGAGCGGGGGCACCTCGGCCGGCGCGGGCTGGTCTACCTGGCGGTCTTCCAGATGCTGCTGCCGCTGACCGCGCCGCTGGTCGACGTCTACGCCGTCTATTCGTTGTTCTTCCTGCCGGTGGGGCAGGTGGCGGCGGTCTGGTGCGGCTTCACCCTCCTGCAGGTGCTGGTGGCCGCCTACGCGCTGCGCCTCGACCGGGAACGGTTCGGTCCGCTGTGGACCGTGCCGCTGCAGCAGGTGGTGTACCGGCAGCTGCTGTACCTGGTCGTGGTGCAGTCCACGGTCGCCGCGCTGCTCGGCAGCCGGCAACGCTGGCAGGTCATGGCCCGCACCGGCCTGGCCGCCACGGCCGTCGCTCCGGGCGGGAGCGCGGACCGGGCATCGGTGCACAACCGGCCGGGTCGGCCGTGACGACCTTGGCCGACACGCATCCGGCGCCGTTCTCCCGCGGCGACCCTTCCTCCGGCGCATCGAGGGACTCCTCCTCCAGCGCACCGAGGGACTCCTCCTCCTCCGGCGACGTCTCCGGCGAGTTCGATGCCGGGGTGCCCGATGAGACCGCCACCGGCGCCGCGCACGACGCCCACGGGCTCGACGGCCGGCTCGACGCGGCGCTGGCCGGCGCGACCACCGGCGACCCCGCGGCCTTCGCCGAGCTGTGGCGGGCACTGCACCCGCTGGTGCTGCGCTACCTGCGGGTCGTCTGCGGCGACGCGGCCGAGGACGTGGCGTCGGAGACGTGGTTGCAGGTGTCGCGGGACCTGGCCCGGTTCAGCGGCGGCACGACCGCGTTCCGGGTATGGCTCTTCCGGATCGCCCGCAACCGCGGTATCGACGAGAACCGGCGGGCGTGGCGCCGCCGCGAGAAGCCCCACGAGACGGTGCACGAGCTCGGCGAGGCCGCCGGCGAGACCGTCCCGGACGCGGCCCTCGACGCCGGCGACCGGGCCGGCACCGAGTGGGCACTGCGGATGATCGGCACCCTGCCGACCGAGCAGGCCGAGGCGGTCATGCTGCGCGTCGTGGCCGGTCTCGACGTCGCCGGCACCGCCCGGGTCCTGCGCAAACGCCCTGGCGCGGTCCGTATCGCAACGATGCGCGGACTGCGCCGGCTGGCCGAACACCCCGAAGTCCAGGCACACCGCGGCACTGACCCGCGGGAAGGCAGTTGATCATGCACGACTCCCTCGCTCCTGACGTCACTGAGCAATTGCTCGACCTGCGCGAGCCCGGCGGCGAGCAGTACGCCGCCGTCACCGCGCTCCTGGTCGCCGCCGCCGGCCCGGCCCGGCCCGCCGAACTGACCGGCGAGGACTCCGCGCTCCGGGCGTTCCGGCTGGCCTACCGCGCCCGCCGCAAGCGACGCTCTGGCCTGATCGCCGGGGCGGCCCTGGTCGTCGTGTCGGTGGGCGGCACGGCGTACGCGGCCGGCGGCGACCACCTGCCGGACCCCGTGCAGCGCACCGTGGAGGCACTGTTCGGCACCAGGAACACGCCGCCGTCCGCAGCGCCCGGGCCGACCGGCGCGCCGACCGTGACACCCGCGCCCCCGTCCCCCGCCGCGGCCCCGGCCGGCAATATCGAGCACCTGTGCCGCACCTGGGAGGCCGCCCGCACCGATCCGCACGCCCCGCGGGTCACCGGCGAGGAGCGCGCGGAGCTGGCCCGGGCCGCGAAGAACCCGGCCGGCATCGACGACTACTGCCACGCCGTGCTGGCCGATGCCACCCCGTCACCGGCCGGATCCGCGCCGCCGACGGCGACCCACGGGTCCAAGGCCCCGACGAAGGCCCCGACGAAGGCCCCCAGCAAGCAGGACACCGCGAAGCCCGGCAACGGCCAGCAGGGCGCCGGCCCGAGCCATACCCGCCCCGCCAAACCGGCGCGCTCCTGACCAACCAGCACCACCGCAGGCGCTAGCGTACAGATGTACACATGCAGTGTACGGTTGTACACATGACGGGGAAGACCATGCGTGAGCGCATGCTCGCGGGAGAGCTGTACCTCGCCGACGACCCGCAGCTGGCCGCGGACGACGCCCGGGCGCAGGGGCTCACCCACCGGATCAACACGACCGACCCGACCGATCACGAGACGCTGCGGGCCCTGCTGACCGAGCTGCTCGGCGGCTTCGGCGAGGGCGCCTACATCCGTCCCCCGCTGCGGTGCGACTACGGCTACCAGACCACGTTCGGCGCCCGCTCCTTCGCCAACTGGGGGCTGGTCTGCAACGACGTGGCGACGATCAGCATCGGCGAGGACGTGCAGATCGGGCCGGGCGTGCACCTGCTGACCTCGACCCACCCGCTGGAGCCGGGCCCGCGCCGGGACAAGTGGGAGGCGGCGAAGCCGATCGTCGTCGGCGACAACGTCTGGCTCGGCGGCGGGGTCATCGTCTGCCCCGGGGTCACGATCGGCGCCGACACGGTCGTCGGGGCGGGCTCGGTCGTGGTCCGTGACCTGCCCGCGGGCGTGCTCGCGGTCGGCTCGCCGGCCCGGGTCGTCCGGCGGCTCGACGAGCAGGCATGAACGCTCCGCAGCACGGCGGAGGCGACGGCGGTCCGCAGCACGGCAAAGGTGACGGCGGTCCGCAGGGCGGCGGAGGGACGACGTGAGCCGGGTGGGCACCCGCCGGCACGACCCGAACCGCAAGGACCGCATCATCGACGCCGCGATCGGGGTCATCGCCGAGCACGGCGTCGCCGGCACGACCCACCGGCTCATCGCGGCAGCGGCGGACGTGCCGCTGGGGTCGCTGACGTACCACTTCAGCAGCCTCGACGACCTGCGCGCCCAGGCCTTCCAGCGGCACGCCGAGCGGATGTCGGCCGTCTACGAGTCGCACTTCCTGCGCGTCGACTCCGCTGCGGCCCTGGTGGAGGCGGTCACCGACCTCATCCACGGCGACGCCGGCGCGGACACCGCCGACTGGGCCATCGCCTACGAGCTGTACCTGGCCGCCCTGCGCGACCCGGCGCTGCGCACGGTCACCGAGACCTGGATGCGCGCCAGCCGCGCCGTGCTCGAGCGCTTCGTCGACCCGGTCACCGCGCGGGGCGTCGACGCCCTGATCGAGGGCCTGGTCATGCACAAGACCCTGTCGACCGCCCCGGTGCCCCGCGAGCAGATCCGGGTGATCGTCGCCCGGTGCCTCGCCGGCGCGACCCACCCGGACCTCCCCGCACAGCCCTCCGGAGAAGCACCATGACCCTGACCACCGGGACGGCATCCGCCACCGACCGGCCGCTGCGGGCCGCCACCCGCGCCGTCTACGCCGCCTTCATCTGGTGCGGCGTCGCGATGGCCAGCTGGGCCACCCGCATCCCGCAGATCCGCGACGAGCTGCGCCTCGACCCTTCCCAGCTCGGCCTGGTCCTCGTCGCGATCGCCGCCGGCTCGATCATCTCGCTGGTGCTCTCCGGCCAGATCGTCGCCCGGTTCGGCTCCCGCGCCACGGTCGCCGCGATGGCGGTCCTGCTCACCGTCAGCCTGATCGTGGTCGCCGGCGGCTACCACCTCGGCGTGCCGCTGGTGGTGCTCGGCCTGTTCGGGTTCGGCTTCGCCAACGGTGCGTGGGACGTCGCGATGAACGTCCAGGGCGCCCTGGTCGAGCGCCGCCTCGGCCGGGCGATCATGCCCCGCTTCCATGCCGGGTACAGCGTCGGCACCGTGGCCGGGGCGCTGCTCGGCACGGCGATGGTCGCCCTGAAGGTGCCCGTGACCGTCCACCTGAGCGTGGTCGCGGTGGTGGTCGGCGCCAGCACGTTCGTCATGGTGCGCGCCTTCCTGCCCGACACGGCCGACGCCTCCGACGCCTCCGACGCCTCCGACGCCTCCGACGCCTCCGCCGAGGATCCGTCGACCGGCGGTGCGCGGAGGTTCCTGGAGTTCTGGACCGAGCCCCGCACGCTGCTGATCGGCGTGTTCGTGCTGGCGTTCGCGTTCACCGAGGGCGCCGGCATCGACTGGATCGCCGTGGCGGTGATCGACGGGTACCACACCTCCGCCGCCGTCGGCACGCTCGCCTTCACGGTGTTCCTGACCGCGATGACCGTCGGGCGCTGGTTCGGCCCGGGGCTGCTCGACCGGTTCGGCCGCGTCCCGGTGGTGCGCGGCCTCGCCGTGATCGCGCTCGCCGGCCTGCTGCTGTTCATCTTCGGCCCGAACACCCCGACGGCCTTCGCCGGCGCCCTGCTGTGGGGCACCGGCGCCTCGCTGGGCTTCCCGGTCGGCATGAGCGCCGCCTCCGACGACCCGGCCAAGGCGGCGGGCCGGGTCAGCGTGGTCGCCTCGATCGGCTACTGCGCTTTCCTGGGCGGGCCGCCGCTGGTCGGCCTCCTCGGCGACCACGTGTCGGTGCTGAAGGCACTCATCGCCATCGCGGTCCTGCTGACAGTCGCGTTCCTGCTGGCCGGCGCGATCCGGCCGCTCACCGCGCCGGAGTCCGCGAAGGACTGACGGCCGGGGGCGTGTTTGGCGGCGGATCCGATCGGGCACTCCTTGAAGCAGCGGCACATCGACGCCGTTACCTGAAACACCGAGGAGGAAGCAGTGACCGTCACCGGAATCATCACCGCGCTGATCGTCGGTCTGATCGTGGGCGCGCTCGGCAGGCTGGTGGTCCCCGGCCGCCAGAACATCCCCGTCTGGCTCACGATGGTCATCGGCGTGGTTGCCGCCCTGATCGGCACGTTCATCGCCAACGCCGTGGGCATCGCGACCAACACCCCCGGCGTGGACTGGGGCGAGCTGGTCGTCCAGGTCATCGTGGCCGCCATCGGCGTGGCGCTGGTCGCCGGCTTCGCCGGCCGTGGCCGCCGGGCCCTCTGACCCGCACCCGAAGCTCCTCGAAGCCCCCGGCCATCCGGCCGGGGGCTTCGGTTATCCACAGGCGCCTCGTCGTACACATGTGCTATCCACAGCCTGTGGATAGCACATGTGTACGACGGTGTGCCGGTGATGTCCTCAGCTGAACGCTCGATGAACGTGAAGCAACATCGCGTCCTGGCGGCGCCGATCGTCCACGTTGGACGTCAGCCAGTTGGCACTGGCGGAAGCGCGGAGGGCGGCCTATTCTGGGATGCAGTAGACCGGCGCCTTCCCCCGTGGGTGCCGGTCTCACTATTTTCCGGACCCGGTGCTCGCCGCCGGCCGCCGAGCACCGCGCTCAGCGCCGGGCGCCGACCAGGGCCGTGGCGACCGCCACCAGCGCCGTGCCGCCGACCAGGGCACCGAGCGTGCCCCACGGCACGCTCACCGTCACCGGCCCGGCGATCCTGAGCAGCGTCGCCCACAGCCCGCCGACCGCCACCACGGTGACGGCCGCCGCGAGCACCACCCCCAGCGCCACGGTGACCAGCACCTCCACCGCCGTCCAGGCGAGGATCTGGCCCCGGCTCGCGCCGAGCAGGCCGAGGCTGCGGCGCTCCCCGGCCCGGTCCGGCGCCGCCATCAGCAGCGTGTTGACCAGCGCCAGCGTGGTGTAGGCCAGCACGATGCCGAGCACCACCAGCAGGCCGAGGCGGCTCGCCGAGCCCTGCCCGGCGCCCTGCGCCGCCGGCGAGGCACCACTGCCCTGCGTCGCCGGCGAAGCACCACTGCCCTGCGTCGCCGGCGCCGCACCGGGGTCCTGTGCCGCCAGCCACGCACCGCGGGGGACCGCCCGGGCCCGGTGCCCCTCGACGGCCCCGTGCAGCGCCGCGGCGACCGCCGCCCGGTCGGCGCCGGGACGCAGCCGCACGTAGGCGACCTGCGGCAGCTCGCCGAACGCCTTGGACGCCGCCACGTACGCGTCCGCCGGGTCGCCGACCGGCAGCACCTCGATCACCCGCAGCTGCGCCCGGCTGCCGTCGGCGAGCCACACCCGGGCCGTGTCGCCGACCCGCAGGCCCCAGTCGGCGGCGACCTTGATCCCGTCCTCGGGCATCCCGTCCACCGCCTCGGCCGGACGCTGGATCAGCGCGGTGTCGCCTTCCAGGGTGTAGACGCTGGTCGCGGTGCTGACGACGACCTCGGCGCCGGGCACGCCGCGCAGCCCGGCGACGAGCTGGCGGTCCAGGCCGGCGGTGCCGTCCGGCAGGACCAGGAAGTCGGCGTGCACCGGCCTGGCCCGCAGGACGTGCTTCGCTGCGTCGGTCAGGTCCGACGCGATCAGCAGCGACGCCGCCAGCCCGACGGTGACCAGCACCGGCGCGGCCACCGCCGCGGTACGCCGCGCGGAGGCGGTCACGTTGCGCAGGGCGAGCAGCAGCCCGGTGCCGGGCGGTGCGGCGCCGCCGGCACGCCGGGCGACCAGCCCGACGAGGGCGGGTGCGAGCAGGCCGGCCGCGGCGACCAGGAGCATGACGACCGGCATGTAGCTCTTGCGGTTGGTTGCCGAGCCGGGGTCGCCGATCGCGGTGACGGCCATCGTGACCAGGGCCGTCGCGAGCGTGAGCCCGCCGGCGGCCCACCGGGCGGGCGGCATGGTCCGCGACTCGACGGCGCTCTCCCGCAGCGCCTCGCCGGGGCGGACCCGGCCGGCCCGCCACGCGGCGGTGACCGCGCCGAGCAGCGCCACGGCGACGCCCGTGCCGAATGCGGTCCAGGCCGGCCACTGCGCCGCGCTGACCGCGTGGACCCAGTCCGGCGCCATGCCGCGCCCGCGCAGCAGGTCCAGCACCGCCGGCGCCAGCGACGGGCCGGTCAACGCCCCCACCGTGGCGGCGACGAGCGAGACGAGCAGGGCCTCGCAGTACACCAGCCGCCGGATCTGGCCGGGCAGCGCCCCGGCGGCCCGCAGCAGCGCGAACTCCTGCCGCCGCTGCCCGACGGCGAACGCGAACGTCGAGGCGACGACGAAGATCGCGACGAACGCGGCGAAGCCGAGGGCGATGCCGACGATCGTGTTGGCGTTGTTGCGGGCCCTGCCGTCGGCGGTCCGGCCCGGGTCGAGGCGGGCCCGGTCGGCGCCGGTCAGGACCCTGGCCCGGTCGCCGACCACCGCGCGGACCTCGCCGGCGCCGCCGGCCGGCAGCAGCGCGTCGACCTGCGGCCGGAGCTTCGCCGCGGTGGCGTCGGCGAAGAAGAGCCCGTCCGGCACGACGCCGGTCACGGTGTACGTGCGCACCCCGTCTCCGGTCACCACCCGCACCCGCGCGCCGAGCGGGTGCCCGGCGGCGGCGAGCTCGTCGTCGGCCGCGGGAGCCCTGCCGGCCAGCAGCGCCGGCGCGACCGCCCACGGCCTGCCGACCCCGTCACCGCGCCCGCCGTCGGCCAGGTACGCCGGGATGATCCGGTCGACCTTGCCCCCGGGCAGGGCCGCCACCACGTCCGCGGGCAGGCCGGGCGACACCGCCAGCGGCGCGCTGTCCCCGCCGTGGCGGGTCGGCACGGTCAGCGTGTCGTGCGGCGCGACCACGACCGGGTGGGCCGCGTACCGCTGCGGGGCCCGGTCCGGCGCGGTCGCGGTGGTGGCGAGGACCTGGCCCATCGCCGCGATGAGCGCGCTGCCCAGGGCGAGCGCGACGAACGTGCCGGCGAACGACAGCCACCGCAGCCGCAGCGTCGCCACCGCGATCCCGATCATGCCGCCCTCCCGAGGTCGGTCATGCACCTGGCCACGGCACCGGCGGTGGGGGTGTCGAGGCTGCCGGTGATCCGGCCGTCGGTCAGGAACAGCACCCGGTCCGCGGCCGCGGCGGCGACCGGGTCGTGGGTGACCATGACGATCGTCTGGCGGTGCGTTTCGACGAGGGTGCGCAGCAGCCGCAGCACGTCGCGGCCGGTGGCGCTGTCCAGGGCGCCGGTCGGCTCGTCGGCGAAGAGCACCGCCGGGCCGGTCACCAGGGCGCGGGCGATCGCGACCCGCTGCTGCTGCCCGCCGGACAGCTCGTGCGGCCGGTGCCCGGCCCGGTCGGTGAGGCCGACCGCGGCGAGGGCCCGTTCGACGGTGCCGCGGCCCGGGCGGCGGCCGGCGAGGCGCAGCGGCAGGCCGACGTTCTGCCGGGCGGTGAGGGCGGGCAGCAGGTTGAACGCCTGGAACACGAAGCCGATCCGGTCGCGGCGCAGCAGGGTGAGCCGGCGCTCGCTGAGTCGGGTGAGGTCCTGCCCGGCGAGCGTGACCCGGCCGGCGGTGGGCCGGTCCAGCCCGGCGGCGCACTGCAGCAGCGTCGACTTGCCAGACCCGGAGGGGCCCATGACGGCGGTGAACGTGGCCGGCGGGAACGCGACCGTGACCGCGTCCAGCGCGGTGACACCGTTCGGGAACCGCCTGGTGACGGCATCGAGCTCAACCATGCCCCGCACGGTATGGACGGCGGCCGGGGGCGCGGTACCGGACAGGTGACCAGTACCCTCGAATGATCATGCTGTGGGGCCGGGACACCGATCGGGCCGCGGCGGCCGCGGTCCTCGAACGGGCCCGCGCCGGGCGCAGCGCCGCGCTGGTCGTGCGCGGCGACCCGGGCATCGGCAAGAGCGCGCTGCTGGACGACGTGGCCGCCGCCGCGACCGGTATGACGGTGCTGCGCTGCGCCGGGGTGGAGACCGAGGCCGAGGTGCCGTTCGCGTCGCTGCACCAGCTGCTGGCCCCGGCGCTGGCCCGGGTCGCGCAACTGCCGGACGTGCAGGCCGCGGCCCTGCGTGGCGCGCTCGGGCTGGGCCCGGCCGCCGGCGGCGACCAGTTGCTCGTCGGGGTGGCGGTGCTGACGCTGCTGGCCGAGCTGGCCGAGGACGGCCCGGTGCTGTGCGTCGTCGACGACGCGCACTGGCTGGACCGTTCATCGGCGCAGGCGCTGCGGTTCGTCGCCCGCCGCCTGCACGCGGAGCCGGTCGCGATGCTGTTCGGGGCGCGCGACGAGTTCGCCCCGGAGGGCCTGCCGGAGCACCGGCTCACGGGGCTGGACCCGGACACCGCCGACGCCCTGCTGCGGCAGGTGCGACCCGACCTGCCGCAGCGGATCCGGGTGCGGCTGGTGCGCGACAGCGCCGGCAACCCGCTCGCGCTGCGCGAGCTGCCCCGCGGGGCGCCGCCGTTCGTGCCGGCCGCGCTGCCGCGCCGGATCCAGGACGCGTTCGCGGCGAGGATCGACCGGCTGCCCCCGGACGGGCGGGCGATGCTACTGATCGCCGCCGCGGCGTCGTCCACCGCCGCGCCTTCCCCTACCGAGGAAGGCCTCGGCCTCGTGCTGCGCGCCGCCGAGCTGCTCGGGGTCGCCCCCGACGGGCTCGGTGCGGCCGAGGAGGCCGGCCTGGTGACGGTCGCCGCGGGGCGGGTCGTCTTCACCCATCCCCTGCTGCGGTCGGCGGCGTACCAGCAGACCACGTTCGACCGGCGGCTGGCCGTACACCGGACCCTGGCGCGACTGCTGCCCGCCGACGATGACCGCCGGGCCTGGCACCTGGCCGCCGCGGCCACCGGTCCGGACGAGGAGGCGGCGCTCGCCCTGGAGCACGCCGCCGAGCGGGCCCGCGGCCGCAAGGGCTACCCGGCCACGGCCGCGGCGCTGCAGCGCTCCGCCCAGCTCACCGCCGACCCGGTGCGGCGGACCCGGCGGCTGGTCGCGGCCGCGGTCGCCGCGAACGACGCCGGCCAGCCGGACCTGACCCGGAAGTTCCTGGCCGCCTGCGACCCGATCGACGGCGACCCGGTGCTGACGGCCCGGGTGTGCGAGCTGCGCGCCCGGCTCGCGTTCGACGAGGGGTCGGCGGCGGCCGCGCACGACCTGCTCGTCGCCGGGGCGCTCGCGCTCGCGCCGGTCGACCGCAGGGCCGCCGGGCTGCTGCTGGTCGACGCCGCGCGCAACGCGTGGCAGCTCAGCGACCCGCCGCGGGTGCAGGAGGCGGCGGCGCGGCTGGGCGAGCTCGGGCTGTCCCCGTCCGACGGGCTCGACCCGGCCGTGGCGGCGGTCACGGCGGCGGCCCGGCTGCTCGTCGATGGTCCGGAGGCAGGTGTACCGGCAATGCGCGCGCTGACCCGCACCCGCACCGGCCCGCCGAACCTGCGGCTGAACGCGGCGTTCGTGGCCGGGCTCGTCGGGGACTTCGAGGCCGGACGGGCGATCGCGCAGGGCGTCGCCGACGAGGCGCGCGCGGAGGGCTCGATCGGCTGGCTGCCGCTGGCGCACGTGACCCTGGCCGCGTCACAGCTCTACCTGGGCCGCTTCGCCGACGCGGTGGCCACCGCCACCGAAGGGCTCCAGCTGGCCGCGGACACGGGCCAGCCGAACCGGGCCGGCTACCTGGAGGGCATCCTCGCCTGGATCCTCGCGGCGCGGGGCGACGCCGCCGGGTGCGCGCAGCTGGCCGGGCACTGCCACGACCGGTACACCCGCAACCACATCGCCAACGGCCTGGCCTGGTCACAGTGGGCGCTGGCCCTGCTCGACCTGGGGCTGGGCCGGCCGGCGGAGGCATCGGACCGGCTGGACGCGGCGCTCGCCGGCCCGGTCCGCCACCAGATCCAGGCCGTGTACTTCGCCCCCGACCAGGTGGAGGCGGCGACCCGGATCGGCGCCTACGAGCGGGCCGAGGCGGCCTGTGCCCGCTTCGCCGCCTGGGCCGGCGCGGCCCGCCTCGACTGGGCCGGCGCGGTCGCGCACCGCTGCCACGCCCTGCTGGAGCCGTCCTGGCCGCTCGCGCAGCGGCACTTCGAGGCGGCGGTCGCCGCGCACGCCGCGGGCGGCAGCCCGTGGGAGGCGGCCCGCACCCACCTGGCGTTCGGCGAGCGGCTGCGCCGGGAACGCCGCAAGGGCGAGGCCCGCACCCAGCTGCGCGCCGCCGCGGAGCTCTTCGACCGGCTCGGCGCCCGCCCCTGGCTCGACCGGGCCCACGCCGAGCTGCGCGCCGCCGGCGGGTTCGTCGAGGCGTCGGCGAGCGCGGTGCCGGCCCTGTCACCGCAGGAGCTGCAGATCGTGCGGCTGGTCGCGGCGGGCCTGACCAACCGCGAGATCGGCGCCCGGCTGTTTCTCAGCCCGAAGACGGTGAGCTACCACCTGTACCGGGCGTTCCCGAAGCTCAACGTCACCAGCCGCACCCAGCTGGCTCGCCTTGACCTGACCGGCTGACACGGAGGGCCGGACCCTGGCGGGAGTCCGGCCCTGCGCGGTGGCGGTGCGCGTCAGACGCGGTGCCACTTCTGGTTGGCGCCGCCCGTGCACTCCCACAGGTGCAGGACGGCGTCGTTGTTCGGGTTCCAGCCGGCGATGTCCACGCACTTGTTGGCCTGGGGGTTGACCAGGTCGCCGGCGGCGGACAGGACGAACTGCTGGGCGGCGTTGCCGCTGCAGTTGGCGATCTGGATCGCGGCGCCGTTGGCGGTGGAGCCCCACGCCACGTCCATGCACTTGTTGTTCTCGGTGCGCAGGGTGCCGTTGACCCAGGTCCAGCGCTGGTTGGTGCCGCCGGTGCAGTTCCGCACGATGAGGCGCTGGCCGTCGTTGAAGTTCCAGTTCGGCACGTCGATGCACTTGCCGTGCCAGTTGCTGGCGATCGCGCTGACGTTGCCGGCCGGCGGCTGGCTCGTCGGGGCCGCGGTGGTCGGCGGGGTGGTGGTCGGCGGGGTCGTGCCGCCGACGAACGGGCTGAGCGTGATGCCGGCCGAGCGCGGGTCGCCGGAGTGCACCAGCGACTCCTGGTTCTGCACGTCGTCGAAGGCGAACCCGTACGCCTTCCCGTCGGCCATGTTCGCGTGGATGATCCGCGAGTAGTGGTTGGTCAGCGAGCTCTTGTAGAAGTCCGCCGCCCCGCCGCCGGGCTGGGTGTCGATGGTGCCGAGCGTGCCGCGGTGCAGCGCCGCGCAGAGGGTGCGGGCGATCGGGCCGACGACCTGGTCGTTGGGGGCGCCGAGGGCGCCGTCGCAGCCCCACACGTTGCTGGTGGAGGGCTTGTTGAACGACGCGACCTGCTGGCCGGAGCCGTTGGTGAAGGTCATGACGGAGCCGCTGGTGCGGCCGAAGTACTTGATGCCCGGCTGGTCGGTGAAGGGGACCACGGTCAGCGTCTTGGACGCGTACGCGTTCCAGGCGTTGGTGATGTACGGGTCGAGGTACGTCGCGCTGAACAGCCCGGCCTCGGCGGCCTTGCCAGGCGCGAGCACCCGCAGCACGGTGCCGTCGGCGCGGGTGACCACGGTGTTGCCCCAGCCGGCCTGGGCCTTGACCTGGTTGATGACGTTCTGCCGGCCGTTGGCCACCGGCGCGCCGGTCCGGGTCGTGACGCCGTTGCTGCCGGTCACGCTGACCTCGTGCGGGACGGCGAACATGTCGACCTGCGAGCTGTTGAGCCACAGCCCGGCGTCGTTGTACGTGAACTCGCTCCAGTCGAACAGGATGTCGTGGTTGGGGTCGCTGGCGGACCACGGCGCCGGCTGGACGAGCCCGTCGGGGGTGAGGAAGAACTTGAGCTTCTGCCCCAGCGACATGTACACCCGGCCGGACAGGTTCTTCGGCAGCTGGATGGTGGTGCTGGCGCCGTTGGCGGGCCCGGCGATCGCGACGTCGGGCGCCGGCGACGGCGGGTTCGACCCGGCGGCCCAGTTGGTGAAGGTGCCGCCGGCGTTGACGTAGCCGAGCCGGCCCGTGGTCAGGTTGACGCCGAGAACGTAGAGGTAGACCGCGTCGGCGCGGCCCGTCGTGTTCTTGACGGTGAAGGGCAGCAGGTTGGGCCCGATCGCCGACGCCGTCGGCATGGCGGCGATGCCCACCGGCACCGCGACGGCCAGCGCGGCAAGGGCACCGAGCACTTTTGTCCTCAAACGCACCGAGAGACTCCTTCGTGAGAGCGCTCTCAGGAGCATTGTTACCGGCGGGAAACCTTGTCAATAGCGATCTAGCGGTTCGACCGGTACTGAATGCAAACTTAAGAGTTCGTTGAGCGGTACCCAACGTCGGCAAGGCCGGTGGCACGCCAAGGGCGGGGACCACGAAACCGCGGCCCCCGCCCTGCCGGGTCATGCCTAGCGCAGCAGCGACAGCACGTTCTGTGGTGCCTGGTTGGCCTGGGCCAGCATGCTGGTGCCGGCCTGGGTCAGGATCTGCGAGCGGGTGAAGGACACCATCTCCTGAGCCATGTCCGTGTCCCGGATGCGCGACTCCGAGGCGGACAGGTTCTCCACCGCCGTGTTCAGGTTGTTGATGGTGTGCTCGAAGCGGTTCTGGTACGCACCGAGCGTGGCCCGAGCGGTCGAGACGCCCTTGATCGCCTCGTCGATCGCGGTGATCGCCGCCGAGGCGCCGGTCACCAGGTCCAGCGAGGCGACGCCGAGACCGGACGCGTCGAAGCCGGTCACGGCCGTGACGCCACCGAAGGCATTGGTGGTGAGGTTGACCGCGATCTGATCGGCCGTCGCGGTGTTGGCGCCGACCTGGAACGTGCCGACGTAGGACGACGACGAGTCGAGCAGCTTCTGGCCGCCGAACGCCGTGGTGGTGGCGATGCGGTCCAGTTCCGCGTTCAGCTGGGTGAACTCGGTCTGCGCGGCGGTGCGCGCATCGGTGTCCTGCGAACCCGTGGACGACGCCTGCACGGACAGGTCACGCATGCGCTGCAGGATGGAGTGCGTCTCGGTGAGCGCGCCCTCAGCGGTCTGCACGACCGAGATGCCGTCCTGCGCGTTGCGCACCGCGACCTTGAGACCGCCGATCTGCGAGCGCAGGCCCTCACTGATCGACAGGCCGGCCGCGTCGTCCGCCGCCCGGTTGATCCGGAAACCCGAGGAGAGCCTCTCCAGCGACTTGCTCATCTGACTGTCGGTGACCGACAGGTTCCGGTAGGCGTTCTGCGCGGCGATGTTGTTGTTGATCCGAAGACCCATGACTGTTTCCTCCTTGAACGGGTCGTGCACCGGGGCCGTCCGTGGCCCCGCACGGTGATGACATCGGTGCCCCGGCCGCGGCCATGAGGGTTCGCCGCGAAGTTTTTTGCGCGGCATGACAGGCGGGACGTGACAGGCGGGACGTGACAGGCGGGACGTGACAGGCGGGACGTGACAAGGTCTGCGGATGGGCATGTACGGGTACGTCGACGGGGTCTCGTTCTGGGAGCCGGGCAGCGGCACCGGGCAGCTGTTCGCGGCGCAGGTGCGGGTGATGGAGCACCGCATCCAGCGCTCCAGCGGCATCCTCGGCCCCGAGAGCGACGAGCTGCACTTCGATCCGCTGAAGCTGCGCGAGTTCTTCGTGTTCCTGCTCAACGACTGGAACCGGCAGGGTTCGCCGACGTACCGGGCGATGGCGCTGGGCACCATGCAGGTGCTCGCCGCGCTCGACCAGCACCTCAACGGACCGCTGCGGGAGCTCGGCGGCAACCCGGAGATCCGCGATGCGATGCACGCGGCGCTGCCGCCGAGCTACCTGGAGCCGGTCGCATGGGGGCCGCCGACGGCCCGGGACCTGCCGCCGTCGGTCCGCTTCGAGCTGGCCGCGATCGTGTTGGATCTTGTGCGAGGTTGGTACCAGACGATCGACGCGCGCACGGGCGGTCAGGGCTGGCAGGGCGACCGGCTACGGGCAGTCGTCGATGGGTATCCGGTGCCGCTGCTGCTGCCGCCACAGCGAATCCCGCCGGACCTCATCAGCACCGACGAGGGTTTTCGCAGGGTGAGCGTCATGTCGTTGTGGGACACCGTCTACGGGGTGTCGCGGCTGCGCCTGCAGGTGGTGCACGACGGGCTCGGGCACCGCATCACCTGGCTCGGCTTCGGTGATCCGCCGAGCCTGACATGAAGTGTTCGAACATGTCAATGCTTGACGTAACCTGATGAGTTTTGTTGATATGGGTTCCTTCGATGCGCTCCCGAAGGAGTCCCGTGACCAGACGAAGAGGCCTTGCCCTGATCGCGGCCGTCACCGCGATCACGGTCGCCGTCGCCACGCCCGCAGCCGCCGCCCCACCACCCCCCGAGGGCCCGTCCTGGCACCCCGGCATCCCGCCCATCGCCACCCCGTGGACCGCGCAGGTCGGCCCCGGCAACGCCCTGCCCGAGTACCCACGACCGCAGCTCACCCGCAACCGCTGGGAGAACCTCAACGGCGTGTGGGAGTTCGCCCGCGCCGAGGTCGGCCAGGCCGTGCCCGCCGGGCGGAGCCTCGGCGAGCGGGTGCTGGTGCCGTACCCGATCGAGTCGGCGCTGTCCGGCATCCAGCGCCACGAGGACCGCATGTGGTACCGGCGGACCTTCACCGTCCCGGCCGGCTGGGGCGTCGGCGGCGCAGGCCAGCGGCTGCTGCTGCACTTCGGCGCGGTCGACTACGACGCCAAGGTGTTCGTCAACGGCACCCAGGTCGGCACGCACCGCGGCGGGTACGACGGCTTCGACCTCGACGTGACCGACGCGCTGGTCGGCACCGGCCCGCAGGAGCTCATCGTCTGGGCCGAGGACCTCACCGACGCGACCGGCCAGCCGATCGGCAAGCAGCGCCGGGTCAGCGACCGCGGCATCTTCTACCAGGGCAGCTCCGGCATCTGGCGGACGGTCTGGATGGAGCCCGTCCCGGCCGCGCACATCACCGATCTGAAGCTGACCCCTTCGCTGGCGACGCAGACGCTGGGGCTGACCGTGAACGGCACGCCCGGCCAGCAGTTCGAGGCGGTCGCCCGCAACGGCAACAAGGTCGTCGGCCGGGTCACCGGCACGGTCGGCACGGCCGTGGCGCTACCCGTGCCCAACCCGAAGCTCTGGTCGCCGGACAACCCGTTCCTGTACGACCTGCAGGTCCGGCTGCTGTCCGGGGACACCGTCGGCTCGTACTTCGGCATGCGCCAGATCGGTACGGCGCGCGGCGCCGACGGCAAGCTGCGCATCGCCCTCAACGGCAAGATCCTGTTCAACCTCGCCAACCTCGACCAGGGCTTCTGGCCCGACGGGCTCAACACCGCGCCCACCGACGCCGCGCTGAAGTTCGACCTGCAGCAGGACAAGGCGATGGGCTTCAACGCGGTGCGCAAGCACATCAAGGTCGAGCCGGATCGCTGGTACTACTGGGCCGACCGCCTGGGCCTGATGGTGTGGCAGGACATGCCGTCGGCCAACACCGGCCCGATCCCGGTGGAGTGGCGCGACCAGTTCGAGGCCGAGCTGCACGAGATGGTCCGCGAGCA
Source organism: Dactylosporangium sp. NPDC050688 (assembly GCF_040654515.1). Taxonomy (NCBI): domain Bacteria; kingdom Bacillati; phylum Actinomycetota; class Actinomycetes; order Micromonosporales; family Micromonosporaceae; genus Dactylosporangium; species Dactylosporangium sp. NPDC050688. The sequence goes on from NZ_JBFAIC010000029.1 coordinate 103,676, forward strand.
CCAGAGCTGGACGTCGATCGTGGCGTGGGTGCCGTTCAACGAGGGCTGGGGCGAGTGGGACCGGCTCGCGACCGGCCGGATCGCCGACGAGGTCAAGGCCCAGGACCCGACCCGCCTGGTCAACGCGCACAGCGGCGTCAACTGCTGCAACTCCAAGGGCGACTCCGGCCGCGGCGACGTGATCGACTTCCACCAGTACCTCGGCCCGGCCTCACCCGCCCCGAGCGGCGACCGCGTCTCGATCGACGGCGAGCACGGCGGGTACGGCCTGAAGACGGCCAACCACATGTGGTTCGGCGACGGCGGCGCGTACGAGATGACCCCGGACAAGGCGACGCTGACCGCCAAGTACGTGGAGAACCAGAAGGCGGTCATCACGTCGGCGAAGTCCTGCGGGATCAGCGCTTCGGTGTACACCCAGATCACCGACGTCGAAGGAGAGCTCAACGGCTTCTGGACCTACGACCGGCAGGTCGCGAAGATGGACCTGCGCCAGGTGAAGAAGATCAACCAGCAGATCATCGCGGCCGCCGACGGCTCCGCCGGCAACGTGCCGCAGCCGGCGCCGGGCACCCCGGGCCTGACCGGGATCGCCTTCTACCCCCTGGAGGACTCCGGTTCGGACGAGGCGGGCTCGCACGACGCGACGGTCGTCGGCGGCGCGGCCTTCGTGCCCGGGCACACCGGCAACGGCGTCCAGCTCGACGGCGGCTACCTCGACACCGGCGCGCCGCTGGTCAACACGGCGTCGGACTACACCGCCGCCGCGTGGGTCAGGCTGGACCGGGCCGACGGCGCGTTCCAGACCGTCGTCAGCCAGGACGGCCCGACCAACAGCGACTTCTTCCTGCAGTACTCCGGCGCCGACCAGCGCTTCGCGATGAGCTTCGTCGGCGTGCGGGCCCTGTCGCCCACCAAGCCCAACCCGGGCCAGTGGTACCACCTCGTCGGCGTCCGCGACACCGTCAAGGGCGAGCTGCGCCTCTACGTCGACGGCGAGCTGGCCGGCACCGCGAGCGCCTGCATGCCGCAGACCGCCCCGACCGGCAACACCGTCATCGGGCGGGGCAAGTTCGGCGGGAACCCCGTCGACTTCCTCGACGGCACCGTCGACCAGGTCCACCTGTACGACCGTGCCCTCACCCCGGCGGAGATCCACCAGCTGTCCGCCTCCGGCAACTGACCGGCCGACCCTTGAGGATGGACCGGGAGCGCCCCACGCGTTCCCGGTCCGTCAGCACCCGTCGCACGGCGCACAGACAATTGGCGCACGAGCGGTGTGGCGGGGAGGCTACGGTGGCGCATGGGCACGGTGATCCTGATCGACGACCTGCGGTCCTTCGTCGACGGGCGGCCGGCTGAGGTCGCCCGCTCCAGCGCCGAAGGGGTCGAGCTCCTGCGCCGGCACCGGGCGGCCCGGATCGATGAGCTGTGGCTGGACCACGACCTGGGCGGCGACGACACCATCTGGCCGGTGGTGGAACTGCTCGAGCTGGCCGCATTCGAGGAGCGCCCCTTCGACGTCGGCGTCATCCTCGTCCACTCCGCCAACCCGGCCGGCGGCGCCACGATGCTGCGGGCGTTGCGCCGGTGGGGTTACCCGGCCCGGCTGGCCGCCGGGTCGCCGCACGTCGGATACGTCGATGGCTGACGGGGCGCGGAGGGTGAAAATGCGTGACGGTGCGGCGGGGGTGGGTGCCAGGATGGCGCGATGCAGTTCACGATCAGAGCGGTCCGCGCCGAGGAATGGCCGCTGGTGAAGGAGCTCCGGCTGGCCGCCCTGCAGGATCCGGTGGCGCCGATCGCGTTCCTCGAGACGTACGAGAAGGCTTCCGTGCAGCCCGACAGCTTCTGGCAGGGCCGCACCGCCGACGCCGCCGAGGGCAGGACGGTGCGGCAGTTCATCGGCGAGGACGGCGCCGGGCGCTGGCTCGGCAGCCTGACCGTCCTGGTCGAGCAGGCCGGCGCGGAGGACTACTTCGGCCACCTGCTGGAGGCCGCGCAGACGCACATCGTCGGCGTGTTCGTCCGGCCGGAGGCGCGCGGCACCGGGCTCGCGCCGGCGCTGTTCGACGCGGCGCTGGCGTGGTCGTGGGGGCTGAGCGAGCCGAAGATCGACCGGGTGCGGCTGTACGTGCACGAGGACAACGCCCGTGCCCAGGCGATGTACGCGAAGGCCGGGTTCCGCCGCTCCGGGGTCACCGTGGACGCGGCGGCGGGGCGCGAGTTCGAGTACGTGGTGGAGCGCGACTGAGCCGGCCGTGCCTTCAGCGGATCAAGTTCCGCAGGAACTGCAGGTCCTGGCGGCCCGTCCAGATCGGGGCCCGGGCGTACGGCCGCTGCGACCTCGCGTGCGGGTCGGCGCCCGCGTCGAGCAGCCCGCGCACCAGCTCCGGCGTGCCGTAGTCGACGGCCGGGTGCAGCGGGGTCTCGCCGTGCAGGTCGCGGGCGTGCACGTCGAGGCCCGCGGCGAGCAGGCGCGGCAGCAGGTCGACCCCGCTCAACCAGGGCAGCAGGTGCAGCAGCGTGCGGCCGCGCTCGTCGCGCACGTGCGGGTCGACGCCGGCGTCAAGGGCGGCGGCCACGGCCGGGCCGTCGCCGTGCCACACCAGCGTCAGCAGGTCGCGGCGCAGCCCGCGCATCGGGGCCGGCATCCGCACGGTGGCGTCGCGCCAGCCGTCGCGCGCGGCGACGCAGCCCTGCACCTGGCCGCCGAGCGCCTTGATCGCGTGCTCCCGCTGGATCTCGACCGGCGGGTGCGGCAGGTGTACGGTGCCGCCGCGCAGCTCCACCTGGTGCAGGGCGCGGTTGCAGTACACCCGCACCCGGTCACGCAGTCCCGGTGGTGGCGGCGGTGGCGGTACCGCGGCGGCCGGGAACAACGCCCGGTGCACCAGCGGATGCAGCTGGTCCGGCCGCACCGACCCCGAGAGCAGGGCGGTCAGCTCGGCGGGCCGGCGGGCCAGCACGTGCGGCAGCCGCGGCACGCGGGCCAGCTCCAGCCCGAACTCGGCCACCTCGGCGCGGCGCCGGGCGTCGTCGGCGCGCCCGTACGGCACGCCCGCGACCAGCCGGGCGCGCGGCGCGCCGGTGTCGAGCCGGTCCAGCACGATGCAGCGCCCCCGCACATCGATGCGCACCAGCCCGGCGTGCTCGTCCACGCCGAGCGGCAGCGGGTCCGGCACCGGCACGTTGATCGCTTGAGCGGGCGCGGTGTAGCCGTGGTGGTACGCCGGCTCCCGCTCCACCGGCGCGACCCGGCGCAGCTCCGCCACGTGCGCGACCAACCGGCGGGCCACGCCGGCCAGCGCCGCGTGCAGCGGCCGCAGCCAGCTCAGCGACTGCTCGACCGCGCGCCGGCGGGCCTCGTCGCGGCCCGGGCCCGCGGCGAACGCGGCCGGGTCGATGCGCTCCCGGCCCCAGCGGTCGTCGAACAGCAGCACCTCGAGTGTGAACCCGGCCGCGGCCCACGCCTCGGCGTGCCGGCCGGCCTCGTCGAGCAGGACCGCCCGCGCCACGGCACCTTCCTGGTCTTCGCCGGGCGCGTCCAGCCGCTCGCCGGCCGCGGTGAACAGCGGCAGCCGGGTCACGCCGCCGCAGCGGGCCAGTAGCTCACCCGTACGCCGGGCGTCCCAGCGGTCCCGCAGGTGCAGCAGGGCGTCGTCGCGCCGGCCGGCGGCGGCGTTGTCGAGCCGCTCGAACCTGATGCTGATCCGCTGCGGCCGGTCCAGCCGCTCCGGTGGCCGGGCGACCAGGGCGTGCACGTCGGGGAACAGCGCCAGCGGCAGCCGCAGCCCGGTGCGCAGCAGCCCGTCCGCGGGGCGCCGGGGCAGGTGCCAGCGCAGCAGGTCGGGCACCAGGTGGCGCAGGTCGTCCTCGGCCTGCCCGGCGACCTCGGCGCCGTGGACCCGCCGGACGGCGGCCAGGTCGACGTCGACGTCGACGCCCGCGGCGGCGCACGCGCCCCGCCAGTCGCCCGCCAACCGGCGCGCCGTGGCCCGCTCGATCATCCATGCGGGCACCGCGGACGGATGCAGCGCCAGCACCGGGCCCTCCCCTCGCGTCGAGGGCAGTGCCGGCCGGATTCGAACCGGCGTCCTTCCGGTTATGAGACGGACGCGACCACCTCTGCGCTACGGCCCTGCCGCGGCCGATCCTAGTGGCGGCGCGCCAAATCTCCCGAGGTCGGTCAGCTGGCGATGGTGCTGAAGAAGTCACCGAACCCGGTGCCGAGCCGGGTGATCAGGCCGATGAGGCCTTGGGCCACGTTCGCCGCGGCCTGCGGGCGGAAGGCAATGAAATAGATGAGGAACGCCCAGGCGGCGTAGGTCAGCGTTTTCTTCAGCGTCATCGGGTGCCCCGTGCGGTGTCGTTCGGTCAGGTGCCGACCGGCGCACTACCCGCACGCCACCGCCCTAACCGCCCTGCCGTCACAATCCGTGAGGACGTCGGCCGGTTGGCGGTGACCGCCCGCCGGCGGCCGTTCCGCGGGCACGGACGGTCGGCCATGATGGGCCCATGGAAGCTCCGCTGGACCGGGCCGCGGTCGAGGCCGCACTGCTGCCGTTCGGGTCGTCACGGATGCTGCCGGCGCAGGCGTACACGGACCCGGCGGTCCTCGCGTGGGAGCGGCGGCACCTGTTCGCCGGCGCCTGGACGTGCGTCGGCCGGGTCGGCGAGCTCGGCGAGGGCTGCACCCAGCGGGCCCTCACCGTCGGCGATGTGGGGGTACTGCTGACGTTCGCCACCGACGGGGCCGTGCGGGCCTTCGCGAACGTGTGCAGGCACCGGGCGCACGAGATCCTGCCGGACGGCGCGTCCAACGGCCGGCCGTCGGCGGTGTGCCCGTATCACGGCTGGGCCTTCCGCCTCGACGGCACCCTCGCCACGGCGCCCGGCATGGGACCGCTCGACCCGGCGGAGCTCGGCCTCATCGAGCTGCCCGCCGCCGTATGGGAGGGCTGGCTCTTCGTCAACTCGGGCGCGCCGGCGGCGCCGTTCGAGGAGCACCTGGGTGCGCTGGACGGGCTGCTGCGGCCGTACCGGATGGGCGGTCTCCAGCTCGGCGCCCGCCACGAGTACCGGGTGGCCGCCAACTGGAAGGTGATGATCGACAACTACCACGAGTGCTACCACTGCCCGCTCATCCACCCCGAGCTGTGCAAGGTCTCGCCACCCACGTCCGGCGACAACTGGACCATGCCCGGCGCGTGGGTCGGCGGCTCGATGGACCTGCGCCCGCACGTCACCACCATGTCGTTCGACGGCACCGGCCCGGGCAACTTCATCGCCGACGCCCCGCGCCGCACCGTCCTGTACGTCGGGCTGTTCCCCAACCTGCTGGTGTCCGCGCACCCCGACTACGTGATGACGCACCGGCTGATCCCGCTGGAGCCGGGCCTGACCACGATCGAGTGCAGCTGGTTCTTCCCCGAGGGCACCACGGAGACCGCGTACGCCGTCGACTTCTGGGACCTGACGAACCGGCAGGACTGGGCCGCCTGCGAGTCCGTGCAGCGCGGCCTGGGCTCGCCGCACTTCGTGCCGGGGCCGCTCGCACCCAACGAGGACGCCGTGTACCAGTGGACGACGCTGGTCGCCGAGGCGTACCTGGGCCGCGGCCTGCGACTAACCTAGCTTCTTGGTCAGGGTTTCGAACGCCAGGTCGTCGCGCAGCGGCCGGCCGAACCGTTCGTCGCCGTACGGGAACGGCGACAGCTCCCCGGTGCGCACGAAGCCGCGCCGCTCGTACCAGGCGATGAGGTCGTCCCGCTGCACGATCACCGTCATGCGCAGCTCGCCGGCCCCCCACTCGTCCCGCGCGATCCGCTCCGCCTCGCCGAGCACCGCCCGCCCCAGCCCGTTGCCCTGCTGCGCCGGGTCGACCGCGAACATGCCGAAGTAGCCGTACCCGTCGCGCCGCTCCAGCTGGCAGCACCCGACGACCCGCCCGTCCTGCTCCGCCACCAGCACGAACGTGTCGTCGATCGCCTCCTGCACCATCTGCGGATCGGCCCGCTGCCCTTCGAGCAGGTCCGCCTCCGTCGTCCAGCCCACCCTGCTGCTGTCCCCCCGGTACGCCGACTGCACGAGCGCGATCACGGCCGGGACATCAGAACTGCTGGCAGGACGGAAGGTCACCATGCCCGCATTATGGTCGTTACCTGGGGCGTCGCCTATTCTGGGGACCGGCGCCCCGGGGTGCCGGCGGTCCGCGCGAAGGGCTCAGCCCACCTGGAAGACCTCAGCGGTGCCGGTGTGTCGACCCTCCTTTCCGGCCTGAGCATGCGGACGCCAGGCATCCGGACAAGGAGGCATCCGTGCCGATCCGCCGTCTTCCCGACAAACCCGACCTCGAGCACCTGCGCAACCAGGCCAAGACGCTGCAGCGGCAGGTCCGTGACGGCGATCAACGGGCCGCCGACCTGGTACGGGAGTTCCATCCGCACCCGCCGCAAGCGTTGCGCCGGGCCGACGCGCTGCTGGTCACCGCCCGGTCCTACGGGTTCGCCAGCTGGCCGGCGCTGCGGGCGACCCTCGACGTCATCGACCGGTACACCAGGTCGCCGCACCGGCAGGCGGCCGCGGACGGCACAGACGAGTTCCTGCTGCTGGCCTGCCTCACGTACCGCGGCGACGACCCCGGCCGGTGGGCACGGGCCCGGCGGATGCTCACCGAGCACCCCGAACTGGCCGGGCGCTCGATCCACACGGCGGCGGCGGTCGGGAACGTGGCGGCGGCCCGGCGAATGCTGGACGGCGATCCGGGGCTGGTGGACCGGCAGGGCGGGCCGCACCGGTGGGAGCCGCTGCTCTACCTGGCGTACTCCCGCCTCGACAGCACTGTCCCGGGACACTCGACGCTCGAGGTGGCGCGGCTGCTGCTGGAGCGGGGCGCCGACCCGGCCGCGGGGTTCCTGTGGGACGGGCTGCGCTCGCCGTTCACCGCGCTGACGGGGGCGTTCGGCGGCGGGGAGGGGGCGCCGCCGCCGCACCAGTTCCGGCTGGAGCTGGCCGAGCTGCTGCTCGACGCGGGAGCCGACGCGAACGACAGCCAGGCGCTGTACAACTGCGGCCTGCAACCCGAGGACGACGCGCACCTGCGGCTGCTGCTGCGGCACGGGCTGGGGCGCGGCGACGGCGGGGTGTGGCACCGGCGGCTCGGGCACACCCATCCGACGCCCGCCCAGCTGCTGCAGGACGAGCTGATCAAGGCGGCGCAGCAGGATCGGGCCGAGCGGTTCCGGCTGCTGCTGGACCACGGCGCCGACCCGCACGGGATCGGCACCGGGCATCCGGTGTACGAGGGCCGCACCGCGCACGAGTGGGCCGCGCTGTACGGGCACGGCGACGACCCCGACCCGGTGCTGCGGTTCCTCGGCGCCTGCATGCGGGCCGACGAGGCGACCGCGCGCCGGCTGCGCAGCGAAAAAGCGGTCGCGTACCGGCCGCAGCACCTCGTCACCGCCGCCGAGCAGGGACGGACCGCGGCGGTGCGGCTGATGGTGGGGCTGGGCTTCGACGTGCGGGGCATGGCGCTGCACCAGGCGGCGTTCCACGGGCATCTCGACACGGTCCGGGCGCTGGTCGAGCTGGGCGCCGACCCGGACCGCACGGATCCCCGATTCCAGGCCACGCCGCGGGGCTGGGCGGAGCACAACCACCAGTGGTCGGTGGCGCGGTACCTGGCGACCGTGGAACGTTCGCGGCCGCGCTGACCGTCGATGGTGCTGTGGAACGTTCGCGGCCGCGCTGACCGTCGACGGTGCTCACGCCGCTGAGCACTGTCGAAGCGCTTGACACGGTCCCGGGACATTCCCAGCATGGGAGCGCTTCCATCCATGCCTCCCGATTGGACCGCCATGCAGATCGGATTTCGCCGCCGCGCCGTGATGGGCGCGGCGGTGCTGCTCGCGGCCGGATTGTCGGCCGCCCTCCCGGGCGCGGCCGCGGCCGCCGACCCCGTCGCCACGACCGTCACCGTGAACGCCCGCGCCGGCCTGGCGACGGTCCCGAACACCGCGTTAGGGGTCAACGACGCGATCTGGGACGCCGAGCTCGGCACCACCGCCGTGTCGGACCTGCTCGGCGCCGCCGGCGTGCAGATGCTGCGCTACCCGGGCGGCTCCTACGCCGACATCTACCACTGGCGCGACCACACCGCGCCGGGCGGCTACGTGGCGCCGAACACCGACTTCGACACCTTCATGGCGTCGGTACGCCGGATCAACGCCCAGCCGATGATCATCGCCAACTACGGCACCGGTACCGCCGAGGAAGCCGCCGACTGGGTCCGCTACGCGAACGTGACCAAGGGCTACGGGGCGAAGTACTGGACGATCGGCAACGAGAACTACGGCAACGGCCACTACGGCTCCGCGTGGGAGGCCGACAACCACCCCGACAAGAGCCCGCGCGCGTACGCCGAGGGCGTGGTCGCCTTCGCCACCGCGATGAAGGCCGTCGACCCCACCATCAAGATCGGCGCGGTGCTCACCACGCCGGGCAACTGGCCCGACGGCCTGGTCGGCTCCGGCGACGCCGGCACGTGGAACCAGGTGGTCCTGTCGATCGCCGGGCCGTCCATCGACTTCGTGGACCTGCACTGGTACCCCGGTGGCGGCACCGCCGCGGAGGCGCTGAGCAAGACGGCTCAGATCGACGACATCATGTACCTGACGCGCGAGCAGCTCGCCCGGTACGCCGGTGCCGGCGCCGGACGCATCAAGGTGAGCTTCACCGAGCTCAACGTGGGCGTCGGGCAGAACACCCAGCCCGGCGCGCTGTTCCTCGCCGACGCGTACAGCAGCATGCTCGCCAACGGCGTCTTCACCGTGCAGTGGTGGAACGTGCACAACGGCATCGGCACCGTCTCCACCGTGGCCGGCCAGACCGACTACGGCGACTTCGGCCTGCTGTCCAGCGGCGGCTGCCAGACCGGCGGCACCGTGTGCGAGCCGCCGATGAACACGCCGTTCGCGCCGTACCACGCGCTCAGCGTCATGAAGTCCTTCGTGCGCCCCGGCGACCAGCTCGTCCGCGCCGGCACCGCCGACCCGCTGGTGAGCGCCCACGCCGCCCGCCGCCCCAACGGCGACCTCGCCGTCCTGCTGATCAACAAGGACCCGGACAACGCGCGGGCGGTCACTCTGCAGTACTCCGGCTACTCCCCCGCCGCGGGCGCGCCGACGGTCGTGTCGTTCGGCAACGGCGACGCCGCCCCGAGCACCGCGTCGACGGGTACCGCGGGCGCGCAGACGATCGCGCCGTACTCGCTGACCCTGCTCGTGCTGCACCCGACCTCGGCCACCACCGGTGCGCCGGGCGCGCCCGGCCAGCCCTCCACCGGCGCCGTCGGCGCGAGCACCGCGACCATCACCTGGCCGGCCGCGACCGCCGGCGGCAGCCCGATCGCGAAGTACGAGGTGTACCGCCAGAACGGCGCCATCAGCGAGCAGCTCGGCGAGACGCCGGGCACGTCGCTGCAGGTGCACAACCTGACCCCGGGCACCCGGTACACGGTCAACGTCATCACCCGCGACACCGCGGGCCGGGTCTCCTGGTCCTCGCCGCCGCTGACGTTCACCACCACCAGCCCGGCCACCAGCACCTGCACCGTCAAGTTCACCGACGTCAACGACTGGGGCAACGGCTACGTCGGCAACATCGACATCACCAACACCGGCGCCGCCCCGATCAACGGCTGGACCCTCACCTTCACCTGGCCCACCCCCTGGCAGACCGTGAACGGCAGCTGGAACGGAAACTGGACCCAAACCGGCCGCGACGTGAAGATCACCAACATCGACACCAACGGCACCCTGCCCGCGGCCGGCGGCATGACCAGCACCGGCTTCGTCGGCGGCTACAACGGCCCGAACGTGCTCCCGACCGCCTTCCGCCTCAACGGCACGGTCTGCACCGTCGCCTGACCCCCGTGTCCCCGGGCCGGCAGCACCACCTGCCGGCCCGGGCTTCACTCCCGCTGCTGCTGATGAGCTGCAAAAGTAGCCCCACAGGCAACTTTTGCAGCTCATCGTCACCGGGGAGCGAGCAGGTCCGTGCGCACGCCGACCAGGCGCACGCGCCGCCCGGTCAGGTCGAACTTCTCCAGCACCGCCAGCGCGGCGCGTTCGATCGTGTCGAGGTCGGTGGTGGGGCCGCCGCGCAGCTTCATCACCCTCGTCGGAGTGGCGAACGACGCGAACCGCACCTTCACCGCCACGTGCGTGACCTGCCGCCCGTCCGCCACGACGGAGGCGCCCAGCGCCCGCGCCAGGGCCGCGACGTGCCCGGCGATCTCGTCGCGGTCGGTGAGGTCCTCGGCGAAGGTCGTCTCGCGGCTGCGTGAGCGGGCCACCCAGGGCTCCGTGTCGACGCTCGCCAGCGTCGCCATGACGCGCGCCGACGCGGCCTGATAGGCGGGCGGGTCGGACGGCAGGAACACCGCCTCGGGGCACCGGCGCGCCGCGACCCGCAGCGGCATGCCGGACCGGACCCCGGACGCGCGGGCCTCATAGGACGCGGTCGCCACCACCTGCCGCGCCCGGCCCGGATCCCCGTCGCCGCCGACCACGACGGGCCGCCCCCGCAGCTCGGGCCGGCGCAGGACCTCCACCGCCGCGATGAACTGGTCGAGGTCGACGTGCAACACCCACCAGCCCACCTGCCTCAGCGTAGCCCCGCGCCGGCCTGATCAAGCCACGAACAGATGGTTGAATCATCTGTCAACTTGACCGAGTCAACCTGCAACATGAACAGATGACTTGTTCATTCCGCTATCGTGGAGCGCATGCTATTCACGACGCCTGACCTTGACGCGGACGACCGGCGGATTGTCGAGGAGATCAACGAGTCACGCCGCTCGCTGCGGATGCACCTCAGCGAGCCCCGACGGTGGAACGGCTTGATGCGGCGCAACCTCAAGGCACGGGCCATTCGCGGCTCGAACAGCATCGAGGGTTACGACGTGTCCTTGGACGATGCGGTTGCCCTGATCGAGGACGAGGAGCCGCTCGACGCCGACCACCGCACGTCACTGGAAATTCTCGGTTATCGCAACGCGCTCACCTATATCCAGCAGCTCGCCGATGACACGGAATTCAGTCTTGACGAGTCGCTGCTGCGCAGCCTGCATTTCATGATGCTTAGCCACGACCTGAGCAAGCGACCTGGCCGCTGGCGTCAGAAGCAGATCTTCGTCATGGACGAGGAGCGCAACATTCCGGTGTACGAAGGCCCGGAGCCCGAAGACGTCCCCTCCCTCATGCGTGAGCTCGTAATCTCACTGCAGGATGCGAACGGCTGCCCGGTGTTCGTCCGCGCCGCAATGGCGCACCTGAACCTGGTGATGATCCACCCGTTCAGCGACGGCAACGGACGGATGGCGCGCGCCTTGCAAACGCTGGTGCTCGCCCGCGAAAAGATCCTGACCCCGGAGTTCAGCAGCATCGAAGAGTGGCTCGGCCGGAACACCGTCGCCTACTACAACATTCTGGCCGAAGTCGGTGCCGGCTCTTGGCATCCCGAAAGGGACGCACACCGTTGGGTACGGTTCAACCTGGTCGCTCATCACATGCAGGCACAGACGGTCCTGCGCCGCGTCCAGGACGCCTCCAGCACCTGGCGGGTCCTTGAAGAGGCCGCCAGCAAGGCCGGGCTACCCGAGCGGACCATCTTCGCGCTCCACACCGCCGCCATCGGATTGAAGGTGCGTCGGGCCGTCTACGAGAAAGACGCCGAGATCGAAGTCGGCGCGGCCAACCGTGACCTGCGGATGATGGCCGAGGCAGGCCTGCTCGTGGCCCACGGAGAAACGCGGGCCAGGTTCTACGTCGCCACGCCCAGACTGAAGCAGCTCCGGCAGGCGGTGGTCCAGGAGCGGCCACATCTCACCGACCCCTACGACGCAGGGAACGAATTCGGGCTGCGGCTGTCGTGACACCGGTCGGACCGGGCAGCGCCGGCGCGGGCCCCGAACCGGGGACAGTCCCGCGCCGGCCCGGTCAGGGGCTACTCAGCGGCGGAAGGTTCGACGTGGTTGGCGGCCGCGCGGGCGGTGCGGAAGTTGGCGCGGTACTGGTCGAAAATGGTGTTCGACTTGATGCGCAGCAGGGTTTCGTCGTTCTCGCGCAGGGCCGAGGTCGTGTAGTTGTGGCTGCCGGTCATCACCCACTTGGTGTCCTTCTCCCCGGCGTACGTGCCCTCGATGGCCATGTACTTGGAGTGGATGACGTACGGGTTGCCGGCGTTTTCGGGGAACTGGTAGAGCGCGATGCGCGAGTGGTTGATCAGGTGGCCCTTGGAGCCGTCGTCGATCGTGGTGTAGATGACGTCGATCCAGCATTTCTTGTCGGCCAGCTCGCGCAGTTTGCGGGCGATGTCGTCGCGGCTGAAGTACCACATCCCGATGCGGATGATGGTGCGGTGGGTGTCCTGCGTGCCGACGGTGGTGTTGCCCTCGCAGGTGATGTTCTCGTTGAGCATGTTGTAGATCGTGTCGGTGGACTCGTCGGATCCGGCGCGCGGGAAGAAGTACACCTTCGCGTTGCCGCTGCCGAGCGTCGTGTAGTAGTTCGAATTCTTCACCTTGGCGACGAGGTCGTTGAAGTAGTCGGTGTAGGCGTTGAAGAGCCCGGTGTTGCCGACCAGGGTGACCGCGTTGTTCCAGTACTTCGTGGCGTTGTCGGTGGTGAGGTTCGCCGAGGACTGCACGACGACGTTGGACGAGCCCGACGTGCTGGTGAAAAGGTAGAACTTGTTGTGCATGATGGGCGACCCGGCGCTGCCGATGCAGGCCGCGTTGGCGGTGCACAGCACGAGGTAGGACGCGGCGGCCTTGTTGGTGCCGAGCGCGGTGATGAGGCTCTGCACGGCCGGCTGGGTCGCGTCGGAGTAGTCGACCACCAGCCGCACGTTCACGTTGCGGTTCTTCGCGGCGATGAGGTCGTTCGCGACCAGCGTGTCCCGGAAGTGGTACATGGCGATCCGGATCGTCGACCCGGACGGTGCACCGTTGATGAGCGTCCGGATGTGGTCACGGATTTTGTACTGTTCGGCGGCGACCGTGGGATTGTTGAACACCGCCCCGTCGGCGACCGCCGCGGAGGCGGGCGCGGCGGCGACGACCACGGTGGCGGTCAATGCCGACAGGACCGTGCCGGCGGCGACAACGAGTCTGGAGAGACGCATCAGGCTCCAATCGCTGGTTGAAGAGCGTCGATCTCGAACCGAGCGCCCAGGTTGGCACACACGGCCGGATCGCGCTGCCCCGTCGCGGCGCCTGATAGCGTTCGCGCGTCTACGGGTTCGGAGTTGGTGTGGCACAGGTGCAGGGAATGCCGGACTGGGTGCGGTACGGCGACGGTGCGCTGCACTGGCTCGACTCGCGGCGCGGACTGCTGCGCCACACGCCCGGTGGCGAGCCGGTCGAGCTGACCCCGGCGGGTTTCCGCGTCGGCGGCGGCGTCCACGCGTACGGTGGCGGCGACTTCGTCAGCACGCCCGGCGGGCTCTGGTGCGCCGGTGGCGACGGCCTGTACCAGGTGAACGACGACACGACTGGCACGCTCATGGCGCGCGGCGCCTTCGGCGACCTGACGCTCGGCGACGGTGAGCTGCTCGCGGTGCGCGAGGACGCCGGCGGTGACGCCCTGGTCGCGATCTCCCTCGACGGTGACCTGGACGGCGACCTGGACGGCGACCCCGAGCCGCGGGTGCTCGCCGAGGCCGCCGGGTTCTTCGGCGCGCCCCGCCCGACCGGCGGCATGCTGGCCTGGACCTGGTGGAGCGCCCGGGACATGCCGTGGGACGGCTGCGAGGTGTGGGTCGCCGGTTACGAGCCCGGCGGCGGGATCGGCGACCCGATGCGGGTGGCCGGCGGGCCGGACGAGTCCGCGATCGAGCCCCGGTGGGGTCCGGACGGGATGCTGTACTACCTGTCGGACCGCACCGGCTGGTGGAACCTGTACCGCCACGACGGCACCGCCGTGGCCCCGATGGCTGCGGACTGTGCGGCGCCGCCGTGGGAGCTGGGGTACTCCTCGTACGGCTTCCTCGACGACGGCCGGATCGTCATGATCGCGCGGGAGGGCCCGGCGCACCGGCTCGTGCTCGCCGGCGACGCGTGCGTGACGGTGCCGCTGCCGTACACCTCGATCAAACCGTGCCTGGCGGTGTCGGGGTCGGCGGTGGCGCTGGTCGGCGCCGCCCCGGACCTCGCCCCGCAGGTGGCGGTCGTGGACCTGGCCTCGGAGCCGCCGCGGCTGGAGGTTGTCGACGGCGGCGGCAGGTGTACGGACGCCGCGCCGCCCTTCCGGCTGGACGAGCTGCGCGCGCTGGTCCACCCACCGGCCGGTGCGGCGGACGACTGGTCGGCGCCGCTCATCGTGCGGGCTCACCCGGGTCCGACGGCGTCCAGCCTGCTGCGGCTGGACCCGTGGGTGCGGTTCTTCACCAGCCGCGGGTACGCCGTCGCCGACGTCGACTACACCGGCAGCACCGGCTACGGCCGCGCGTTCCGGGAGGCGTTGAACGGCCGGTGGGGCACCGCCGACGTCGCGGACTGCGTGGCCGTGGCGGCGCACCTGCTGGACACAGGAAGGACCCAGCCGGGGCAGGTGTTCATCCGCGGGGCGAGCGCGGGCGGGTACACGGCGCTGCGGGCGGTGTCGCAGGACGGCCCGTTCGCCGCGGCGGTGGCGGTGGCGGCGGTGATCGACCCCGCGCACTGGGCCTCGACCGGGCCCCGGTTCCATCGCCCGCAGGCCGCCCGGCTGGGCGGGTCCGCGGTGACGGCGGCGGAGATCCGGACCCCGGTCCTGCTCGTGCACGGCACCGCGGACCGCGTCGTGGCCGCCGATCCGGTGCTCGCACTCGCCGCCGGGCTGCGGGGTCGGGGCGCGCCGCACGAACTGGTCCTGGTCGAGGGCGCCGGGCACGACGTCACCGACCTGGAGGCCGAGCTGCGCCTGTACGAGCGCGTGCTCGGCCGCTCATAGGTCATCCGGCCAGTTCGGCTCTGCGGCGCAGCAGGGTCGCTCTGGCCCGGCGGGCCGCCCGCAGGTTCACGGCGGCCAGCACACCGAGCACGACCACGACCCCCAGCAGCGCCGGCTCCAGCCTGTGCCGCAGGAGCGAGATGACGAACCCGCCGACGGTGAACGCCAGCCAGGCGCCGACGCCGAACCAGCCGGCGACCACCCGGTCCCGGGCGAACAGCGGCGCCCGCCGGGTCACCGCCCAGCCGCCGAACGCCGCCCAGCCCAGCCCGATCGCCACCAGCACCGCGAACGCCACCTGCGTGCGCGGCGGCAGCCCCGGCTCGGTCGCCCAGAGCAGGCCGATCAGGGCGCTGCCGGTGAGCCCGGCGAAGCCCAGGGCCAGGTACCCGACCCGCTTGCGCAGCGACAGCGGCGCGTCGAGCCGCGCCAGCACCTCTTCCGGCGTCATGCCTCGTACCCCTTCCGCACCAGTTCCTGACGAAGTAGCCGGCGGGCCCGGTTGAGCCGCGACTTGACCGTGCCGACGGGCACCGCGCAGATCTGCGCGCACGCGTCCAGCGGCAGATCCTCGAGGTAGAACAGCAGCAGCACCTCCCGCTCGCGGGCGGGCAGCGCCGCCAGCGCCCCGGCCAGCGCCTCCCGGTTGACGACCGCGTCCGCCTCGTCGTCGCCGGCCACGTCGTCGATCGGCTCGGCGTCCGGTCGCGCGTACGCGTCCCGCAACCGGTTCATCACCGCCCGCCGGGCGATGGCGAACAGCCACGGGGTGAACCGGTCCTGCCGCCGCAGCTTCGGCAGCCCCTTGAAGACCGCCAGCCAGATCTCCTGCACCACGTCGTCGTCGGTCCTGCCGAGCATCCGCCCGACGTACCGCTCGACCGCCGGGTGCCACCGCCGCACCAGCTCGGCGAAGGCGTCACGCTCCCCGAGCTGGCAGCGGACCACCAGCAACTCATCGCTCATCGGCCCTCCTTCGCCTGTTCAGTCGGCGCACGGGCCCCGGAGGTTCATTCCGGCGAGCAGGTCACGGATTCTCGCGCGCGAACCGCCCTTCGCCTCGTTCGTACACGCACGCGATCTCCATGCTGCGCAGCAGGTCGACCAGGTCCTGCTCCGGCCGGGAGGGCAGCAGCACCGCCCGCGACCTGGGCCGCACGAAGCGGGCGTAGTCACAGAGCTGGCCGATGGCGAGCCTGATGTGGTTACGGCCCGCCGACGCCTTCGCCTCCAGCAACTCCTCGGTGTCCTCCACATACACGTCGGTGAACAGCGTGTCGAGCCGGCCGGGCAGCGTAATCTCGTTGCGGATCGCCCGGTGGCCGTGCTCCTCGAGGTACCGCTCGTACCGGCTGACCAGGTCGGCTTCCCGGCGGGCCGCGGCGACGGTCTCCCCCGGACGGCGCAGGAAGGTGCCGGTCCGGTGGCGCTCCAGCGGGATGTTGCGCACGACGGCCTCCCGCCCCGGCGAGGTGCCGCTGGACACACGGCGCTCCGGAGACACCGCCGGATCGTGGAACAACGGCGGCCCGAGCACCGGCCAGCTGCGCTGCATGGCCGAGTGCCTGATCGCACGGATCGCGTCTATGGACAGCTCCGCGGCGTTCACCGGGCCGAAGCTGTCGGCCGGGTCCATCTCTTCGTCCAGGTCGACACGGAAGGGGTAGTGGTCGTTCGTCCAGACCGTACGGCTGAGGTCCTCATACAGCGGCTTCGTCAGCAGCCGCTTCGTCACCGTGCCGATCGTCGCCGCCTTCCAGGCCCCGAAGTCCTCGTCACCGATCCGGGGCCATCCGGAGACGTGATACGCCGGAGTGACGTCCTTGACGAAGATCAGCCAGGTCGGTTCGTCCTGATCGGGCTCGGCAAGCCACGATCTGGCCTGCCCGACCACGTCGCCGCAGTTGGCGAAGGTCTTCCAGCCCCAGATGTTGTCGCGCATGCCGATCTCGAAGTTTCCATGCGCGCGGTTGCCGACGTAGATGTACGCCTGCCGGGTCACCGCCCGGTCGCCTGTCCGCCGGCGGGGAACCGCACCGCGTTCGCGGCCATCTTCTCGGCGACGGCTCGCACGACATCGACGCCGGCAACATCGGCGAATCGCAGGAGATAGATAAGGACGTCCGCGACCTCTTCCGCCAACCGGTTCGCCGGAGGCGGCTCAGGCGGGTCCCACTGGTACAGCTCGGCAAGCTCACCGACCTCACCGACCAGGGCGAGCAGCAGGTTGCGCGGCGAGTGGAACCGCACCCAGTCCCGCTCCTCGGCGAACTGCCGCAGCGCGGCCTGGACCTGGCCCGGCCAGAGGTCGACCTGCTCGTCGTCGGGCATCGTCACCATCCCCACGGTCATCGCCGAACCGCGCCGTGCCGGGGTTCAGCGGCCAGGAGACCCGACCACATCGATGTGCGGCGGCCCACTACAGGCCTTATGGCCCTTGATCGTATTCACCGCCCAGATTTGTCGACCGGGAGTTCAACCCGTTTTCGAAAATGCGGCGGGTTTCGAAATACTCGAGCATTGTTGACACCCTCGCGAGAACGGACGAATACTGGCGCCATCGGCGATCTCGACCGCCATCGATCAGAATTGCCGCCATTCCTGGCCGCCGGACTGCCCGGAGGTACACCCATCATGCACAGCAATCGCAATCGCGGCCAGCTCAGGCTGCAGCGTGCATTATTCGGGCTGTTTCACGTCAGACAATCATTTCGACGTTTGGGCGCGGTACGGGATGCGCCTCGGCAGCCACGACCACATGATCCTGGCGACGGAGGGCTACCAGAGCAGCGGTAGCTCGGACATCACCCTGGGCTCCTCCTCCGGCGGAGGCGGCGACGGTGGAGGCGACGGTGGAGGCGGTGGAGGCGGCGGCTGCACCGCCTCCCTGTCGGCCGGCCAGCAGTGCAGCGACCGGAACCGGCCGCCGGCCTCCTGCAGCGCAAGCTGAGGACCCGCTGTCATTACGTATTGCCGGTCGTCGTTATGCTGGCGCGTATGCGCTGGTGGAGACTGCCGTTCAGCGGGGAGCCGTACCAGCGCACGCTTTTCCTGCTCTTGTCGGTGCCGCTCGCGGTGTGGGCGCTGGTCGACCGGGGCGCGGCGCAGCGCCGGGCGGCGGGCGCGCTGCTGGGGGCCGAGCCGGCGCTGTCGCGGCTGCGCGTGCTGGCCGCGGTGCCGCTCGACCTGGTGACGCTGGTCGTCGCCGGCTACTGCTGGACCGGCGTGTTGCTCAATGTGGTGTACCCGATCCGCCCGCTGCTCGGCATGGACGGCGAGTACCGCGACGCCTGGGGCGGCCCGACCCTCGCCGGCGTGTGGGCGGTGCACGCGCTGGGCGGCCTCGGGTTCTGGCTGCTGGTGCCGTGGGTGCTGCGTGGGTACGCCGCATTGTGGCGCCGCGTTTGTGTCGTACCCCCTCGCTAGGGTGGGCGGCGAGAGGATTCACCGGGCGCTGAGCGGGCATGAGGCGGGCTGAGGTCATGGCGCAGGTCACATCGGGCGTAGGTGAGGAATCCATGGTGGCGTGGCGAAAGTTGCGGCGGATATGACAACGATCGGCTTCATTGGCAGTGGCAACATCGGCGGGACCGTGGCGCGGCTTGCGGTCGCGGCGGGGTATGACGTGGTGCTGAGCAACTCGCGCGGCCCGGAGACCCTGCAGGACCTGGTCGCCGAGCTGGGCCCGCGGGCGAGGGCGGGCAGCGCGGCGGACGCGGCCGCCGCCGGTGACATCGTGGTGGTGTCAGTGCCGTTCCGGGCGTATCAGGCGGTGCCCGCCGAGCCGCTGGCCGGCAAGGTGGTCATCGACACCAACAACTACTACCCGCAGCGCGACGGGCAGTTCGCCGAGCTGGACGACGCCTCGACGACGAGCAGTGAGCTGCTGCAGCGGCACCTGGCCGGGTCGCGGGTGGTGAAGGTGTTCAACAACATCTTCTTCAAGCACCTGGGTTCGCTGGCCCGCCCGTCTGGCGCCGCCGACCGGACCGCGCTGCCGATCGCGGGTGACGACGCGGCCGCGAAGCAGACCGTGACCGGGTTCCTGGACGCGATCGGCTACGACGCGGTGGACGTGGGCGCGCTCGCCGACGGTTGGCGCTACCAGCCGGACACCCCGGCGTACGGAGCGCCGTTTGGCACGTTCAGCGACCCGATCGGCACGCCGGCGGACGCCGCGACGATCCGGGCGGCGGTGGCCAAAGCCGAGCGCTGAGCCAAGCGCCGTGCTGGGCCAAGCGCCCAGCCAACCGCCGGGCCGAGCCGAGCGCCGAGCCGAGCGCCGGGCCGAGCGCCGGGCCGAGCGCCGGAGGCGCCCGCCACGCACGCGGGCGCCGGGATACGGTGGCGGCGGAGCAGTCTGACGACGGGAGCCGCACACCGATGGACACGCTGGCCCGGCTGGGTGAGGAGTACTTCCGCCTGCACTTCGCCGCTGATCCGTTGCTCGCCAGCGTGTCCGGGGTGCCGGGGTACGACGGCGAGGTGCCCGACCCGAGCCGCGAGGCGGCCGCAGGCCAGCGGGCCGCGCTGGCCCGGGTCGAGGCCGAGCTCGCCACCGTCGACCCGGGCACCCTCGACCAGCAGGACCGGATCAGCCACACGATCCTGGCCCGGCTGTTGCGCGACGAGCGGCGCACCCTCGGCGACGGCCTGGCGGAGGTGGCGGTCAGCGCCACCATGTCGGGGCCGCTCGCCCAGGTCGTGTCCGCTGTGCCGGCGGCGACCGGGGCCGACGAGGAGTACCTGGCCAGGCTGGAGAAGCTGGGTGGTTTCTTCGACCGGCACGTCGAGCGGTACCGGCAGGCGGCGGCCGACGGGCGGTTCCCGACCGCGCTCGGGGTGCGGCAGGCGGTGGCGCAGGTCGACGGGTACCTCGCCACGCCGGTCGAGCGGGACCCGCTGCTGCAACGGGTCGCGGGGAACGCCCGCGCGGCCGAGCTGGTCACCGATGGACTCCGGCCGGCGTTGATCCGGTTCCGTACCGCCCTCGAAGAGGAGCTCCTGCCGGTCGCCCGCGGTGGTGAGCAGGTCGGGTTGTGTCACGTGCCCGGCGGGGCGGAGGGGTACAAGGCGCTGATCGGGGCGTACACGACGACGGGACTCGGGCCGGAGGAGATCCATCAGATCGGGCTGGACCTGGTCGCCGGTCTGCGGGAGGAGTTCGCCGAGCGGGGCGGGCGGGCGTTCGGAAGCTCCGACGGCGTGATCCGGAGGCTGCGGGACGACCGGGAGCTGCGGTTCGGGGCGGCCCGGGAGATCGTCGACACGGTGACCGGGGCGCTGCGGCGGGCCGAGGAGGCGGTGCCGGACTGGTTCGCGGGGTACGACATCGCGCCGTGCGTGGTGCGCGAGATGGACGCGGCCGAGGCGGAGAACGCGGTGCTCGGCTACTACGTGCCGCCGGCGGCGGACGGGTCGCGGCCCGGGGCGCACGTGGTGAACACGTTCCGGCCGCAGCTGCGGGCCCGGTTCGAGTACGAGGTGCTCGCCTTCCACGAGAGCGTGCCGGGGCACCATCTGCAGATCGCCGTCGCACAGTCGCGGGGTGACCTGCCGAGGTTCCGCCGGTTCACGTACTTCGACGCGCACGGCGAGGGCTGGGGGCTGTACACCGAGCGCCTGAGCGACGAGATGGGGCTGTACACGTCGGAGCTGAGCCGGCTGGGCATGGTGTCATTCGACGCGTGGCGGGCGTGCCGGCTGGTGGTGGACACGGGCATGCACCACTTCGGCTGGTCGCGGGAGAGGGCCATCGCGTACATGCTGGAGAACACCGCGCTGACGGAGACCAACATCGCCAACGAGGTCGACCGGTACATCGCGACGCCGGGGCAGGCGCTGGCGTACATGCTGGGGCGGCTGCGCATCGACCAGCTGCGGGAGCGGGAGCGGGCGGCGCTGGGGCCGGCGTACGACCAGCGGGCCTTCCACCACGAGGTGCTCGCGCACGGGCCGCTGCCGCTGGACACCCTGGAAGAGCTGATCACGGCCCGCTGGCGGTAAGTTTCACGCCGAAAAGTTTTCGGATCTCTACGGCTTCCGCAACTACGGGTGGGACCAGGTGCTCGCCAACCGGGGCAGCATCAACTACTGCGTGCGCTGGGACTCCAGTGCCCCGGTGAGCGCCGCGCTGCGCGACCAGATCCACGCCGCCCTGGCCCGGCAGTTCAAGAAGTGGATGGACGTGATGGCCGGGCACATGGTCGGCGCGGTGAACGCCGACAACATCCACATCCTGCTGCACGAGATCGGCCATAGCTTCGGCCTGGACGACTTCTACGACTGGACCCCGTCCGGCGTGGGCGGCTTCATCATGAAGGCCGGCTCGGCGGCCCAGATCACCGAGTTCGACGCCTGGATGCTGCGTGACTGGTGGCGGCACCTGAAGAACCGTTACGGCTACTGACCCTGGACATGGGCCCTTCCACCGTCGGGAGGGCCCTCGCCAGGGTGCGGTTGAGGCGCCGATCACGGAAAGTTGCATCATCATGCAGTGGGATGCATATACTTTCGGCATGTCCAAGGTGCTCACCTCCCTGCCCGTCGGTGAACGTGTCGGAATCGCCTTCTCCGGTGGCCTGGACACGTCGGTAGCTGTCGCGTGGATGCGCGAGAAGGGCGCGGTGCCCTGCACGTACACCGCCGACATCGGGCAGTACGACGAGCCGGACATCGCCTCGGTCCCCGGCCGCGCCGACGCCTACGGCGCCGAGCTGGCGCGCCTGGTCGACTGCCGGGCCGCGCTGGTCGAGGAGGGCCTCGCGGCGCTCGCGTGCGGGGCGTTCCACATCCGCTCCGGCGGCCGGGCCTACTTCAACACCACGCCGCTGGGGCGGGCCGTCACCGGCACCCTGCTCGTGCACGCGATGCTCGAGGACGGCGTGCAGGTGTGGGGCGACGGGTCGACCTTCAAGGGCAACGACATCGAGCGCTTCTACCGGTACGGGCTTCTGGCCAACCCCTCGCTGCGCATCTACAAGCCGTGGCTGGACTCGGCGTTCGTCTCCGAGCTCGGCGGCCGCAAGGAGATGTCGGAGTGGCTGCTCACGCACGGCCTGCCGTACCGCGACAGCGTGGAGAAGGCGTACTCGACCGACGCCAACATCTGGGGCGCGACGCACGAGGCGAAGACCCTGGAGCGCCTCGACACCGGCATCGAGATCGTCGAGCCGATCATGGGCGTGCGGTTCTGGGACCCCGAGGTCCACATCGTCACCGAGGACGTCACGGTCGGCTTCGAGCAGGGCCGCCCGGTCACGATCAACGGCAAGGAGTTCGGCTCCGCCGTCGACCTGGTCCTGGAGGCCAACGCCATCGGCGGCCGGCACGGCCTGGGCATGTCCGACCAGATCGAGAACCGGATCATCGAGGCGAAGAGCCGCGGCATCTACGAGGCGCCGGGCATGGCCCTGCTGCACGCCGCGTACGAGCGCCTGGTGAACGCGATCCACAACGAGGACACCGTCGCCGCGTACCACAACGAGGGCCGCCGCCTGGGCCGCCTGCTGTACGAGGGCCGCTGGCTGGACCCGCAGGCCCTGATGCTGCGCGAGTCGCTGCAGCGGTGGGTCGGCTCGGCGATCACCGGCGAGGTGACCCTGCGGCTGCGGCGCGGCGAGGACTACTCCGTGCTCAACACCTCCGGCCCGGCGCTGAGCTACCACCCGGACAAGCTGTCGATGGAGCGCACCGAGGACTCCGCGTTCGGCCCGCTGGACCGCATCGGCCAGCTCACCATGCGCAACCTGGACATCGCCGACTCGCGGGCCAAGCTGGAGCAGTACGCCCGCATCGGCATCGTCGGCAGCAGCCAGCACCGGCAGCTCGTCGCCGCCCCGGAGCAGACGACGCAGCTCATCGGCACCATGCCCGAGGGCGGCGCGGAGGCCATCGCCTCCCGCGGCGTGGTCGCCACCGGCGACGAGCTGCTCGACCACGCCGCCATGGAGGCCGGCACCGACTGAGCCCTGCCTGCGACCCCGCCCAGCGGCCGGACCGCCGTGGTGATCCAAGTCGTGTCCTGGTCGTCTGGATGACCAGGACACGACTTAAAAAAACCGGGCAGAAAAAAACAAAAACGGGGGAGCGGAC